>JBHLLJ010000045.1:0-23347 GCA_048885705.1 Candidatus Hermodarchaeota archaeon | reverse complement strand
ATTTCTCATCTCTTAAAAGATCATCATGAAGAAATTTTTTCTTTTTATTTGAATACCTTTTTTCATTTCAGAAAGAGAGGTTTATCTTTTTCAGACCCAGAAGCACCAACTCCTGTTGATTTTAAGTTAATCTTCAAGTATCATTATAACGATAAAGAAATAGAAGTTGTGAAAGATGTTATGCAAAAATTGAATATAAGTGGGAGTACAGAGTCTATTCTGAAAAGAATTTTCATTTTTACAATTAGTTCTTTCGGTTTTATGGTTGAACAAATATTTGGTAGACCTTTTGCTTTCCAATTTTTTGATATATCAGCAAATTCTCTCCCTAACAATGAATGGGAGGTAGTAGCAATAATTTCAGGAAGAGAACAGTAAAATATCTAAAGTTTTTTATCCCGTTTTTAGTCTTTAGTAAGAAAAGAACCTAAATCCATTAAGTCATCTCCTCGCTTCACTTGTATCTTACTTCTTATTCCTTTAACTTTTCGTTCTAAATATATGATTGCGTCTAGAGGAATTTGTCTTGGTACACCTCTTCTACTTCTAATTATAGCGAGTAAATAATCTATATTTTGTATAACATCAGGACTTATTAGTTCATTGTATATAGCTTGATAAACATATTGCTCATTATTCTTTAGATTTAATAAGTGATTATATGCATCTGGAGCCAAAACAACTTTTAAAACATAATCTATTTTATCTGAAATAGATACTACTCTTTCTTGTACTACTTCCTCCCTTTTCTTAGCCTCCATTATTGCTCGCATTTTTTTCATTCGAATTTTCTCTAATTCGTGTTGTTCGTTATTGTAATTATTTTCACTCATAAATTCTCTATCTCCTTAGGTTTTTTTCCTTAAATCTAGTTCTGATTTTATTCAAGAATAATTCATCTGCACTTTTTATAATTAAAATAATGACAATCAAAATAATAAGTTTTTGAAGTATTTGAAGGGGATTTTAATTTTTGATATTTTATACTACTATAAATTCTAAATATAGCTCTAACGAGCCAAACTTAAATTAAAAATTCGATTAAATCATTTCTCATTAATTTGTGCGGATAATAAAACAGAAGATATTGACGGAATTAAACTTTAAATAAAAAAAAATTAATTAAAAACTAATTTAAATCTAACAAGTTTGGTGTATAAAATTAAATCCAAATTCTATTTAATTATTATTATAGTTTTATTCTCTCTCTGTTTTAATGGTAATGTTTACTTACAACACACTCCAAAATATTCCGACGAATTAGTTGAAAATCTCCCTGAAACTAGAAAAGAATCTAAAGAATCACCCATTTTATCTTCGAATGGCGATGAATTTTCTCAATATAACCTCTCAGTTATTTTTAATCCATCTACTTCAAGTGTTACAGGAAATTTAAGCGTAAATTTTTATAATAACGATCCATATAGTTTTACAAGAATCCCTTTCCATCTTTATCTCTCTGGTATGCAATATCAAAGTAGAATAGGAGATATTGATATCTTAAACGTAACTACCATAGTTGAACCTAAAACTTCTCTCACATTCGAAGTAAATGAAATAGCTCAACTTTTATGGGTAGATCTAGAATCAGTATTAAATCCTTATGAAAGAGCATTTTTTATCATTGAATTTTATTCTGTTATTCCTGATGGAGGCATTGATCGCGCTAACTCTCATGGATCAGATTCAACCAGCTCTCGAATATACAAATTCACCAGTTTTTACCCTATGCCATGTGTATATGACGAATTCGATGGATGGAATACGGATCCATATCTAAATAATTGTGATCCATTCTATTACGATATGGCTAATTATAGTTTGATGATTGAAGCCCCTAATGACCATGTTATAACAGCAACGGGAGAATTAATTGATCAAATACCCCATGGAGGAACAATTAAATATCATTTTAATCCAATATTTCCAGTTAGAGAAGTTACATTTGCAGCTTCGAAATCATATCAAAAACAATCTACTATAGTTAACGGTGTTAATGTTTCCACTTATTACCTTCCAAAGTCAGCTACGGTTTGGCAAAATGATGCATTAACTTATGCAATTAATGCACTTAACGTATTTAATGATACATTTGGACCATATCCGTATTCAACTCTTAATATCGTCGAAGAGTATGCTCATTATTTAGGTATGGAATATCCAACTCAAGTATATGCTTCAGAAATTATTGATACCTATAATTATCCTTTATCTATTAAAAAGCAGATTTTAGAAAAAGCAATTGTTCATGAAATTGCACACCAATGGTGGTATAATTTAGTAGGTTTTGATGAAGTTGATTGGGGTTTTCTAGATGAGGGATTAACCTGCTGGTCTACTGATTACTACGCGAGACACTATTACAGTAATTGGGAATATTTTCAATTTACTAGATATTACGATAGAGTTCGTACATACTACGCTGATGAAGGCTTGCCTTCAAAAATTAATCAATCTGCTTATGATCTCAGTGAAAGTAATTTAAATTGGGTTTTTATCTCATACTATAAATCTCCTTTAATCTTTGAGAAGATTAGTAGAACTATCGGTCAAACTAATTTTATTTTAGGATTGAAAACCTTTTTCGACGATTACAATAAGAAAATTGCACTATTATCTGATCTACAAGATGTGCTTGAAAATACTGTTAATGAATCGTTAGATTGGTTCTTCTTTCCCTGGTTTGATAACTTTTATCTCCCTAAATATAATTTCCTTGAGTGTACTTATAATAGCAGTGCACAAATCTTACATCTTACAATTAATGATCTTAATGAACCTTTAAATGATTATATGTATTCTCAACAGGTTGAACTTCAAATTTATAATTCTGGTGGAATTATTTATGATGAATGGGTGTGGATAAATGGGACAACAATGTTTAATATTGCTTTAACTAGTAAACCAACAAAAGTAAGATTGAAATATGGGGATGAGGTGATAGTTCAATTAGAATCACAATACGAAACATACCTGGAAAAATCTTTGATAGAACCATTTATATTCGGATACGATTTATGCACATTATTGCTTTTTTGCTCAGTTCCACTAATTTATCTAATCTTTAACTTTTCAATTAAGAAAAAAAAAAAATCTAAAATCTAATTTTTTTATTTTGCCTTTTAATTTTTCTTTAAGAAAAAATGGTCCCCTCTGCCGGCTTCGATCCAGCGACCGCTCGGTTTCTATTTCGGCTGACGTATCTTCATTAGCTCTTAGCTTTAATACGCGATTTTATCTACAGCCGAGCACTCTACCAGTCTGAGTTAAGAGGGGTTTTAAAGTTAAAATTAAATAATAATAGAATTAATATATTTTTTACGCTTTTCAAGTGTAGAATTATTGAGAAATCAAAATTATTGAAATAATAGTATGGATTAAGAAAACTTCAAATATGTTTACTTTATAAGATTATTAACCCAAAATTTTTACAACAAAAAATCTTAAACTTCTTTTGTTGTGAAAAATTTTTAATATATTAATCTATAATTTTATAAAATTAAACTAATATAACAGTTACAATTTAAAAGCAAAATTAAAAGATTGGTGATTATCATCAGAGAAGAAACAGACTATACTGAGGCAATTGAAGCGTATAAAAATGATCCGCTAGTTATTTTAGAACCATGGGGCAGAAGTATTGATCATTTAAGGCTTACTATCATAGGGAAAAAAGGAACTCCCTATGCCGATGGTAAATTTGTATTTGAAATTAAGTTTCCGGAGAATTATCCATTTGCTCCTCCTTACGCTTACGCGGTCACTTTAATGTGGCATCCAAACATTGATTCTTCAATTCCGCCAGGCAAACTGAACATTTGCTTAGATTTAATCAATCCAGATCTCGTAGGAAAAGTAGATGCAAGTACAGGAGCTTCTGGTTGGACACCAAGCAAAACCCTTACCAATATTATTGAGGCTTTAAAAGGGATGATGCATGTTGAGCCTCCCTTCTTTAATCCAGGAGATCCGTTGAATCATGAAGCAGGAGAACAGTATTTTCGAGCTCAAAAGAAATTCGAAGCAAAAGCTCAAGCTTGGACCAAGAAATATGCAATGGATTAAACGGAATTAACTATTTTTTATATTCTATTTTTATTTTTTAAGAATTATTCATTGTGTTTTATAATATAGAAGAAGTAGCCGATTTCTAATCATTTTGTTATATTCAAAGATTGAAAAATTAACGTTCTATTCATAAAATAGTTAAAAAGCAAAAAATAATACTAATAAATAATATGATTGAAAGAACAGCATTATTAATTATAGACGTCCAAAATGGATTATTCGCTATTAAGAATTTCCACATTGGTGTTTATTATGTTGATGATTTAATAGATTTTATAAAGAGAAAAATAGAAAATTAACATAAAACAATTTCTAAAGCTTTATGAAATTATAAAGTTCTTTTATCTGTTCAACAAATTTAAATAAACCCACTCTAGTTATTTTTCCTATTATCTCATCACCTTTAAAATGATGATCATCTACGGAGAGCCATCCGTCTGTTTTTAAAACACGATGTAATTCTTTAAGGATACTCTCTGGATCAGATAAATCATGGTAAATATCTAGTAACAAAACAACGTCAACCGATGCATCTTGTAAATTAGTATTGCAATCAGTTAAAATTGTTTCTATATTGGTAAGATTATTTTCTTGTGCCCTTTTTTCCACTGATTCTATTGCTAATGGATGAATATCCGCAGCATACACTTTTCCTGTATTACCAACTGCCTTTGCTGCTGCAATTGAATAACTACCTGGACCACATCCGTAATCAAGAACAATACTTCCCACTGTAATTTTAGTTTTTTCAATTTTGTTTTGTGGAGGATAATTTTTATCTCGTTTTCTAAAATGTTTTTCCATAAACTTAAAGTGGGTTTTGCTCATCGGTTTATCTTTTTTTAAATTATCTGGAATTTTTAACACCTCTATTTAAAATTAAGGAAGACCTAATAAAATTTATTTCACATAAAAGAGATTACAACATTATATTTTTTAATTTCTGATTCTGTCAGCGCTTTTCCTAAAGGAGTTAGACTAACTATATCGTTACTTTTTATTTTTAGTGTAGTTAACTTGATATCTGGATCTTTCAAAGAAGGCATATAGGGATTCCAATATATTTCTTTTGTCATTGGATTGGTAATCATCCATAGTTCTGGATCTAGTTCAGTCCCAATTATTTTCATTGCTTTAAAAATATATCCTACGTCAGCATCAAACGGCACGACAATTTGTATATTTTCCTCACCCTCAATTTTTCCACATGCCAAGCAATCTTCTCTTTTTGTTACATTTAAATGGTCAAATTGACCATATATTCCATTATAATTTACATAAGGAGGATCCATTGGGGCACCAATATTCCTACCATTAACTCGGAATAAAAGTTTTAGTGTTTCTTGAGATTGGATGCTAGCAATAACAGAACTAACTGTTTGTATTGCAGCAATTTTATTTCCAAGAATATTTTCCATTTCTTCAAATTTATAGTCTGGTCCAAATGTTTCCTTTACATTTTGTTTCCATTCATTAATTTCTTCTTCATTTAAGGTTTCTCTTTTTTCTTCTGGTACATTTTCATTGAAGACACGCTCTCTCAATTTTTCTAATTCCAATTGTGCCAATTCTTTTAATTTGAGTACTTCATCATTTAAATTAAGATCTGGTTTATGTCCATATTTCTTTTCAAAATCCACTTCCGCTTTTATGACACAATGATTTCTATTTCGTGGTAAGCCTTTTAAAGTACATGCTGCGACAAGTTTATCGTCAGCAGGGGGTATTGGAACTAAACATCTATAACAAGGTGTTTGATCTAATAATTGTGGAGCATATTTCCAATCAAAAACCATTTCGATCTCTTTGCGAAATTTTTCAATTAGAGGTGTTATACTATCTGCCTTAATCATTTCTATTAATTCTTCTAATTCTTCAATTCTTTTTTGTGCTTTAAAGTAATCGGGGTATTCTCTTTCTGTTATTTCCCAAAGTCTTGCTTCAACTAAGTTATCTATTACTTGTTCCTTATTTTTATACTCTAATTTAGATCCTTCAGGAATTACAATCTGTACATGTCCTTCAAATCCTACGGTTCCGCCTTCAACCATCGGTTTTTTTAATCTAAGGCATATTTTATTCAAGTCTAACCTCGCGTTAAAATTATCTAGAGCTGCAACTATTATGTCTGCTTCTTCATACACAGAGATGGGCAATTTTTGAAGTTTCTCAAAATAATAATCAACCTTAAGATAAAGATTCATTTCCTTTAACCTTTCAGCAGCAACTTCTGCCTTAGGACGACCCTCATCACCAGGTTTAAATAGCATTTGCCGTGATAAATTGGAGGTCTCAATAGTGTCTAAATCAACTAGGATCAATTTACCAATTCCCATCAGAGCAAAATCTTTTGCTATTTCGCAACCCAAAGCACCTACACCAATTATCATAATTGTTCCCTTGTCGATAACTTCTTGTTCCCATCCATCAATTAATTGTTGACGAGCATACATTCTCGATTTAACAATATCTTCAGTTTTTTCTGTCATTTTAAACATACCTTATTATTAATCAGTATAATATTATTATTTCAAATTCAAAATATAAACTCTTTTAGTTGTTTTCTCACTAATATAGAGTAATTAAGATTAGTAATAATCACTTTTAAACTTAATAAAATAAAAATAAAGAAATAATTCACTTTTTCTTCTTTTCAGCTGTTTCTTTAATCATTTTTTTAAGGTTATCAATCTTTTCTCTTTCTTTAGCTTCCTCTAATTTTTCTTGGAATTTTCTCTTCTCATCTTCCTTTCTTGCTATTTCATCGATTAGTTCTTGCTTCATTTTTATTAAATTTGTCATTTCTTTACGAAATTCTCTTGCTTTATCTTTAACCTTCTGTTTTTGCTCAAATTCCAATACTTTTTGTTCTTGTCTTTTTTCTTCAATCAGACCTACTATATTATCTGCTAATTCACTAACTTCACCAATAGTTTCTTTTAATTCTTCTTCTTTCTTTTTTCTACGCTCTAGTTCTAAAGTTCTTTGTTCTTCTAATTGTTGTTGAATGCTTTGGATTTTTAATTCTTCTTTAATAACTCTCTCTTCTAGATTTTTTGTGTTTTTAATTTCAGTTTCAATATATTTTATTTCTTCATCCCAACCAATTTGCTTAAATTTAGTGATAGCAGAATTAAAATATTCATATGCTTTCTCAAAATCATGGTATGCAGCCCATTTTTTCCCTTCATCTATAAATTTTAATCCATCATTTCTTATCCTTTCCATCTGCTGCCTTCTAACAACCAAATCGCGATATTGTCTTTCTTGTTCTCGTTTCAATTGTTCTTGTTCTAATCTTCTTCTTCTTACTTCTTCTTGAAATGCAGCATATTCATTTTCCCTTTGTAATCGAGTTTGTTCCTCCATTCGTTTCTTTTCAATAAAATTAGCTTGTTCGTGCTGTAGATCCTTAATTAATATATCTAAGTTTTTAATTTCAGGTTCCCAGCCAATATTCTCTGCTAAAAGTTGTCTTGCTTGAATGTATAATGAAATTGCTTCATTATAGTTAGGAATATGATGTTTCAAATATTTTCCAGCTTCTTCCAAAAGAGAATATGCAGATTCTCTGACACTCATTTGCTCTTTTATTACTTTTTCTCGTTCTTGAAGAGCTATTTGTTGAGCTTTCTTTTTTTCCCCTTCTTGCCTTTTTCTTTCCTCAATAAGCACTGCTAATGCTCTTTCTTCCTCGATTTTTTCTAATTCTTTTTGAACTTCTAAATTTTTTAATTCTATTTGTTGATTATGCAATTTATTAATTTTTAATATCATATTACTAATTGAATCAGTTGGAAATTGCAATTCATTTAATATTATTCCTGCTCTTCTATAGCATACCAAAGCATTATCATATTTTTTTTCTTTTAGAAATTTCTCTCCTTCATCTAAAATTTTGAATGCTTTTTCTTTTCTCTCTTCTATTTTTGATTTCAATTCTTCCATTTTTAGTATTTTTAGTTCCTTTTCTTTCAACCTTTCTTGCTCAAGTTTTAGGTTTTCTGCGATTTCTTGTTGATATATCCACTCTTCACGTTCTTTCTGCAATTTTGATTTGAGGTCTTTTTGTTTTTGCAGTTGATATTCTCTTTTTTTCTCTTGAACCTTAAGGATCAAATCCCGAATAGAATCAGTTGGAAAGGCAATTTCATTCAATAATAACTCAGCTGCATGGTAATACTCGAGAGCTTTATCATATTGTAACTGTTTCATAAAAGCCTCTGCTTCTTCGAAAAAATTAAAAGCTTCTACTTTACGTTTTTCCATATAAGCATGAAACTCTTTTTGCCTTTCGATTTCTTTCTGTTTGGCTTTTAATTTAATTTCATTAATCTTAATATTTTTAGCAACTTGTTGTTGGAAATTAAATTCTTCTTTAGCTTGTTCAAGTTTTATTTCTAAACTTTTTTGTTTTGCTAAAAATTCTTCTTTTATTTTTTCCTGGACTTTATGAATCATTTCTTTAATTGAGGTTGTAGGAAACCCAACTTCATTTAAAATTAATTCTGCTTGTCTATATTTTTCAATTGCTTGATTATATTCTTTTTGATTAAAAGCATTTTCAGCGACATTTAAGATTTCAAATGCTTCTATTTTACGAGTTTCCATAACTTTTTTCAATTTTTCTTGTTTTTGGATTTCAATTTTTTTTGTTTTTAATCTTTCTTGTTCCTTTAACATATAATCAGATATTTTCTTCTGAAAAAGCTCATCATCATATTGTTGTTGTTTTTTCATTTGAATTTCAATTTCTTTCTCTCTGTCCATGTCTCTTTTTCTAACTTCAATTACTTTTATATTATCTTGAACTAACTTTAAATAATCTCTTGTCCACCCAATTTCAGTTAAAATATTCATAGCTTTTTGATAATCTAATAAAGCAGCATCATAATTCTTTTGAAGTAGCAAATTATATCCTTTATCAATTAGTTTAAAAGCTTCTTTCTCTTTTTCTATAGCTTGAGCAGAAATTAATTCTCTCTGTTGAATTTTTTCTCTCTCTTCAAGTGCTTTAATCCTCTCGCTCTCCCTCAAAATTCTTATTTTTTCAATAAATTCGTAATTTTCCTTTTCTTTTTCTATTGCTTCTGTAATAGATTTCTGTTTTATTAAATCCTTTTCTCGTTTTTTATCTTCTATATTCTTTATAGCTTTATTTAAAACTTGAATTTCTTCAGTCCATTGAATTTGAGCAAAAATATTTGCTATATTGTGGTAAAGTTCAATTGCTTCATCAAATTTACCTAAGGAAACATAATTTTGAGCTTTATCTAACATGTTAAAAGCTTCTTCCTTCCTTTTTTCGCGGTATTCAATTTCTTTTTCTTTTTCTCTCAGTGTAATTTCTTTTTTCTTTAAATCTTCACGTTGTAATTTGATTTCTTTTATTAGCTTTTCTTGAAATAATCTCTCTTCTTCTTCTTTTTCTATGGATAATTTCAATTCTTGTTGTTTTCTAATTTCAGCTTCCCGTTTTTTATCCTCAACTGCAACTATGGAATTCTGAATCAAAGCGACTTCTTTATCCCACTTAATTCTTATAAATACATCTATTGCTTGATGATACAACTTTATTGCTTCTTCATATAGGCCTTCTCTAATTTTTATTTGAGCTTCTTCGAGTATATTAAACGCTTTTTCTTTTTCTTGTTCTTGCAATTTACTTAATTCTTCTTCTTTCTTCAGTTTCTCTTGTTTTTCTTTCATTTTCTGGTCTTCAAATTCTATTTTCTCTAGAATTTGCTTTTGAAAGAATTCTTCTTCTTGTTGTCTTCTGATTTCTAATTCCAATTCTTTAAAACGCTTTAAATCCTCTTCTCTCTTTTCTTCTTGAATATTTGATATCATTTCTCCAATAGCAGATGTAGGAAAATTAATCTCATTCAACATCAATTCTGCTTTACGGTAATTATCAATTGCTTTTTCAAATTCTCCTTGGATTAACAAATCTTGTGCATTATCCATTATTTTAAATGCTTCTGATTTACGTTCCTCGGACTTTTTTACCATTTCCTCTTTTTCTTGTATTTCTATTTGCTTCTTTTGTAATTTTTTGCGTTCTTTAAGCATATATTCGCTAATTTTCTTTTGAAATAACTCCTCTTCTCTCTGATGCTCTAATGAGGCCTCAAATTCTTTTTGATTCTGCTTTTCTTTCTCTTTTTCTTTAATTCTGATAGTCTGAATAGTGTCATTTAATAATTTTAAATATCTTTCATCCCAACCAATATCCTTTAAAATATCTATAGCTTTATTATAGTTAGAAATCGTGTCATCATAGCGTTCTTCTTCAAGAAATTTGTCTCCTTGTTCTATTAAATTAAATGCCTTTTGTTGTGTCGCTATGTTCTGAGCAGAGAGTTGCTTTTGTTTCTCAGATATTTCTTTTTCTTTAAAGAATTCAGTTTTTTCTCTTTCAGTTCTATATCTTATTAGTTCAATAAAAGACTTATCTTCCGCCTCCTTTCTAATTGCCTTTTCCAAAAGCTGTTGTTTATTAATTTCATCTTGCCTTCTTTTTTCTTCAATTGAGTGAATTGTTTCTTGAATTATGGGGATTTCTTCAGTCCATTGAATTTGAGCAAATATATTTGCAACATCATGATAAATTTGAAGCGCATCATCAAATTTCTTTTGAGAAAGGAAATTCTGAGCCCTATCTAGCAAGTCAAAAGCTTCATTTTTTTTTGTTTCACGATAGATAAGTTCCTTTTCTTTTTCTCTAAATGTGATCTCTTGTTCTAATAGCTTTTGATGTTGAGCTTTCATTTCTTGTGCAATACGCTCTTGAAATATTTTATCACGTTTTTCACGATCTAATTCTGCTTGAAATTTAATCTGAGCTTGTATCTCTTTTTCTCTCTTTTTATTTTCAATCTCTACTATTGCATTTTGGATAAGACTAATTTCATTCTGCCATTGAGCTTCCGCAAAAAAATTAATTGCATATTGAAGTATTTCAATAGCTTTATCGAAGTTTCCCTCTTTAACATTATTTTGTGATTCTTCGAGTAATTTAAAACCTGCTTTTCTTCTTTCTTCACGAAATATTGACTCTTTCTCACGTTCCATTAACGTAATTTTCTCTTTCTTTAGTTTTTCACGTTCTTGTTGTAAATATTTTGAAATTTGCTTTTGGAACTCATCATCTTTCTTTTGTCTTTCAATTTGATCTTCTAATTCTTTCTGTTTTAATATAATCTGTTTTCTTTTTAGTTCTTCTACTTCCCTAATTGAATTCTCAATCATTGGTATTTCTTCAACCCATTGAATTTCAGCAAAAAAGTTGGCAGCATTTTGGTAGTTTAAAATTGTATTATCATAATCACCTTTTTTTAAGAATTCATTGGCAGAATCCAAGAATTCAAATGCTTGATTTTTCTTTTGTTTAAATAATTTGATCTGTTCTTCACGATCTTTGATAGTGATTTCCTTTTTGTTTAGCCGTTCCCGTTCTTTATTAATTTGAACTGCAATTTGGTTCTGAAAATCTAATTCTTCCCTCCTTCTTTCCTCTAATTTCTTTTGATCCTCATATTCTTTTTTGAGATGTGAATGCTTAAGTTTTTCTACATTGTTTATTGTATTTTGTACCATAGCTCTATAAGGTTCCCATCCAGGACCCAAATCTGTAAGTAATGGTAAAGCCTTATAATAGATATTTATAGCTTCATCAAAATTTTGCTCCTTTAGAATTACATCTGCATTATCTAATATATTAAAAAGTTCTTCTTCTTTCATTTCAGTTTCTCTCCTTTTTTCTTCATAAATTCTTCTCTTTTTTTCTGATTCTTTTACTGACTCAATAAATTGGTCCTTCTCTTTTTGATGTATTGATTTTTGAAGTATTTTTAGATTTCTTTCCCTTTCTTCTATTAATTGATTAGAAATTTCTTCTTTCTTTTGTTTGCTTTTCACACTTTCAATTAATTTTAAAATAGGTTCGATATATGAGTCCCATTCTATCGATTTAAGAAGTTTAACTGCTAGGTTTAATTTCTCAATTGCTTCGCTATATTTTTTTTCTCTTTCAAGCCTTTTAGCAATATCTACTAAATTAAAAGCTTTAAATTGAATTTCTTCTTCATATCTTTTCTTTGTTTCATAATCAATTAGGTTTTGCTTTTTCAGTTCTGCCTCTTTTTCTAAAATAGCTTTACTTTCTTCAATGTCAGTCGTTAATAGTACATCCTTCTCTAATTGATGTTTATCAAATTCTAATTTATCTTTCATTAGCTTTTCAATTATTGTCTGGATTTTTTGAGTTTGAACCTTCCAACCAATAGAATTCAATAATTCTACAGCCCTTTCATAGTTCCTTATTGCTGTATCATATTTTTTATCTTTCTCAAACACTTTAGCAGCATCAATATGAGCAAATGCCTCATTTTGTATATTTTCTTCACGCTGTTTTTTTTTTTTGTAACTCTCTAAGACTCCTGCTTTTTCAACACTACTTTTTTGCCCAAACATGCCAACAACTTGGGTTGTCTCATCTGGAACTATTTGAGTCGATTCAGTTTTTAATTCAGTTTCCGGTTGTTGAGTTTGTTGATCAAACTTCTGTTCTTTGGCTTCTTTAGCAAGTTTATTTATCTTAATTTTTAAATTTTCCAATTGTTTTTCAGACCAACCAGCATCAACTAATAAATTAATGGCAGATAAATATTGCTGAATAGCATCTTCAAAAAGGCCATCAAATTCTAATCTCTTAGCTCCTTCTAATATAGAAAAAGCTTGTTCTTGAATTTGTTCGATTTGTGCTTTATTTTGAGCTCGCTGATATAATCTGTCTTTTTTAATGAAATTTTTTAATTCCCCGATTCTGTCATAAATTTCTTGAACTCTATGCATTAAAAATCCACTTTGTTTAAGAAAATCAGCCGCTCGTTGATAATTTGATATTGCTTCTTCTAGATTTTTTTCTCCTTCAAATTTTTGAGCAGTTCCTAAAAATTTTAGAGCTTCTTGTGCTAATTCTTCTGGATTTTGCAATTTAAACAAATCTAACAATTATTATTTTGAATTATAAATATCATATATATTTCTTACTTTAATTTAACCACACTAAGTAATTAAATTTTTTATATTGTGATAATTATTTTAACTAAATTATTGAAATGGATTGATAATTCTTAAATTACATGAAAATAAACTTAAAATTTTCAAAAATAAGAATAATAATTAATGAAGCTGAGATATGGAGATAAAAGCTAAAAGCATCCTTATAGATTTTGAGCCAATTTCAAGGCGGTTGTATGTTTCAAGAGATAACTCAATCTATAAATTATTATCTGAAATAAATATACCAATTAGATCCATCTGTGGAGGGTTAGGAAAATGCGGAAAATGTAAAATATTGGTTCAAAAAGGTCATGAATTTCTTAATGATCCCACCAGAACTGAAAAAAATTTTATAAATGAAACAGAAATTCAAAACGGATGGCGTTTAGCATGTCAAGCCCAACTTGCAATAAGTCATAAAACAGATTTGATTGAGGATCAAATATCTCAGA
The DNA here is from genome assembly GCA_048885705.1 of Candidatus Hermodarchaeota archaeon. GTDB lineage: Archaea > Asgardarchaeota > Lokiarchaeia > Sigyniarchaeales > SOKP01 > Loki-b32. Next base: position 9,761 of record JBHLLJ010000045.1, on the reverse strand, counting down.
TGAGTATTTTTCTACCTAGTCAATTATTGCTTGAAGATTTTAAGATTCTTACATCAGGTGTAAAAAAGGTTATAAAATTACGACCTACTATCGAAAAAGTTTATTTGGAGGTAAAGAGACCTTCATTAGAGGACCCAAATGCGGATTTTGAAAGAATAGAAAAAGAATTTAGCACTAAAATAAGAAATTTGAAGAAAATTAATAGAATAGATTTAGAATTTAATATTTTAAATGATATTTCTAATATACTCAGAAGAAATAATCACAAAATCACAATAGTTTTATGGAATAATAAGAAAATTATTGCCTGTGAACCGAATAATACGATTGAACGCAATTATGGTATTGCTTTTGATATTGGCACAACCACAATAGTAGGTTATTTATTAAATTTAAATAATGGTAAAATTTATGCTGTAGATTCAAAATTAAATAGCCAAACAGCCTATGGGGAAGATTTGATAACAAGGTTAACATATATTAAAGATAATAAAGAGAACCTTAACAAATTAAATTCTTCTGTGATAAATGATTTAAATGAAATAATTTCAAATTTATGCCAAAAAGCAAATATAGAACCTTCTAATGTGTATGACGCTACAGTTGTAGGAAACTCTGTTATGCATCATATCTTTTTAGGTTTAGATCCAGTTAACATTGGATTAAGTCCGTTTATCCCTGTAGTTCAAAGAGCTCTTGATGTTAAGGCAGAGAAATTAAGACTTAAAATCTCAAAAAATGGAAATATTTATACTGCACCCATTATTGCGGGATTTGTAGGGGCTGATACAATTGGTGTAATATTATCTTCACAAATTTATAATGAAAAATTACTAACATTAGCTATAGATATTGGTACTAATGGAGAAATTATTGTTGGTAATCGGAATAATTTAATTGTTGGTTCATGTGCCGCAGGATCTGCGTTAGAGGGTGCCCATATAGATAATGGAATGAGAGCTGCTGCAGGTGCTATAGATAGCATTAAGATTGATACAACTAATTTTGATGTCTCTTACACAACAATAAAGAATAAGAAACCAATAGGAATATGTGGATCTGGATTAGTTGATGGAATAGCTGAAATGTTAAAATCAAAAATTATTACTAGAAGTGGTAATTTCAATCGAGAATTAATTGATCACGAGAGATTTATTAAAAATGAAAAAAATATAAAATTCATTATTACTAATAAGGAAGAAACCTCAATAGGTACGGAAATTTCAATCAGTCAGAGTGATGTTCGCCAAATTCAAATGGCAAAAGCGGCTTTCTATTCTGGAATGCGAATTATTTTAAATCATCTAAGTAAAGATTTAAAGATTAAGCAAATTTTCTTGGCAGGTGCGTTTGGCAATTATATCAATCCTTATAATGCAAAATTCATAGGAATGATACCTGACATCCCTGATAATAAAATATTTCAAATAGGAAATGCTGCTGGAACTGGAGCACAATACCTTTTATTGAATAAAGATTTAAGAGCTAATGCACAAAATCTTTTACATAAAATTGATTATATCGAAATTGCCGTAGAGAAGAATTTTCAAAAAGAATATGCTGAAGCTATGTATTTTCCTCATTTGAATCTTGACTTTTTTCCAAGCCTTAAAGAATATATAGATATCCCAAAAAGATGAAAAAATAGTATTATGAGTAAAATAATTAAATTTTGATATTTTATAAAATCTTTAAAAGTAAAGAAGATATATATTTTAGTTAAATTACTATATAAATAATTTAAAAATGATAATTATTTAAAAGAAAAATATTTAAACTTTTAATTTATTAAATCTTTAATTTAATTTATATACATAACTTAAAAATATAAAACGACATGAGTGAAGCTTTATGTCAAGTTTCAAATTAAAAGTATTATTGACTGGAGCAGCTGCTGTAGGAAAAACTAGCCTAGTTCAGCGTTTTATCAAAAATAGATTCCAAGCTAATTATAAATTGACTGTTGGTGTCGATATTTTAACCAAAGATGTTGAATTTAGGCCAGGAGAAATTGCTACTCTGAGCATTTGGGATATCGGAGGTCAGCAGCGCTTTGAGTTCATTAGATCAACATTCTATAAAGGTGCTGCAGGAACTTTGTTAGTTTTCGACTTAACAAGGGAACAGACATATACCGAAATCCGGAAATGGCTGACTGAGATACGCCAATTTGCAGGTGATATTCCATTTGTTTTGATTGGAAATAAAGCAGATTTAATGGAGGATGTTGGTGTGGTAATAGATCGAGATGAAGCTCGCTCTTTCGCTGAAAATGAGGGAAGTATTTACATTGAAACTTCTGCCAAGACGGGTGTTAATGTGGATGAAGCTTTTACAGAACTTACCCGTCGAATTATTGATTCTAGAACTTAAATTTTGCATTAAAATTAATTCTTCTATTATTAAAAAATATTTTCGAGTTTGATTTCAATTAAATTTAATTAAACTCTTTAAAGTCTTCATAAAGTTCGTCATGAATAGCTTTTATAGCATCAATTAATTTATCTCTTTTTATTACCAATGATAAATTTAATTCATTATGACTTTGGGAAATTGCTTTAACATTAATTTTCTTTTTTCCTAATGCATTAAAGATTTTTGTTTTTGTGTTAGTATCAAGAATTTTTAGGCCAGATATATTTATTACAGCAACCTCTTCCCATTTAATATCAAAGAATTCTAAGAAGAATCTTGAATTTTTTAGGGCAGTAATTGCTTTCTCGGTATCATTTTCACTTACAATAAATGATGTACTTACTTCAGATGAACTTTGAGCTACAAGAGAAACACTAATTTGATTTTTGCTCATAGTTTTAAAAATCTTTGCTAAAACGCCGGGAACATCTACCAAACTTCCAGAACTGACTGTTATTATCGTTAAAAATTCCACTGCAGAAATACTTTTTATTTGTTCTTTATCAGTAACTTCAGAAATTAGTGTGAAGTTATTGTTTAAAGGTTTATCAAAATTTCTAATTTCTAAGGGGATTTTGTACTTTTCGATAGCTTCCAAACATTTTGGATGGAGAATTTTCACTCCAAAATTAGCAATATGTTTAGCTTCTTCATAATCTAAATTCTTTATAAGAGAAGATTTAGGAACAAACTTAGGATTTATTGCTAACAAGCCGTCAACATCTTTCCACAGAATTACTTTAATATTTTTATCATCTCCCACATCATATAATGATCTTGCTAAAATAGTGGCAGTATAATCTGAACCACCTCTCCCAAGAGTTGTTACATAACCTATCTTGTTCCTTCCGATAAAACCAGTTAAACAAACAACAATATCTTTATTAGGATTTTCTAAAACTGGAAGTAATAATTTTTTAATTCGAGAATTTGTTAAATCATATAAAGGATAAGCATTATTAAATTCATCATTAGTTATAATTAATTTATTTGCAGGTATAAAAACAGAATCTATGCCATTACTGAGAAGGTATTGATTTAATATAAAAGTTGATAATAATTCTCCAAAACTCATTATATAATCTTTATAATAAGGTTCTAAACCAAATTCTTCTATGTCTGAAAATGCATCCTCTAATTCACTTAGTTTTCCATCGATCCAATCTCTTGCCTTAGTACAATTTTCAGAATCTTCGTCAAAGATCTGTTCTATAATATCTATATGCTTTTTTTCAATTAAAGCGATGTATTTATCCGTTGCTTCTTCATCTTCTAAGGAATTGGCTATTTTTAATAATAAATCAGTTATACCATTTAACGCGGATGCAATATATACTTTTTTAACATCATTATAGATATTTGTGATATTTAGAATTTTATCAAAGGCAGCTTTATCTTTTAAGCAAGATCCTCCAAATTTCATTACATAAATGGGCATTTTATTCCTTATTTTCTTTTAAAATATTTAATCTTTCAATATTAAATATTTATAATAATCAATTAGTTAAATTTTATTCATTTCATTTTCATAAATAAAACTAAAATCCAATAATAAATTTGTAATTATGATGATTGATCTTCACTTGCATTCAACAGCATCGGATGGTTCAGATACACCTTCTCAGTTAATAAATCAAGCTATTGAATTAAAATTAAAAGCGATTGCTATAACCGACCATGATACTATAGCTGGTATAGAAAGTTTCTTATCTTTTGGAGAACTAAAACAAATTATTGTAATCCCCGGAATAGAGATTTCAATCAGACATGAGCTAAAAAGAGAATTAATAGACGTTCATATAATTGGACTAAATATAGATTATACGTCATCTAAACTAGTTAATAAACTTAATGATCAAATTAAGGGAAGATTGGAACAAAAAAAGGCTATATGTAAACGACTTCGGGAAGAATTCGGTTATAATATATCATTTGAAGAAGTACAAACATTAACCGAAAGTCAAATAATAGGACGACCTCATATTGTTGAGATCATGAAAAAAAATAATCCAAAAAAAGTTCAAGGAAAATCTAAAGACGATTTATTCAAATTGATTAGTATCGGTGGTTCAGCGTACGTGGAAAGGGAAATAGAGTTAACTCTTGAAGAATCAATCGAATTAATTAATTCCGTTGGAGGAATTCCTATTTTGGCGCATCCAGGAATTTATAGTGTAACGGATCATAAAAAATTTATCGAAATGCTAATTAGTGCGGGAATTAGAGGTGTTGAAATAGAATACCCATATGCAAAAAATAGGCCATATGTTGGAACAGATAAATCCAAATGGGCTCAGAATCATTTTCCTGGATATTTTCAAAAAATTGCTGAAGATTATAATCTTATTAAATCGGGAGGATCGGATTATCATGGATGGAAAAAAAATATTATAATGGGAGAAGCTAACGTCCCAGACAAATATTTAAAAAGATTTATTTAATATATTTTCAATATATTTGATTTCTCAATCATCAAGCATATTTTCAATTTCATGAATTTGATCATCAATCTTGTCCATCATAATTTTTATTTTACTCTTTTTGTCTTCAAGTTCTGCTGATGTAATTTTACCAGTAAGTTCTTGCATATCAAAATCTAACGTCATTTTTGTCAAATTAGTTTTTTTAATCTTTAATTCTATAAGTGATTGATTCAATTTTTCTCTTTGTTGAGGTGATACTATCTTAAGTTTTTTTAAAGATTCACTACTGATTGATTCTCTTTTAATTTCACTAGCTGATACATCTTTTTTTATTTCACTTGTAATTGGGGAATTTTCTTGAGACACTTGTTTTATTGGGAGTTTAGGAGAAATTGAAGTTTCTGGTTGATTCTTACTAGATTTAGCTTTTTCTTCCATTAATTTGAGTGGTGCAACTGGAACAGGTGCTTTAAATTCTTCCTTTCTACCGATTGGACTGTCTGAAGACATTTTTAATTTAGATTTGACATCATTAGGAACAACTTTCACCGATTTTGGTCTCGTCCTAATCATAAAATCTTGAGGATTTAATTTTAAAACTGGTTTTTTAACTTCAGAATTTATAGGGGTTACCACTTCTTTAATATCTGATTTTGTATCGAGCAATTCTACACGTGAGCTCGAAATTTTGAAGGGTTTTTTAATCTTTAGTGGATCTTGTGGTTGAGGTGATATTTGTTCAGGAGGTAATTTCGGAGGAGGTGGAGCTGGTGTTAAGGCTTGTTTTTGAATCGTTATTTGTTCTATTTTTTCTTGCGCTTCAGTAATTTCATGAGATTTCTGAAATTCATTTTCTACAGAAGTTACTGGGACAGGGGGAGGAGCTCCTACTTTTTTAAGCATATCTTTTATTTTTTGTGATTTTTCAAAAAATTCTCTTCCTAATGAATCATCTCCTAATTCTATACATAAATCACTTATTTTGTCAAATAAAAAAGTTGCTTTATTAAAATCAGCATTCTTCAAAGCTTTCAAGGCTTCCTCAGTAAATTTATCTCTTTCTAGCAGAGGTTTTAAAAGAGGTGAAACTTCAGCACTCATTTCTAAAATGTCAGCTATTATTTGAATCATTTTATCACGATTATTTGGATCTAATGCAATCATCGAATAAGCCTTTAAACCTAAAATATGTTCGATTTGTACAGCGTTTAAAGCCCCCTTTAGATCTTGTTTGTTTCCAATTGCTGCTGATTGGGCATGAGGTGCTTGTTCTTTTATTATTTCTAAGAAATACTTACTCTTTTCCACATTTTCTAGAGTAGAATCAGTAATTAGAAGAACTGCATCACTTCCTTTAATAAAATTATTCCATAAGTAACTGAATTGCTCTTGGCCTGCAAAATCCCATAAATGAAAATGTAATTTGCCAATTTTTATTGTTGCTATGTCTCCTGTAATTGTAGGTATATGTCGCATAGGAATTTCGTCAGCTTTGATTAATTTAGTAATAGTGGTTTTTCCAACTCCAGAAAAACCAACTAATGATATTTTAGGTCTTAAATTTTTATGGATAGAATCAACAGTTGGGTCAAATACCTCAAAAGTTTTAGCATCAACATGATGTTGTAAAATATCTTCAAAGAGACTGAGAAATTCATTTTTACATTTAACTAATTCTTTCTCTATATTTTCAAATTTATCAGTTAAACCTGTAACGAATAAAAATAGGAGATTTGCTTCCTTCTCTGTTATATAAGATACTCTAAATTTATAATAATCATGATAATTTATTTTAGATTCAGTTCTTATCAATGCCTCATCAATAATATCTTCAACTAAAAGATCTAAAGCTTCTTGTTTTATAGCTTTTCCAAAATGTCTATAATATAGAAGTTCGTTTCCTCTATACACAAATACTTGTCTTAGAATGTTCTTTCACCAGAGTTAATAGAAAATATTTTTCTTAATGTTCAATTTGATATATTCTTATCTAATCCTTTAATGATCGAGTATTTAACATTTAAAAATTTTTCTCTTAAAAATGATTCTCCAATTTTTTAATTTTAATAGAAAATCTTAGAAAACTTTTTAGGCTCCTCTTCGGTTATAATTTCACTTAATTTGTTAAAATGTTGGTAGAATTATGGAATAGATTTTTATTATAGTATAGGTAGCCTAAAAAATTAAATCAAATTATTCTTGCAAATCTTTTAATAATTTCTCTATTTCTAATATTTTTTCATCGATTCTTTTATTGTATTTATTGATTTCTTCCTTTTTTTCTTCAGCTTTTTCTTTAGTTATTTGTTTCTCCAATTCTTGCATATCCAAGTCCAGACTCATTTTAAATAAATTGGCCTTTCTTATTTTCAAATCTATTAATTCTCTTTTAAGGCTTTCTACTTCTGTGCTCTTGATAGTAGAGGGAGGTTGAGACAATTTTGCAGTATCGGCTATCGGCTTCGTGTCAAGTGTATGTTTAACAGCTTCCTTACTTTGAATCTGATTTAGCACCGTTTCTATATCCTTTTTATCTAAATTTTTGACATGACCATAAGCACTTGTTTTCAGTTTGAATTTAGCATCTTTTGGGACAACACCTACTGTCTTTGGGCTAATTTTAACCATAAAATCCTCAGGATTTAATTTTAAAACTTCTTCTTTAACTTGAGCTTGAGGCTTTAAAAAGTTATCTTGATCCTCCATTTTCTTACTAGACAGAACCCGATCTTTATGTTGAACTTGTTCTACCTTTTCTTTTATTCTTGAATTATCATCCACGATTTCCTTTTGTATGATTTCTGTTTTAGAATTTTCTGATAATAATGGTTGAGCAACTTCCATAGCCTTGATTGAGATTTGTGGTTTTGATACAATTTTTTTTTCTATTACTGGAATTTCAGACTTTTTAGATTCTTCAACAATAATTGGTTTTTTTGAAATATCTAAGCCTGGTTGAGAAGGCTCTGTTTCCTTTAACATTTCTAAAATTTTCTGTGATTTTTCAAAAAATTCTTTTCCAAGAGAATCATCTCCTAATTCAATACATAAGTAACTAATTTTATCAAATAATAATGCAGCTTTCTCAAAATCAGCCGATTTTAATGCAATTGTAGCTTCTTCTATTAGTTTATCCCTATCTAATAATGGTTTCAATAAGGGGGAAACCTCAGCACTCATTTCTAATATATCAGCAACAATTTTAATCATTTTATCCCTATTGCTAGGATCATTCGCTATCATTGAATAAGCTTTTAATCCTAGAAAGTTTTCGATTTGGACTGGAGATAAAGCTCCTTTCAAATCTTGTTTATTCCCTATTATTGCTGTATGAGCATAAGGTGCTTGTTCTTTTATTAATTCTAAGAAAAACTTACTTTTATCAACATTTTCTAATGTCGAATCAGTAACTAAAATCACTGCATCACTTCCTTTAATAAAGTTATTCCAAAGATAACTAAATTGTTCTTGTCCAGCAAAATCCCATAAATGAAAATGTAACTTTCCTATTTTGACAGTTGCAATATCACCAGTAATCGTAGGTATATGTTGCACTGGAATCTCTTCTGCTCTTATTAATTTTGTTATAGTTGTCTTACCAACTCCAGAAAATCCAACTAGAGAAATTTTTGGACGAAGATTCTTATGGATTGAATCTACTATTGGATCGAAAACCTCAAAAGTTTTTTTATCATATTTCTCATTTAAAATTTCTTCAAATAAATTTATAAAATCGGTTCTGCATCTCAATAATTCCTTTTTTATATTTTCAAATTTATCTGTTAACCCAGAAAGAAATAAGATTATCAAGCCCAGATCTTTTTTTGTTATATAGGAGACTTTAAATTTATAGTAATCATAAGATTCAACTCGATCTTCCCCTCTGCTATCTTCATCCTTTATAATCTCTGCAACAAGATAATTTAAGACTTCTTGTTTAAGAGCCTTACCAAATTGTCTATAATATAAAAGTTCATTACGTTTATATATTAAAATTTGTCTTAATATGTTGTTTCACCGATGAGGTATACAATATTTATTGAATACAAAATTAGCATTACATCTAATTATATATCCAAATAAATTCATTAAATTAATTTTATTTTCCATAAGATTTTGATTATTATTTCCAATTTTTTATAAAAAAAACAACAAAACCTAAATTTACTTTTTTTAAATTTTTACATATATTTTTATTAAAAATGTTCTTAATCCAATAGGAAAAATATTCATTTTTATATTGTTCAATTAATGTAAATCTATTTATTTATTTTTATTTGCCGTTAAACTAAATTTATTTTAATATTATTGTAAATAAAAATACAAATTAGAGTGATTCTACAATCGTTTTAGGGTTAAAAGTTCAAAAAGAAAAGATTTTTTCATCAATTCTTGGAATTTTAGATACATGACATCTCCAAATTATTTAGAAGAAAAGCTTTCTAATGATAGATTATTAAGATTATCACTTTTTTGCGACTAAATTAGAAAAATAATTAAAATAAAGAAATAAAAAATTTTTAATGATTTTTGGTATTATTTTTGCTCTGATCTTAGATTATAATACACATCTTCAAGGATTTCGAGATATTCTATTAACGCTTTATTGGATAATGATTTCTGTTCATATGAGCTTTTTATGATTCGTAAAAGATATTTTGGAAATATCAAATCTATATAAAAATCAGATAATAGCGCATAGTATTCTCTCTTCATTTCATCCTGGAAAACAGCAATCAGTTGAAGATCCCATAAAGTTTTTATTACAGTATACGGATCAGTAACCCCTTTGACTTTTAGCTTTTCTAATTCTTGTCTTGATACAATCGAATTTCTTAATAACCTTAGTGTCAAGTGAATCTGAGGATCGCTTAAAATTTTAACGATCTTTAAATTATCTTCATCAGAAGGGACATAACCTTG
>JBHLLJ010000044.1:0-23360 GCA_048885705.1 Candidatus Hermodarchaeota archaeon | reverse complement strand
TATTGTGGATATTCTTTGCTTTATTTACGTTTATTATAGGAATATATACAATATTTAAACATAAAGAAGGTTCTAGCTCATAAATCGAATAATTTTTAATTCTCACTCAGTTAAAATTTTTAGGAAATAATCCCTAATAACTTATAATATAATTTAAATTGATTTTGAACTAAAACTTATGAATGAAATAGCTCCAGAGAGAATTAGGAGAATAGATGTCAAGAAATTACTCATTATTATCTTCAGTTTAGTCGGCTTAGCAGCAATAATTACTATAATTGTACTTGTTTTAAGCAATATAGGAATTATTGGTGGAGGTGGATGAGCATGTTTAATTATTTCATCTTGGTTGAACAATATAATCATTCAGACTCTCAAACAAACCCACCTATTCTCTTTAATGTTAATTTAGTTTCTAAATGGAATGATACTTACTAATAAATCTTAGTAGTAAGTTGACCAACCTTGCACAGGTTTCAGAATAAAAAAATAAGATTTTATGAAAAGCCCCATGAAACTTTTTCAATAGGTTTTATTTGCATGATTCTTCGCAAGTCTGGATCAGTTGGAGTCAAATCCTTATTAGCCCAATTCTTATATTGAGGATACTTTTCAATCAGTTTAGTTCAGCCTTTCATAAAGTTATCAGAATGTTCATTAAAGTTTAGGATTTTAACATCAGATTTTATTAAAAGCCCTCTTAAAATAACCCATATTCCATTCTCCTCCTGATATTCATCAAATAATATTGAGACTTCCCTTCTTTTATTAAGATTGGTTAGTCTTCTGCTATTTTTACGTAATGATGTGAAAAATAAATCTTGATCAAATACATAGCAAATTGGAACCAAATGTGGAAAATTATAATCTGGATTGACTGTAGCAATACGAGCTACACGTAAATTATTGAGAAAAATTCTTTCTTCTTTAGAATATAATGAATTATGAGTGATAGGATAACTCACCTCAGTTAAAATATATAATTTATAAATGACATTAATAAAAATTGGATATTCTTCTTTTTTACATTTTCTAACTAGTTTAACTCTATTCAAATTATAATGAAAAATTTTAAAAAAACAGGAATTTTAGTGCAAATATGACAACCACAAACCTAACTGTAAATGAAAGAAAAATCCCTTTAAAAGATTTTATGCAAGAAATGTTAGCAAACCTTATCCTAGGGTATCTGAAAACTACTAAGGGAATACCTGAAAAAATAGAAAAAATTAAGATTGAAATTACTTTTTAATCTTTCTTATTTTAGATTTTAAAGGTTTAAAAGGAATATTGTGAAAAAATAAAGAATCTATTTATATAAAAAGAAATAAGATAGTTTTAAAATTATTTTTTTTTCAAAATTTAATTTAAGTGATAGAGATGGGAGAAGAAAAAAAACTTAAAACAAGTTTGATATTTTTCATAGGCTTAGCTTTCTTTACAACTGAATTAGCATGGAGTCTATATAATGCTAGAGTGAGTAAACTGTTAGAAAACTACTTAATCTTTCTAAGCATCGTAGGTTTATGGATGGCACTTGATAATCTCATTGGTGTCATTATTCAACCAATTATGGGATCAGTTTCAGATAATACACGTACGAAATTTGGGAGAAGAATGCCTTACATCATGATTGGAATACCTTCAGCAGCGGTATTTTTCGTCCTGATTCCAACTCAACAAAACTTTCTTCAATTAATTATTTGGATGTTCTTCTTCAGTATTGCGATGGGGTTCTATCGATCTCAGGCAGTATCATTGATGCCTGATTTTATTAAGCCAGTAAATAGGAGTAAGGGGAACGCAATAATTAATATGATGGGAGGTCTTGGAGGAGTATTTGGATATGGTTTGAGTTTAATAGCAGGATTGATAACACTACAAGGATCATTTATAATAGCTGCTGTTTTAATGGTAGTTTCTCTATTTATATTGATATGGAAAGTAAAAGAGAAAGATTCCTATAGTTATCAAGCGTTATTAGAGAAAGAACAATTGGAAGGTAGAAAAATAAAGGAAGAAAAGGGAAAACCAGGACTTATTGAAAGTTTTAAAGACATCTTCAAAGAAAAAGATAAAAGTACATTGATAATGGGACTTGCGATATTTTCTTGGTTCGTTGCATTTCAGGGATTAGCAGCTTTACTTACTATTTATGGAACTAATGTTTTATTACAGAGTGATGATTTCTCAGGATTTTTAGCTTTTTTTGTAGCTTTACCAATTATAATCTTTGCTTACCCATTCGCAATCATAGCAGGTAAAATTGGCAGAAGAAATGCGATAAGAATAGGATTAGTCATTATGATATCGTGTTTGATAATAATATTTTTCGTTGGGTTTATGAGATCTGCTGGATTAATACCCGTGATTATACTCTTAGTATTCGCCGGAATTGGTTGGTCTTTTGTGAATGTTAATTCAATTGTAATAATTTGGGAATTAGCTCCGTCTAGCGAAAAGATTGGAACTTATACAGGTATTTATTACTTCTTTAGTTTCTTAGCCGCCATCACAGGACCTTATATACTAGGAGGTCTAACTGATTTACTCAATAATCCGTTAGTTAGCCCGCCTTACACTCTTGTGTTGAATGGAGCAATCTTTCTAATTATAGCATTAGTTCTTATGTTCTTTGTTAAGCGAGGAGAAGTAGAACTTACAGATGAAGAAAAACTTGCTAGACAAAAAGCAATTCAAGAATTATAGCATTTCAAAATCAATTTTTTTTAATATTTTTATTTTTTCTTGTTTTTACATAATTAATTATCTCTGATTTAAAGAATTATGAAATTAGAACCTGAATGCATTGGATGTCTTTTTAATCAAATGTTAAAAGCATTCAAATTACTCCAACCTAATGTTTCCCGGAATATAATTATTAAAGCTCAAAAGAAACTTATGGAGTATCTGATAAATTTTGATATAACTCAAAAAGCAGCTCCTTATCTTGGAAAGGTTACATACAACATAATCTCAGAACTATTAAATAATGAAGACCCATATCATGACTTAAAAATTCAATATAATAGTCTAGTTCTTGAATTTTTCGACGATATTATGAAACTAATTGATGATGCGGAAGATCCTTTATCTAAAGCAATTTTAGCTTCAGCTCTAGGAAATACGATTGATTTTGCCAGCCAGCATGAAGTTGATATTTTATCGGACTTGAAAAAATTTGCAATTGAAGATTTAGTAATAAATGATTTTGTAAAATTTAAAAGATCTCTTGAAAATGCTACTAATTTATTAATACTTGGTGATAATGCTGGAGAAATTGTTTTTGATAAAATTTTAATTATAATTCTTAGAAAATATTACCCCGATTTAGAGATTGTTTACTCAGTGAGATCTGCTCCTATTATCAATGATGCTACTATTGAAGATGCCAGATTTATTAGTTTAACAGAATTAGTTGAAGTAGTCGAATCAAATGATGCGCCTGGAATAATTTTAGCGGAAGCCACAGAGGATTTTAAAGAACACTTCTTTAAAAAAAAAAGTGTGATTTTATCCAAAGGTCAAGGAAATTTTGAGAGTCTCTATGGGATGGAACTTCCGCAAAAAGAAGTTTATTATTTACTAAAAGCAAAATGTAATCTAATGGAAAGAATATTTAATGTTAAAGTTGGAGATTTGATCTTTAAAAAAAAAAGCAAGGGATTTTAGTTTGTCGAATTTGTTCTTAATTTTTTAATCGCATCAGTGAAAAAACCAAAATCACCGATCTCAAGTTTCTTTTGCGACTCCTTTATTTTATTAAAAAATTCTTCAATTTGTGTAAATAAAATGTTTTTAAAAGAAATAAATTGACTAATTTCATTACTACTTTCATTAATCTCATTACGATATAAGGTATAGAACATATCCAACGATTTTTCCGCTTCTTCTCTTATGTCATGTTTTACAAATTCCTTATCTAGAATAGCTACAAAAATTAAATTATATTTGTAAACTATTATCATTTCCACATCGAGTCCTTTGATGTTAATCTCTTCAATCCGCCCTAAATTTTCACCGAATAAACCTAATGCTCCGACGAAAGAAGACAATAAAACTGGATTTATCTTAGTATCTAAGATTAGATCAAGAAGATATTCCCCAGATTCTTTACAAATAACAATTCCTTTTAGTAACTTAAAATTTTCAGTAATAATAATCCCTGTTATTATTTATACGCTATGTAACAAAAGTTAATTTAGGTTAATAAAATAATCTTTTAATATTAACTTTAAAATAAATGTATTATCTAGAAAATAGGTCAACAATCTGATTGCTGAGTTTATGAAGCTTTATAATTTCGTGATGATGTCACAAAAAAAACTTTAAAGTTTTTCTAAAAATTTTAGATAAAATTATATACTATTTCGTAAATATTAATATCTAAATTATCCAATAAATTAAAGGTGTTTTTACTCAAAATGAAAGATAGTAATATTTTGATAATAGAGTTGGTAGCTAGTGGATTTTTACTCTTTTTTGGGGTCTATTTTTTATTCACAATCCCTTATGCAATGTTGAATACTGGGATGCTAGGAATCCCTGTACTGATGATGATAGGTGCGGGAATGTTTTTGGTTATAGCTTCTCCAATCATTTTCTTTGTAAAAAATGTGAGGAGGAAGAGATTGAATTTAATTTCACAATCTAATGTAGCTAAAATGTTCGAATGCCCTCAATGTGGGACTATGGGAGCTACTTCTCTTATAAAACTTGTTAAAGATCAAATTCTAATAAAGCAAAGATGTCCAACCCATGGAACGAGACTTTTTAGGCTTCCTATAAGGTTAAAAGATCATACTGTTTCCTATTTCCGAAAAACAATACTTCGGTGTTTTAAATGTGGACAAGTAGCTACGGAGGCTCATGTGAAATTCTCAGGTCCTTGGACCTTAATTAGTTTGACTTGTCCTACTCATGGAATTCACTTACCTTATCATAAAATATGGAGTACTGTTTATGAAGAAATCTTTAAGGACGTAGTAACTGAACCACAGCAAACTCAACTACGAAGAGTTTCAAGCGAAAAAAATATTTTTTGCCCTAATTGTGGTGAAAAATTTTTGAGCGAAGATCAGATTGTCTGTCAAAGTTGTGGCTTGAAACGTTAAGATACCATCCTTAATACATTTATTATTAAGGATATTATGATATCATTAAAATAAAATTGAAAAAAATTATTTTTCTAATAGTTCTCTTATTTTTTTGACTGTTTCTTTAAATGCCTTAGCTGATTTACTCTCAGGATATTTTAAAATGAATGGTAAACCTTGGTCGCCTTGTTGACTGACTTCAATTTCAAAGGGGATTTTCCCTAAAAGAGAAACATTAAAGTCAGTACTAGCTTTTTCTGCACCACCAGGGGGGTATAAATCAACATATTCTCCACAATGTGGACAATTAAAGCCAGACATATTCTCTATTATACCAAGGATATTTCTGTCCATCACCATGGCCATTTTGATGGTTTTTCGAGCATCCATTAAGGCAACTTCTTGAGGAGTTGTGACAACTATGACATTTTCATCAGGTATTAATTGTAAAATGTCTAAAGTCTCATCAGAAGTTCCAGGAGGTAAATCACATATTAAGTAGTCAAGTTCACCCCATTCGGCGTCTCCTAAAAATTGTCTTACGGCACTCATCTTCATAGGACCACGCCAGATCACTGGTTCATCGGGGGTAAGTGTTAGAAATGCCATACTCATAACTTTAAGTTTAAGAGGTCCATCAATAGGATAAAATTTTTTAGCTTCAACATCAACTCGTGGTTTTAGTTCGGAGCTAATACCTAGCATTTTAATTACATTTGGTCCAGTTATATCGACATCAAGAATTCCAACTCTCAATCCTACGCTAGCTAAGCTCATAGCAAGATTTATCGCTACGGTAGTTTTACCAACACCACCTTTTCCAGAGATTATAACGATTTTATGTTTAATTCTTTCCATATTTTTCTTAATGTTTTTTGTCCTTTCATCAATCATCATTTCTTTTAAATCAATATCAGGTATTTCATCTTCTGACATCCTACTTAATCACTTTAGTATTTAGTTAAAATTTCAACTTATTGACTTTAAATTTATGAATGAAATAAATTCCTTTAATTTTTTGGCTAATAATTTATGAATCTTTTATTAGTTTTTATTTACATTTTTAATTTCTATTGTGAGTTATTTATAATAAATAAACTAAAGAAATTAATAAATTTCAAAACATTATTCATTACTCGAAAGCGAAGAATAATAAAATAATGAAGGTGTTGTTGAATTCCCGTTAGTAATTTCATGGAATTATATAAATTCTTACCTAAAACAAATTGTAAAAAGTGTGGCAAACCAACTTGTATGGCATTCGCATTAGATTTACTGCAAGGTAAGGTAAAAGTCGATGATTGCACCCCTCTTTTGGAGCCAAAGTATAAAAAAGATTATGATAAATTAAAAGAATTGCTAGGATCCGAAGAGGGAAAGGAAAAAGAGCTCAGAATTGATGTAGATACAGATTTATGTGATGGATGTGGAATTTGTGTCACAGTATGTCCTGTCAATGCTAGGTTTTGTCCTCCAACTTTAAGTGGAAAAGCACCAGATTACCCTCCAGAAAAGCATCAGTTATTCCAAGTTAAAAATGGGAAATGTGAATTATTGAATTTAAAACACTGCCGAAGAATTGAGGCAGAAGGGCGAGAAAGAGAATGTCGTGTTTGTGAGACATATTGCCCTCGTGAAGCTGTTAAAATTGATTATGTGTAATTTTTTATTGGGTATTAGTATTCATTTTTTGAAGTGAAAAGAATAATGGGAAGCAAACGTATCGTATGTTCTGGTTGCTCGTTGTTATGTGATGATATAATTGTCAATAGTGATGGATTATATATCTATGAGGTTTTAGGAGCATGTTTGAAAGGAAAAGAGAGATTTGATCAAGTAACAGCTAAAAATAGAATAACTAAACCTCAAGTTAGAAAGAATGGGGAATTAGAGAAAGTATCATTAAATGAAGCATTAGATAATACTGTTAATATAATTAAAGATTCTTCTAAACCACTCCTATATGGATTTTCAACTGTTAACTGTGAAGCCCAATTAAAAGGAATTCAGTTAGCAAAATTAATTAATGGATTTATAGATTCTAATTCTATAATTTGTCAAGGAAAAGTTTTGAACATATCAAAAGACACTGGAATTACCTTAACTACAATAACAGAAATTATTAATAAAGTAGATTTA
Source organism: Candidatus Hermodarchaeota archaeon (assembly GCA_048885705.1). Lineage (GTDB taxonomy): Archaea > Asgardarchaeota > Lokiarchaeia > Sigyniarchaeales > SOKP01 > Loki-b32. Next base: position 16,125 of record JBHLLJ010000044.1, on the reverse strand, counting down.
TTAATTTTATGGGGCGCAAACGCTGCAGAATCAATACCACGGTTATTGAATAAAACTCTTTTTTCTCGGGGAAAATTTAGAATGACCGGAAGAGAGATTAAAACTTTAATAGTCATAGATCCAGTAAAAACAGCCTCATTTGGGGTAATGGGTGTAAGAGATGTTGCTCTCCAAATTGAAACAGGAAAAGATATCGATTTGATTCGTGTTTTAAAGGAAGAATGTTGTAAAGCAGACAGTATTCCAGATACTGGTGTTGCTGGTATAGATAAAGATGATCTTAAAAGGTTGTTACTTCATTTGACTGGAGCTGAGAATGGTGTTATTTTTATTGGTCAAGGACTTCTAAGACCTCAGTCTGGTGAAGACGTTATTAAGGAATTACTAGAATTAGTACAATTAATAAATGTAAAACAACAAAAAGGACGTATGTCTGTTATAATGTTAGGAGGACATTATAATATGTCAGGATTTGACCATGTTGCCCTCTCAAACTTCGGGAAGAATCATAGCCTGCAATTCTCAGCTAATCAATTAGTTGATACCCCTAATACTATTGTTTCTAAAATAGAAAAGGAAGATTTTGATTGTTCAATAATAGTAGGAACAGACCCAATTTCCCATTTTCCCTCGAGCTTAAGTAAAAAATTAATGAAAAAACCGATAATTCTCATTGATAATAAGGAATCGGCGACTTCATATGTTGCAGATGTAATCCTCCCATCGGCAATAACTGGGATTGAATGTGGAGGACTAGTTTATCGAATAGATCATGTTCCAATTGAATTAAAAAAAATATTGAATCCTCCAAGTAATATTTATACTGATGAGGAAATTCTATACAAAATTATTGAAGCTTTAAATGAGGTTTTAAATTATGGAAATGAAGGTAAATACAGTAAGAAAGGTTGATTTTGATCAAGTTAGAGAATATTCTTTTGGAGATAAGAACTCGTTAAAAGAAAAATTAGCGATTGGATTAATTAATCCGGAAGATTTCAAAAAATTAAACCTTCAATCAAGTCTAAATCTAAGATTAACAAATAATTTTGGGACTGTTATAATAAAACCAAAAGAGGAAAAGGATGTTCCAATAGGAACAATTATAATGCCAGTATCTATTTGGGCAAATCAAATAACTGGAATGGAAAACAATGATCTAGTTTATAAGAATATTGGAGTAAATGTGGAAGCTACAACTGATTCAATACTTGATATAAATGAATTATTGAATATAATTGGAAAATAATATTTTTGGGATTTTCGAAATGAGCAGATTAATTATTAAAAACGGATTAGTTTTTGATCCGATCAATAACATTAATGGTGAAATTAAAGATATCTTAATCGAATCAGGTAAAATCATTGAAAAATTTAGTAGTGAAAAAGATGTTCGAGAAATTGACGCAAATGGGAAAACAGTTATACCTTCAGCTATAGATATGCATACTCATGTAGCATCACAGCAAGTTAACTGGGTGCGATTATTAGGCACAGATCATAATATATTTAAGGAAACTTGGAATGGTTTAACTTTAAGGAATATCGCTCGAGATTACATATCTAATGGATACACATTTATAGTTGAAGCAAATGTCTTCCCATCCTTAGCAAAACAAACAATATTTAACTTCAAACAACTGCGCATTCTCGATAAAGCAATGTTATTAAATGTTAGTAATTACTGGCCTTTAGAACTTGAATTTCAGAGAGAAAAAATTGATGATATGGCAGTTTTTCTATCGGATCTATTAACTAAGACATATGGTTTTGGATTTAAGGTGTATAATCCTTTTGAAAATGAAGCGTGGAATTTCAGAGAATTAAAAAACAATATTTCACAAACTGGAAGATTATACAATTTTTCAGCTATTGATGTATATGAAAATCTAGTAAAATGTAATGAAACTTTAGGACTACCTCCTTCAATTCATGCTCATATTGAAGGTTATGAAAGTGAAATTGGTAGAAATAATCTTTTTACTTTATTAGAAAAATTATCTTCTTTAAATCTCAGAACTCAGGAAAAAACTGGTCTAATTAACAAACGAAAGCAGATTTTTCATATTGCTCATGCTAATACATATGCTCCCGATGGAGATAATAAGAAATTTATTGATTATTTAAATAAAAACCAGCAATATGATATAGATTTATCTTTTATAGGATTCAATCAAATAAATCCCTTAATAACTTCCGACAGAAGACTCATCCACACTATGTTAACTGAAGACATTTTAGATAATCCATATAAGCTGGTAAGTTCTGCTATAGAATTTGAAGGAGATTCTTTTGTTTCAATGAGAAATTTTAATAAAAAAAATTATCATGATTGCATAATATGGGCAAATTCACTTGATTTGGCTCTAAGCATTATGAATAAGTTTCAAATTAGTCTTACATTAAACTTTCCTAATTATGCTAATCTTTCAGATATTCCTGAAATAGCTACTTGGTTAATAAGTAAGAATGCTCGAGAGTTATTTATGAAAGATATGAATAAAGATTTCTTAAGGAATAATGTGCTAGTTAATAATGATAAAGTTCTAAGTTTTTCAGATTTTGTATGTATAACAAGAGCCAGTCCCGCAAAATCTCTTGGATTAGGAAGTATTAAAGGTAATCTTGGAATTGGAGCAGATGGAGATATAAACGTCTTAGATATTGATATTAATAAGACAAATGTTTCAAAGGATCATCATAAGCTGAAAAAGGCATTATCGGAAATAGAATACGTTATTAAAACAGGAAATATTGTCAAAAAGGGAGAGAATATTAATTTAGATCTTGAAGGCTCGATTTTTTGGTCTAATGGTAATTTTAACATTGAAGGGAGAGAGTTTACACTAACTAAGAAGAAGGAATTCTACCAAAAATATTCATCGATGTTTTATGATTCATACCAAGTATCTATTGAGGATAAATATTTAAGAAAAATCTATTAAAATTACATTTTTATAAAATGAAAACAATGTGGTTAAATGCTTGGGCATCAATGAAAATGGATAAAGAACAGCGATGGTGGAGTTTTGGGGGGAATTTTGATAACGTAATTCGGAATCAAATGAATTTACCCCAAAAGATTATAATAAAAGATGATACTTTAAGGGAAGGAGAAGAAACTCCTGGAACCTATTTTACAATTGAACAAAAAGTTGAAATTGCTAAATTATTAGAAGAGATGGGAATCCCCGAAATTGAAGTAGGATATGCTGCGGGTATCAAAGAACATGCCGACACTTTTAGAGCTCTGAAAAAGGAAGGAATAAAAATGAGATTGTCGTCTCATGCTAGATTATATGCTAAAGATATTAAAAAAGAAGTTGATGATATTTTAAAGGCAGAAGCAGATATTATTAATTTTTTACTTGTACCAGATCCTATCTTAAAAACTAAGGATGCTGTTTTTAAAAGAATAACTGAAGGTATAGAATACGCAAAATCCCAAGGGGCTTATGTGGCATTTGGTTCAGGGAGAGTAATTCCAAGATATTGGAAAAGATTTCTTGAATTAGCTGTAGATGCGGGTGTAGATAGAATAGTTGTATATGATGGGAACGGATGCGCACTTCCTGTAGCTTTTAAGAATGTAGTTGTTTTTACAAAAAATATAATAAATAATATACCAGTAGAAGTTCATACTCATAATGATCTTGGGCTTGCAGTAGCTACAACTCTTGCTGGAGTTGAAGGTGGTGCTGAAATTGTTGATGTCGTTTTTAATGGTTTAGGTGATAGAGCAGGGAATGCAGCTACAGAAGAGGTAATTATGGCTTTAGAAATATTATATGGTATTAATTTAAACTTAAAACTTGAAAAAATAATGGAAATTTCAAATTATATTGAAAAACACAGTACCCCTTTACAAGCACATAAACCAATTGTGGGGAAAAATTGCTTCATCCATGAATCTGATTTGCATGTAGAGCAGATATTAAGAGGAAATTGGGTTACATGGGAACTTTATCAACCACACATAGTAGGGCAATCAAGAAAGCTAATTTTTGGGGCTACTACTCTTCAAGATAGAGCAATTAGTGCAAAACTAGAAAATATGGGTTTAAACCCTACAAAAAAAAATATAGAAATCCTTAGAAGAAAAATTCAAGAGAAAATTAAAAATCAAGAATACATTACTGAAGAGGAATTAGAAAAATTAGCTTTTGGATTGAAAAATAAACAAGGAATTTTATAATTCTGAATTAATTAATTCCTTAAGAATAACAATGGCTCTCGTAATATTAAAAATTCCACATACACATGGTTCTGCTAATTTTTCTGCCGCTTTTTCAACTGTTATTTTTTCTTGTTTGATGAGTTCACAATAATGTTTGATAGACTGAGGAGAAATGCAATGGTGACCACACATAGTGGTAATCTCTAATACTTTTTTATTAGGCAATAATTCTTTCTTACCGAAAATTCCCAAGGAGAAATGAATTGTATGTATATTTAACCCGATATCCTCTACAACTTTTTTAATTTCAGATATTATTCCACTAATTACAACTGAAATTCCTAGGTTTTCCTCTTTTAAGTTTTTCACAACTTGCTTAACAATTTCAATATTATCATAAACTGCTGTCACTACAGGAGAGATTTCCCAAGTAAATTCTGGAATCATAGATATGGGATTGTTTTGACTTAGAATATTTGCTATTTGTATTAATCCATTGCGACCTTCAATAGTCTCTCTATTTATATTTTTTGCTAGACATGCCAAAACAACGTAATCTTTTTTCAAATTTTCGAAATTACCTATTCTATGTAAAGAATGTGTTATTTTTACCCCCTCTTTAAACTATAGGTTTCCCTAATCCAATATTTACTTTTGCATTAGATGCGGCGCTGAATCCGTGTTGATTAATTAAATTTAAAATAGATGTTGTATCATTATCTTCAATCCTTGAAATTATCCCAACTGTAAAAACAGTGTCAATCATCTTGTCAACGTCCCTAATAATCTTTGAAACTTGCGGAAACAATTCATAGGGAATTTTAAATTCAATAAATGCGGAAATTACTCTTTCTTCTTTTAATTCTTCATTAATATGACCTTGATCATCGATTAGCAATGCAGTAACAGGCGAATCTTTTTCAAATTCAGCACCAATTTTAGCCAATTTTTCTGTAAATAATTCAATATTAGAAAGCTTAGTACTAACACCCGGGCGTCCTAATTCAATTGAAATTCCAATTTCTCCTATTTTAAAGCGTCCAGTTAGATCGTTTGTCTTCATTTCTTCAGTGCCTCTCCCAGGGATTCCAGTTAATTTATGTGCTTTTATTACGCAACTGAATGGGTTACGAATTATTCGAGGCCATTTAAGCCTTTCTGGTCTTATTGCATTGACAGGGCATTCAGCATCTCTATAGCATACATTACATTCAACACATAAATCTCTATTAATAACTGCTTTTTTCTTTACTAAACTAATGGCATTTGTAGGACAAATAATGATACATCGTTCACAACCGTTGCATAGATCTTCCTTAATTCTCATTATATTCACTATTAAACTATAATTCTTTAGATTTTATTTTTTCAATATCTCTTGGAAGAAATTTGAGAATTGAAACTAGAATTAAGCAACAAGCTAATGCCATTATGGATAAAATAAAATAACCCGGTGTATATTGGCTATTAAATGCTAAGAATAACTGCCCTAGAATTAATAGACTAATACTTCTTCCAAAAGAATACGCTAAGTAGTTCAATGAATATATTGTTGATCTTACTTGAGGTGGATTTATTTCTCCCAAAGTTGCTTGAGTAAGTGGATCAATACCACCAAAAAGGAAAGCTCCAAAAAAAGTAATTCCAAGAATAATATAAGCAGTAAATATATTCTTGGAGATAAAGGTCATAGAGTAAGCTATTATATATAAAATAGAACCAAATAGTAAACAGATTAAAGCAACTTTAATTCTACCATTAGGATCAAACTTCCTTTTTTTATCTCCTAATTTACCAAACATTGGTCCACTTGGTACTTGACTTCCATAAACAATTATTAAAAATATCGTTGCAAGAGAAGGAAAGAGAGAAAAATCATTTCTAAGCATAGTAATGTAAAACGAAGACATTGCTCCAATAGCTATAAACATTGTAAAATTTAAAATTAAAATTAATACAGTAGACCTTATTTTCCATATTTGTTTTAAATCTTCTTTTTTGATTTTATAATTTAATGTATCGATTCGGTATAGATCATCTTTACCTCCTTTTACCGGCTCTTGGATTAAAAATAATAAAGAGCCACTGATAAAACCAGCAATCGAAATAATTATAAGAGGAATTTGCCATGTGTAAATTTCAATCAAAAATCCTGAAAGAATTTGTCCTAGCCCATTCCCTAAAACATATACGGCACTTAATACACCAAATTTTCTACCTCGTTTATCAGGTTCCACAATATCTATCATTAGTGAAAATACAAGAGGTAAAGCAGCTCCAAAACCGATTGCAGTAAATAATTGAAAAATCAATAAAGTTTGGAAATTTGTTGAAAATATAGTTAATAATGTTAAAAAAGACCATTCAAAAGTAGCAATAATTAATAAAAACTTACGAGGAAATTTATCACCTAAAATAGCCCATACTAGCGAAAAAGAGGCACCTACAATTAAAAACATTGAATTAATAAATGCAACTTGATCTTGATCTGTTAAATACAATGCTGAAGTTAATTCTTCTGCCATAGGCGTAATGATACTAAATAAAGTAGAACTAAACAGAGTTAATAATACTAATATTTTAGTAGAAGAACTTTTTACCATATTCGATAATTGGTTATATTTAAAAATTTTTAATTTAGATTATGCTATTAATCTATTTAAGCATTAAATTTTGTTTAAAGAAAATTAAGCTAATTTTTCAAAATTAAAATAATAGGAAGATTAAAAACCTGAACTAAAAAATGATTCAAACATGGAATTTTCAAATATAAAGTCAAAATGGTTTAATGATAAATGGTGGGTATCTCCAATAAATTATTCTAATGAATTAAGAAAAACGTATAATTTTCCAATTAAAGTATTTATAAGAGATTCAACAATTAGAGAAGGAGAAGAAACGCCTGGAGTATATTATACATTAGAAGAGAAAGTCGAAATTGTAGAAAAATTGGAGGATATTGGTATAAGACATATAGATTGTGGATACATCGGAAAGGTTCAAAACCAATGGGATTTAGCTAATAAGATTAAAGAATTAGGTATTAAATTAAAGACTTATTGCCATTTGAGCTCAAATCCAAATACTTGGGATGAAGAAATTAAAAAAGCATTAGAGGCAAAAGTAGATTTTATCGGATTTGGGATTGTTTTAACAGATTGGCAATTACAATTATTCACTCATGACCCTAAGATAACTCCCGAAGTTATAATAGCTCTTATCCCCTCCGTTCTAAAAAAAATTAAAAGATTAGGAGGAATTGCAATACTAGATTGTGTTGATGCTACGAGAGCCGAGATCCCGGCATTGATAAAGTCTATTGAGATGGGTATTAAAAATGGAGTTAGAATGATAATGCTATATGATACAGTAGGAGCTTGTAATGTTTCGGCAATTTCATTCTTAATAAGGCAACTTAAGCTAGTGGCGAAGGACACTCCTCTAGGGATCCATATTCATGATGACTTTGGATTAGGGACAGCAGCCACAATTGCTGCTATTGAACAGGGGGCTTCATACATGGATCTTGTAGTTAATAAATTAGGAGATCGAGCAGGAAATACCTCATTTGAAGAAGTAATTGTTGCTTTAGAAATACTATATGGAATTGATACAGGAATTGACCTCTCGAAATTATATGATTTAAGTAAATATGTTGAAGAAGTTTCTGGAGTCCCTTTACCATATAATAAACCTGTAGTAGGGCGAAATACTTTCCTCCATGAAAGTGAACTACATGTCATGAGTGCACTAGAGGTTGATAAGTTTTGGATGTGTTTTACGCCTTATAAACCTGATGTTGTAGGTCAAACAGAAAGTATCATATTTGGACCAACTACTCTTCATGGAGAAGCTATTAAAATGAAATGCAAACAAATGGGGATTAAAAATTACGACAATTACTTAGATGAGATTATGGATAGAGTCTATTCTATTATCAATCAAAAAAAATTCATTGAAGAGAAAGAACTAGAGAATGTTATTAAACAAATTCTTGATGAATAAATAATTTTAATAATTTTATTAAAGTCTTTAATCAATTAACCTTTAAAATTGCTAGCTTTTAAATTATAACGCTTAATGTTATTATCTTTATAGTTCTAACTAAATTTATTATTAATTATAGAATTTTGGAACTATATTATGGAATATGTAAAAGTTGGCAAGAAAAGAGTTTTCATAAACGATGGTAACCTCTATTTAGAAAGCTATAATATTAATAAAATAGGTGATATAAAAAAACTAAAACATAACTCTAATCTAATCACTCTATATTTAGAGAAGAACAATATCAAAAAAATTGAGGGCTTAGAAAGTTTTACTAGTTTGAGAAAACTCCATTTAGAATATAACTTTATTGCTGAAATTAATGGATTAGAAGCACTTGTTAATTTGGAAGATTTAGAATTAAGTGGAAATCAGATTTCTAAAATTGAGAATCTTAGTCATCTCCATAGGTTGAAAGAACTTCTTTTAAATAAAAATAAAATAAAAAAAATTGAGGGTTTGAACAGCTTAATTAATCTCGAAAATTTAGATTTAAGTAATAATCAAATTGAGGAAGTAGAAGGATTAGAGAATCTAAAAAATCTTAGATATTTAAGTCTTTCATTTAACAAAATAGAAAACTTAGAAGGTTTAGAGGAATTACCTAAATTAGAGGTTCTGGAACTCAAAGAAAATCCTGTAATTAATTGGGACTTACTTAAAAAATTAAAAAGCCTTAAAAAAGTAATATATTAATAAACAAATCTTTTTAAGTAATTATATGCCTCGAAAACGAACTTTTCAAAATTTTGAACACACACAATTATAAATTTCCACTTTCATTATTAATTCTTTGAAAAAGAAGAATGAAAAAGAATGCCAAATTGAACGAAAGTAATAAATTAAGACTACCAATCTTTACTTTGAGAATATTAAAATTTTTTCGTATTCTGTTTTTCTTATTTGTATTTATGAGTTTTTTGACAGCTATTTATTATATTGTTGCTGAGCCACCAAATCTGCCTTGCCTTATGTGTGTGGGATGTCCCTGTCCATATAGAGATTTTATAATTGCTAGAAATTATTATTTCAATTTTATATTCCCAAGCTTGATTATATTTAATATTCTATTCATTGTGATTATTACATTATTTATAATCTTAATAAAAATTCTAACAGTTAGATATACATTTCTCTAATTAGCTTTTTTTAGAAAAAAATTTAGAAAAAGCGAGGATATAAATAAATTATTCATTAATCGCTTTAATAATTTAATCCTTTAAGCATCTGGACTGTCGTATACATGTTTTTCCCACCTTTCCGTAGATAATCCATCGCTTCTTCGATTCCTTCTACTGTTAAATCAAACATGGGGATAATACTTGAAATTATCTTTCGAGTCCAGGGTGCCCATTCTGGTCTAATTAGTTCAGGATTTAACCATACTATATTATTTTTAAAATGATTAGAAAGTTCTTTGATGTAATATATTCCGGGTAACTCATTTCGATGATAATAATATATTGAACCATATTTCTCTGTAAGTTCCCAACTTGCCATTGCGGCATCTCCAACAAGTACTACTTTATATTTATTATCGTATTTTTTCAAAAACTCATTAAATTCAATTGCTTCATCGGGATTCCTTCGAGCATTGAAATAAAGGGATTCATAGATACAATTATGGAAATAGTAATATTTAAATTCACGCCAATGTGACATATTATTTGCCGCTGAGAAAAGAAGATTGACCAAATGAGCATAAGGGGTCATACTTCCGCCCACATCCATTAAGAGAATCATTCTAACGTTATTTTTTCTTTTTTTATCAAAAACAATTTCAATGTCTCCACAGTTCTTAGCAGTCTTGTCAATAGTCTTATCTAAGTCTAATTCATCTTTTTTACCGATTTCTTCAAGTTTTTTTAGTCGCTTTAAAGCAACTTTAATTTGTCTTGTATCGAGAACGACATCTTTTCGATAATCCTTAAAAATTCTTTTTTGCGCAATTTGCATGGCCATCCGCATACCAGAGGAACCTCCAACTCTCATTCCCATAGGATTTTGACCCCCATGACCAAAGGGGGAAGCTCCTTGAGTGCCAATCCAATGATCGCCTCCATGATGTTCCTCATCTTGCATTTGCATTAATTCTTCGAATCTTTTTTGCATTTCTTCGAGATCAAAAAATTGACTCATCATTTCCTGAAAATTACCGCCAATTTCAGACAAATCGAAATTTTTTTCTAACCATTTCCAGATCTCATCTTTAATTTCATTTGGAGCATTGATTAATGCAGCATCACCATATTTCGTCTGAAATTTTTCTAAAAGGTCTTCTAGAAATTGTTCTAAATTTTCTATATTAAGATATTGTTGGTATTCACGTAAGATTAATTGTAAACCCTCTATAAGTTCTGAAAGAGTGATATCCTTATTAAGCCAATCCCAGATTTCTTGCTTAATATCTTCTGGGAATTTTAACATTGCTTCTTTGAAAAAATTAGCAAACGCAATATCATAGATGTCGAAATGATGTTCACTTTTACATAAAATTGAACGTGATATATAATAAAACTCAACCATGTTATGTATAAGCCCCTTATTTAGAGCTTCCATTAAGGTCATATATTCAGTGATGCTTATTGGCAAACGTTCTTTTAAATAATAGAAATATTCAACAAACATTGAATAGAATCATCTAGTTTATTCTCTATTAATTAATATGAATAAAGCATTTATTTTAGATTTATGGTTATTTATTATCTATATTCGCAGATAAAATGTAAGAAGGACTTTATTTTTTCATAAATTTTATAGTGCAGTTAAAATCTTTAATTAGAGAATTAACTCCATTTATAAGCTTGAAAATAGAAAAAATCCCCAGTTAATAATTCCTCCAATGAGCAAAGCTAGGCCAATTTCCAAAGCTGAGATCTTTAAGGCATATTTCCAATTTGTTTGTTTGGCAATAATGATAATTGTAGCGAAGCATGGGATATAAAGCATAGTTACCAAACTAAATACAATCATCTGAATAGGAGTTAATAACTCTAATAAAGTAAGCCCTAAATTTTCAGCAAAAAGAGCTAGAAGAACAAGTGTTAATTCTTTACGTAAGATTCCATATATTAAGAAAATACCTGCAGCAGCGGGTAATCCTAACCACAATACAGATATTGGGTATAATATGAAATTTATTGGCTCCAATGCGTTAAAAATCAATAGTATTTCTAAAAATATACCTAGAATTACTATTATTGGAAGTGCTCTAAAGACAAATTCTTTAGTTCTTAGCCAAGTTTGTTTTGCGATAACATTATAATTTGGCATTCTATATTCATGCATCTCCATAATTAATTCTGTACAGGTTCCCGGCATTGTTTTATTTAAAATTCTGCCTACAATTAAAATTACTGAGAAGTTTATAACAAAGAGAAATGTTACCCAACCAAGTCCTAAATATCTACCCACTAATCCCATGACTACTGTCATTGTTGCGGCACAAGGTATAAGTGAAGTCAAAACTATAGAAATTTTTTTCTCACGTTCTGTTTCCATTATTCTACAACCAGCACAGGCAGGTACATTACACCCAAAACCTAAAATCATAGGAATGATAGTTTTTCCATGAACTCCAATTGAATGCATGATTCTATCCATTAAAAATGCTGCTCTTGGCAAATAGCCAGAATCTTGTAGAATTTCAATAACAAAGAAAAACGGAATTACGTAAACTAATACACCTCCGATTGCTCCTACTAAACCTCCCATTCCACCATCCCAAAAAATTTTTACAGTTATAGAATTTTCACCAAAGATAGAATAAATCCTCTCACTCCAAAAACCATACCAAGCATCGAATAATCCACCTAAAAAATCACCAATAGTAAATGTAAACAAATAGATACCAAAAATCACAAGAATTAGTATGATATATCCAAATATAGAATGTGTGGTAATATGATCAATTTTATCTGCAATAGAGATTCTCTTAGCTTGCTTTCCACTTTTTATAATTAAAACTTGTTGAGTTACTTTATTGATGTTATTATATATTTCTGAAGAGACTATAGTACTAATATCTTCTCCATGAATCTCTTCAAGTTCGGACCGGAGATTTTCAGCCAAATGGATAATTTTAGAAGATTGTTCATGATTTATAAATAGTTTTTTTATTTCTTCATCATTTTCTAAAAGCTTTATTGCTAAAAATCTTAAGGGATAATGATTATTAGCATAAATTTCTTTATTAGCATTAATAAAATCTATAAGTTCTTTAATCTTTTTCTCAACTTCTTTACCAAAAGAAAGTATATTTGATAAATCTGGAAATTCAAATCCACTTTTTAATAATGAGAATGATTTAACTTTTCTATGAATATGATCGCGCTGATGATAATGATGTTGATAGCGCTTATGGTAATGATGTGGATGGTGCTTCCAGCTTTCAATTTTAGTCTCTTTATAATGTAAATGAGGTTGACTAAATTTTACCATTTCTATTGCTTTTTCAAGAAGTTGATGAATACCAACTCCATGGATAGCTACAAGGGAAATAATTGGTAATTTAAATATTTTTTTTAATTGCTCAAAATCGATATCCATATGTCTTTTATGTAAAATGTCCATCTGATTGATAGCAAGAATCATTGGAACATTTAATTCTAAAAGCTGAAAAGTAAAAAATAGATTCCGTTCTAAGTTCGTGGCATCAATAACATTTATTATTATATCAACATCATCAGAGATAATAAACTCCCTGCTTACGATTTCTTCTATACTATATGTTGATAATGAATATATGCCAGGTAAGTCAACTATATTAAAATGGAACCCTTGAAAATCTAAATAACCTTCCATTTTTTCTACAGTTTTTCCAGGCCAATTTCCAATTGTTTGTGAAAGACCTGTTAATTGATTAAATATTACTGACTTTCCAACATTTGGGTTACCAGCTAATGCTATGTTAATTGTATCTTTATATCTATTCTCAATTCCTTGTTTTAATGGCTTCGGTAAATGGCAACTCATAATTTAAAAGTTAGTAAAATTCCTATTTTTCAATTTCTTTACAAAAGGTTAAAGAAATCTTTAGATTTTTAAAATTCACATTCTCTATTGCATCTAACAATAATTTTATCTGCAATACCTCTTCCAATAACCAATGATGTTCCTTTTACAGTGATTTCTATGGGTCCCTTTAATGGGGCAGATTTCTTCTTTTTTATTTTAGTACCAGGCACAATTCCTAAGTTTGCAAGACGCATTTTTGCTCTATATCCAGCATTCACATTTACTACAGTTACAATTTCACCTTTTTCACATTCAGTTAAGCATTTAAAAAGCGATGTTTCTAATCTTTTTCTATTAAATTTGTTTCCCGTCGAATTTATTATTATTTTTCACCTTAAATAATCAGATCCTCATTTAATGAGTATTTAGCATCTTATTTAAATTTAGGCATAACAAAATGTAATTTTCTAATATTGAACAATTAAGAAATATTTTGGGTTTTAATAAAGATTTAGAACCTTAAGACAAAATTTTAATATTCTTATTCAATCTATTAGTGCATATGGTTTATTATCTTAGGAATAATCTATTTTATTGTTAAGTCAATCCTTTTTTTTCTTTACAAACATGTTTATTCGAAATAAAAATTAAATTTAAAACCATTGAGTTGCATCTACTTCTAATACTAAATCATTTAAAGTCGCAGCACCCACAATTTTAACTCCAGGGATTAAATCCACTTTTTCCCAACCTAACATTCTTTTCGATGCTTCACAAACAAGGATTTTAACACCCATTTCCAATGCTTTATCTATCATTTCTTTTACACTTGGGAAAGTACCTAGTTTTATTTTGTCTGCCTCCCCCGGTTTTAAAATTCTTAACCCGGTACCTAAGTAATATACTGTAGCTTTGATATCCATTGCTCTCGCAGTTTGAGCTAGCACTAGAGGGGAATATTGGCGTTCTGGATCATGAGATGTCTGTACATATAAAATATGTTTTTCATTTTCAGTTATATTTCATCACCTTTTATTTTTTAAAAATTGTTTATTTAATAAAATTCATTTTTAAAATTAATTAACGCTATTCAAAAAGAGGATCTGAGACTTATAAATCTCACTTTTATTATTCAGAAACAAAAATCAATATATTTAATAAAAAATATTAGTAGTTTTTTGAGTTAATTTATAAAATATCATAACACGAGACAAATTAAAGAAAACAATCTTTATGTTCGAAATTTCATTCATTTTACTATAATTTTTGAAGCTAAACCTCTCCCAATTACTATTAAAGATCCCCTCACCATAATTTCAATAGGACCTCGAAAGGGAGCAGCCTTTCTTTTTATTATTTCTACACCAGGAATAATGCCCAAACATGCAAGTCTTCTCTTAGCATGATATCCTGCATTTACTTTCTGTACCTTAAACTTCTTTCCGATAGGACATTCAATCAAATTCTTTAATATTTGAATTTTGTTATGAGATTTTGGAAAATAGTCATTCTGTTTAGTATCCATGATTAACTTTGAATAAAATAGATTTTTTATCTTTAATTCATAAAGTACTAAATCAAACAAACTTATTAATATTAGGTATACCTAATATAAAAAAATTATCTTATAATCTTTCAAATTATTTTTCGATTAAATTAAATAACTGTATTGAAATATAACATTTTTATTATTTAATTTAAGAATGATTAAATTCAGTCGGTTTTCACAAATATAGCTTTATATGAGTCTTATTCATCACTAAAAAATATTATGTAATAAGGTTTTTTGAATATATATTCATAATATTTAAATAAGTTATTTACTATTAATAAATTAGAACAAAATAGTGAATAAATATTCAAAAAGAAAAAGGTGAAAAATTAATATGCCTGGTGGAGATAGAACTGGACCTAGAGGCTTAGGTCCAAGAACTGGTAGAAGTTTGGGATATTGCGCTGGTTTTGATACACCTGGATATACAAAAGGACCAGGAATGGGTCTTGGCAGAGGATGGGGTCGAGGTTGGGGAATCGGTTATGGTAGAGGTTTTGGATACGGAAGAGGTCGAGGTTGGTGGTATAGAGGTCCAATTTACCCACCAATTTATCAATTATATCCATCGAATATTATTCCACAAATCACCCCAGAAAATCAATTAGAGATGCTTAAACAAGAGAAAGACTACCTAGAATCCGAAATGGATGGAATTAATAACGCAATAGCTGATATCTCAAAAAGGATTAATGAATTAGAAAAGAAAGAATAATATCCTTTTTTTTTAATATTAAGTGATGACATGACAGAGATGCATGAAAGTTATGAAGATTATCTTAAGACAATATATTTAATTTCAAAAGGTAATAAGGGTGGGTGGGTTTCAAATTCAGAAATTTCAAACTCTTTAAATGTGCAACCCTCGTCAGTTACAAATATGTTATATAATTTACAAGAGAAAGGATTAATCACTTGGAGACCTCGAAAATCTATAAGATTGACCAAAAAAGGAAGAGAGATTGCTCTTAGCATCATTAAAAATTACAATTGCTTATACAATTTTTTTGTTCAAGTTTTAAAATTAAAAAATGGAAAAGTTATCCATAAATTATCCTGTGAAATTGAACATCATATAAATTCAGATGTATCCAATGCATTAGAAAATCTAATTCTTAAGTATTAATTAAGATTTAATTTCCAAAAGATTTTTTCGTTATACAAAACTTTGCTAATTTTTTGCTCAGATTTAAGTTTCATTAGCATTGTTATAATTTTTTCTTTATTTAATCCAAAATCGTAAAAAGTTGTCAAAATTTGATCTTCTCTCATTGGATGTCTCTCAAGTATAGATAAAAGCTCTTTTTCCAAATTTAGAGAATGAATTTTAAAAATTCCTTCCTCAGGAAAACCAATATTAGAATAATCACCAAAAATTTCATTTAAAATTGAA
>JBHLLJ010000043.1:0-23594 GCA_048885705.1 Candidatus Hermodarchaeota archaeon | reverse complement strand
ACAACAGGAGGTACCACTGGTGGCTCTGTAGCTATATCAGGATACTATACTGTCACTGCTGGATTACCGGGGATAGATACTGTATTAGCGATTGCTTTTGAACAACAAAGTCAAGGTGATACTGCTACAGGACTTGCTAGTGTAGCTTATGGAGAAATTTCTGTGTTAAATTCATTAGGGATTCCTTATGAACAATTAACTCTATTGTTTTCTGCTGGAGCTGCTATAGGAGTTGCTTCCTATCAAGCTACAAATTATATGCGTAAAAGCAAAATTACAGAAGAAGATTTAGCTAGAGTAGTAGTGCAGAATAGACATAATGCAGCAAAAACTTGGTGGGCTCATTTAAAAATGCCTAATTTAACAATTGAAGAGGTCTTAGACACACCATATATTTCATATCCTTTAAGATATGGAATGGTATGTCCTGCATCTGATGGAGCTTGTGCCATGCTTTTTACTACAGAAGAAAAGGCTAAGGATATGTGCGATATTCCAGTATATGTAAATGGAGTTGGGAGTGTAGCAACGGAAACATTTCCTTTGGGTTATTGTGGTAGTGGATCAGGACAATTAGATCCATCAGAACAATTAGGAGCTCAAAAAACTTCTGAAGTCACTTTTAAACAAGCAGGTATTTCTTTTCCAAGAAAAGAGATCGACTATGCAGAGGTATATTCCCCATTTCCAAATCAAGAGCTAATGTGGGTTGAGAAATTAGGCTTATTTGAAGAAAATACTGCGTCGTTGATGTATGAAAATGGTGTAACAGCACTTAAAGGTGAATTACCGATTAATTGTTCTGGTGGTGTCAATTCCACTAATGCAATTGGAGCCTCAGCAATGGAACGCCCAGCGGAAGCTGCTTTACAAATAATGGGAAAAGCAAGCAATCAAGTTCCAAAAACAGTTCATACAAGTCTAGGTCATGGTTGGGGTGGATATGTTAATTTAATTACAATGATGGTGATGGCTGATGAACCAGCAAGAAAATTCAAATAAAAAATGGAGGTAAAAAAATATGTCAAAACTTACAAGAAGAAAGTCGATGGAATATATTAAAAAGGATTATGTTAGAACGCGAACTATGCCAGCAAATTGGTATTTATCCAGTTATAATTATAAATTTAATATTACTCATATGGAAACACTTAGGGAAAAATTAAAACAGAAAAAGTTAGTAGGATTACAGTGTTCCAGTTGTAATAGAGTTTTTTTTCCACCAAGACTCGTGTGTGGTAAATGTATGGTAAAACCTGATCGTTGGGTTGACGTGCGTGAAACTGGGCAAGTTGCTAGCTATACAATAGCATATATTAAGGATCCAGAAACAGGTGATGTGCAAGAAAGACCAATCGTCTGTGCACAACTTGATGGATCAGACACTAGTTATCCTGTTCAACTAAATCCAAACGTGGCTTTCAAAGACACATACGTTGGCATGCCAATCAAAGTCCATTGGAAGGATAATCCTGAAGGTGGTTTAAATGACATTGAATACTATGATCTAGCTAAAGATGACTCCAAAGATTTAGAAATACGGAAGAACTAAACTTTTTTTATTTTTTTTTTATTCTATAATTGAATAGGAAGAATTGAGATTTTTTCTGTTTAATTTAATTATTAGTTAAAAATTTACATAGAGTTTTACCTATTTTTTGAACAGAAACCTGGATATCATCCTCATCAATTCCATAATGAGTAACAAATCTAATTTTTTCTTTACTAATATTAAATGACAATATTCCTTCTTTTCCAAGTTCAGTTATTATCTTAAATATACGAGCCTTTTTCCAAAGTTCCATTATAACCATATTCGTCTCAGGATTATTAATGTTTACTGGTAAATCATAAGATTTAATACCCTCTGCCAGTAGTTTAGCATTTCTATGATCTTCCTCAAGTCTTTTAATCCAATTTGGTTCAAGAGCAATTAAACCAAAAGAAGCAATTATTCCTGCTTGACGCATACCTCCACCAAGCATTTTTCGATATCTTCTAGCACTTGTGATAAATTCCTTAGAACCTGCAACAATCGAACCTACTGGGCATGATAATCCTTTAGACAAGCAAAACATAACACTATCAACATGTTTTGTAAACTCTGTAACAGGAACATTAAGTCCAACTGCCGCATTGAATATCCTTGCTCCATCTAAATGAAATTTTAAATTATTCTTGTCAGAAAAATCTCTCATATTTTTGAATACTTCTGGGTGAATTATAACACCACCATGGTAATTATGAGTATTTTCTACACAAAATAAAGTTGTAGGTGGTTCATGTATATCCTTTTTATCACGAATTAAAGTTTGGAGCTGTTCAAATGAAGGAACACCTTTTATAGAAGGATAAGTTCCTATCATCAGTCCTCCAATCCGGGCTGCACTCCCTACTTCATTTTTGTATATATGGCTTAATTCTTCTAATAAAATCTCATCACCTGGTTTTGTTTGTGAAAGAAGTGAGACTAAATTTCCTTGTGTGCCAGAAGTAACATATAGTGCCGCTTCTTTTCCGGTTATTTTAGCTGCTTTTTCCTCTAACTCATTTACGGTTGGATCTTCTCCCTCTACATCATCTCCTATATTCGAATCATTAAGCGATCTTAATGCATCCCACATTTCTTTT
The DNA here is from genome assembly GCA_048885705.1 of Candidatus Hermodarchaeota archaeon. Taxonomy (GTDB): domain Archaea; phylum Asgardarchaeota; class Lokiarchaeia; order Sigyniarchaeales; family SOKP01; genus Loki-b32. The sequence goes on along the minus strand of JBHLLJ010000043.1, from coordinate 20,963 downwards.
GAAGGTTTAGTTACGGTATCAGAACGTAAATCAACAATTCTCAAATGACTCAAAACTTTATATATAATTAGTTAAGTCCCTATAATGTTTTATAACAATAAAAAATTATAATAAAAAAGTAATACTATCGTGAAATTTATTTTAAAGATAAAAAAAAGAAAATTTTATTTATTATTTGAATAATCATAAACCTGGAATCCCTGTTCGCTTATGAATGTAGTCTAAACCTTTCGATATAATTGCAATAGTTACTAAAAAGATGATAGCAACAACAATGTAGGTAGTAAGTGATATTGCTGTCGCTGAGACGATCGTTTTAGCTTGTCCAAAAAGTTCAGTTGCCCCAATTAAGGTAATTACAACAGTATATTTAGGTAAATAAGCTGCTTCATTAGACCATGAAGGAATAACACGTCTTAATGCCTGTGGTAATACTATATGGCGGATACCAGCCAATTTTGACATACCCAGCGATTGAGCAGCCATTAATTGTCCCGATCCTACTGACATCATCGATCCTCGGAGATATTCAGCTTGATATGCTGCACTATTAAGACTTAATGAGATAATACCAAATAGAATTCGATGGCTTAAGAAAATGAAGTTGATATCTTTATCAAAGAGAGTAAATCGACCAATAATGGTCCAGTTTCCTACGGGAATATTTAATCCATAAAATAGAAAAAAAAGTTGGGCAATTAAAGGTGTTCCACGTACAAATTCAATATAACCAGTAGCAACTCTAGAAAAGATTGCTCCTCCATATTGTCTTAGAAGAGCTAAAAAAAGTCCAAGAAAAAACCCAATCAGAAGTGCCCATCCATATAACCACATTGTAGTAAGAAATCCTGTTAAAAGACGATCCCAATATCCTAATACAGTAATTATTTCTTCTATTGGATTAGTCTGCAATATCATTTGTGTTCCTCCTCTGAGATTTTCAATAATTCTTCATGTGTACCATATAATACTTCAAGTTGTTTAAGAAATGTCTTTACCCTGTCGGATTTAGGTGAAACAAAAAAATGTTGAGGAGTTCCGCGCTCTACAACTATACCTTCACTCAAAAATATCATTTCTGATGCAACGGCTTTAGCAAATCCCATTTCATGAGTAACAACAATCATTGTAGTACCTGATTTTGCTAGATCTAACATTACTTGAAGTACTTCCCCTATTAATTCAGGATCTAGAGCTGAGGTAGGTTCATCAAATAATATTACTTCAGGTTCCATAGCTAAAGCACGTGCGATTCCCACTCGTTGTTGCTGACCTCCAGATAACTCTGCTGGATAGTTATTTGCCCATTTGGCCATTTTAACACGGTCCAAAGCTTCGAGTGCCTTACTTTGAGCTTCTTCTTTTGGTAATCGTTTAACTCGTCGAAGACCAATACTCACATTATCAATTGCTTTTAAATGTGCAAATAAATTAAAATGCTGGAACACCATCCCTATTTTTGTTCGAGTTAAATTAAGATCTACTCCTGATGCTGTTATATTCATTCCACGAAGATAAACCTCTCCTTTGTCTGGTGGATTTAACATATTGATACAACGAAGTAGTGTGCTCTTACCAGAACCACTCGGTCCAAATATTACTTTAACTTCTTGTTCTGCTAACTCAAATGAAACTCCCTTAAGGACTTGTAAATCCTCATATGATTTCCACAAATCAACAACTCTTATGACTGGTTCTTTCAAATTTATTTACCTCCCATTCCTAATTTCTTAAGTTTCTTTGTTTGTCTTTCACTAAATAGTTTTGTCACAGGATAGGTTAATAGAAAATATAGTATTGCTAATATCCCTAAAGAAATAGTCCAAGTTCCTGGGAAGGCACGAGAAAAATCATAAGCTGCTTTCGCCATTTCAACTATTCCAACTGCGTAAGCAAAAGAAGAATCTTTGATTATTACCGCATATTCATTAGACCAGCCAGGTACTGCTAGTCTTAAAGCTTGTGGTAAAATGACATGTTGAAATGATTTAAACTTACTCATCCCTATCGAACGAGCAGCATCCATTTGTCCTGATTCTACAGATAAAATAGCACCACGAAATATTTGAGACTGATAAGCACCACTTCGAAGAGCAAGTGATAAAACCATACCTGCAAAAAGCCTGCGTAATGGGTGTAAATACCAAAATAATCCTGACAGTCCGTAACCGAAAATATAGATTAAAACCAGAAGTGGTATGCCTCGAAATACCTTCTCATAAGCACTTGCTACCCAAACTAGTTCTATACTCCCATAAACGCGCATAAGTGCTAAAATTATGCCTATTAAGAATCCAAATAATAGACCTAGGACTGTTAGAAGCAGAGTTAGGGGTAATCCTTTTCCGACGATATAAACAACAATATCTATAATATTAGGCATTTCAATCAGATTGTGACGTTACCAAACCATAAATTTATCAAATCATAAATTGATTCATCCAGGTAGCTTTCATAGATAACTTTATTTATCATATACAATAGTTCTGGTTCTCCATGTCTAGTCCACATAGCAAGAGGATCAGATCCTGTATCAAATAATAACTCAAGATTATAGATAGTTTCCCAAGCTTTAAAGACTGGCTCATCAACATATGCTAATTCGATAGCAGCGGTATCTAAGGCAATCATAAGATCTTGGGCGTTATCATAAACAAATAATTCAGAATCAATTATCATACCCAGCCCTTCAGGTCCTAATTCCTCATACATTACAGTTCCTGATTGAACACCAACAGTATAATCTGTTACATTATCTATATGTGTAATTGTAAATCCTGAACCATTCTTTGCAATTACTGCTCGAGCAGCGTTGAAATATGTTATAGAGGGAGCAAGACTTTCGGCACGATCTTCAGTATACGTCATTGCGGCAGCAATCATGTCAATAGTGCCTGCTCTACAAGCAGCAATCAACGAATCAAAAGGTATGTCCACCATTTCAAGGGGAACACCAATTTCATCTGCAATTAGCTGAGCTAAGTCAATATCAAATCCTATGATCACACCCCCAGGATAAGTTTTATTCTCAAATGGAGGATAATCTGCGCTAGTTCCAACTATGAATGAATTTCGTGCAATAATTTGATCGAGTAATGGTGTACGTGTTCCTATAATAGGAGAAGGGATAAACCAACCACCAAGGAGTCCAATGCCTAATCCAGCAACTATAGCAATAATTGCTATTTCTCTTCTTATTACTGCTGTTCTTTGACTCATAAATTAATTACCTCATTTTATATTTATTTTTATATATAATTATAAATGTTATTTTTGGATAAATTTCGATGTGAATAATTTCTTACGTAGATATATAAATATTTCTATTTATTAGTTGAAAATTCTATTTGAACGATAATCATTTTCCTTTAATATATCGAAAATAAGAAATTTCAAGAGTGTTTATTGAAAAAATTGGTCTCTAATGCGAAAATACTTATTTTCATTCAATTATTTTTCATTCATAAAAAACTGAAAAAAATATTTAGTAAATATACGATTATAGAATTTATACATAGAATTGGAATTGTTAGGTATTTTTAAATTCTTAATAAAAAACTAGAATTAAGAATGAGCGAATAACATGGATTTGGACGTAAAAAAGTATAAGAGTTATAAAAGTTGGTTTTTGTATCATCTTTATAAGCAAAAATATATCCTGATTTGCGTTATAATAGGGATTACTATATACACATTGACCAGAACGCTTATTCCAATTGTTATTGGAGATATAATCGATAACTTGCTTACAATAAAGGATGAAATAAATTTAATAATTATGGTTTTTGTAGGATTTTCTCTTTATCTCATTCGTAATATCATGGATTACGCTACTATGATGGCAGGACATTATCTTGGTTTAAAAACAGAGCAAAATATGAGAAAAGAGTTCTTTAACGCAATTCAATTAAAACCATTAAAATATTATGATAATACGAGAACAGGCGATCTCCAAGCTCTGGCAACTAATGATTTGCGAATAGTTAATACGATGGTATCTCATGGTAGTTTTTATATTTATCCATTTTTCCAAGTGGCAATAACAACGTTTTTATTATTTGAATTACTTGATTTTAGGTTAGCATTAATCTGTATTCCCTTTATTATTTTATATATTTATTCTATATTATATTATCGAAAGAAAATTTCTCCATATGCATCAGCAAGGTTAGTAAAGCATTCAAATTTGGCTGTAGTTCTTCAAGATAGCATAACTGGTGCCGCGGTAGTCAGATCTTTTACCGCTGAAAAAATGGAACGGAAAAAATTCAGTAAGGCAGTATATGCCTTTAGAGACAATTGGATTGGAGAAACAAGAGTGCAATCCAAATATTATCCTCTATTAATTCTCTATATTGTTATTGGAATTACTTTTCTGACAAGTTATATTTTTGTAATCGAAAATACATTAACTATAGGTGATTTAGCAGCAATAAATCTCCTTTTGTTAACACTCATTGATCCAACCAATACAATTTTCTGGGCAACAAATGATATGATGAGTGGTTTTGCTGCTTGCTCTCGTGTGTTCAAGGCTATTTCACTAGAAGAGAGTGAACATAGTAAAGATAAAGTGCGAGATTGGCCAAAGATTTTTAAAGGAATGATTGAATTTAAAAATGTCTCATTCTCCTATGTAAATGGAAATAATTCAAGTCCCCCAATCCTTAAAAATATATCTTTCAATATTGAGCCAAATCAAAGAGTGGCTCTAGTGGGGCCCACAGGTTGTGGGAAGACAACCTTGATGAAGTTACTTTTACGTCTTTATGAACCACAGGAAGGAATAATACTATTAGATGGAGTAGATATTCGAGAATATCCTCTTCAGGTATTAAGAAAACATATAGGATATATAGAACAAGACATTTATCTATTTTCACGTACTATTAATGAAAATATTGCATTTGGTAAGCAAAAAGCAACACAAAAAGAAATAATTGATGTAGCGAAGCTTGCTCAAGTTGATGAATTTGTACAACAATTTCCTGAAAAATATAATACAGTTGTAGGAGAAAGAGGTACACGACTTTCTGGAGGGGAAAAACAACGAGTCGCGATTGCTCGAGCCTTTTTAACTAACCCCGAAATCATAATACTAGATGATTCTGTTTCAGCAGTGGATAGTGAAACAGAAGAAAAAATTGGTAGTGCCATGGAGAATGTTTTGAGGGATAGAACTACACTAATAATCACTCATCGATTACATACAATTAGAACTTCTGATAAAATAATTGTCCTAAAGCATGGAGAAATAGTAGCAAAGGGTAATCATAATGAACTATTACATAGTTCAGAGGATTATCGACGCATTTTTGGCAAACATCTGGTCTTACCAGAATTAAAAATTAAGCAAAAGTGATTGATTTAAAATGGGAATCTATTCTGGAATATTTAGTGAACAAATTGTAAGGAAGTATTCAGACCGTGAACTTTTCGTTAGATATGTTAAACGGGTGGCCCCATTTAAAAAAAATATTATTTTAATTTCATTATTCGTTTTTATATCAACAATAGCTGAAATTATAAGTCCTCTATTAGTTGGTTTTGTTATTGATGAATTAACAAGACTAGATTCAAATATAGTATTAGCATTTATAGCTGGAATAGCATATCTCATTTTATCTGTTATCATATGGATAATGTTTTTCTTTCAAAGGAGAGAAATTGGTAAATTTGCTCCATTCTTTCTTGATAAACTCCGTATGGATATTTTTGATAAATTACAAGAACAAGATATGAGCTTTTTTGATGAACATGAAAGTGGTAGGTTAAATTCAAGAGTCTCAAATGATGCGTTAGATTTTGGAAATACAACAATATTAATAACTGACACAGTAGGTAGTTTTCTTATAAGTATACTTACTTTTGGAGTTCTTGTATGGTTAAATTTAACTCTAGCTCTAATTACTTTAGCTTCCATACCTATTATAATTATCTTAATGTTTTCTTTGAGAAAATTAGCGCGTATTGTGAGTAGAGCTTATAGGAAATCAATAGGAAATATTAATGCTGCCATGGTAGAATCTATTGAAGGAATACAAGTATGTAAAAGTTATGGGCAAGAAGCTATAGTTTCTGAACAATTTGATCAGACAAATAAAGAATACTTTAAAACAGGATTTAAATTAACAGCAACAACTCATATGTGGAGACCATTATTAGAAACTGTAGCAGGAATTGTTTTAATTATTATTGTTTATTTTGGTGGTCAATTTGTGTTTAGTGGAATAACAAATGCAGGAACAATTTTTATATTCATCCTATATCTTCAGAGATTTTTCCGTCCTATCATGATAGTGGCTCTTTTTTTCCCTCAATTAAGTGCTGGTATGGCGGCATATGAACGTATACTAGACATCCTTGATGCAACCCCAAAAGTGAAACAAAATCCACAAGCTTTTGAAGTAGATAAACTAGGAGGAGAAATACTCTTTGAAAATGTAGATTTCTTTTATAGTAAAGGTAAATGGGTTTTTAAAGATTTAAATCTAAGGATTCCAAAAGGAGAAAAACTAGCAATTGTAGGTCATACTGGAGCTGGAAAATCAAGTTTAGTGAAATTATTATCTCGGTATTATGAATTTCAAGGGGGATCTATTAAAATTGATGGAATTGATATTAGAGATATAAAATTGGATTCATATCGAAAAAATATTGGGATGGTTCACCAAGATGTGTTTTTATTTTGGGGTACAATAGAACAAAATATCCGTTATGGAAGACAGGATGCTTCTGAAGAAGATTTGCGAAAAGCTATTAATGCAGTTCATGCAGAAGAGTTAATTGAATATCTACCAGAAGGCTTGCATACAAAGATTGGAGAGAGAGGAGGGGGTCTTTCTGCGGGTCAAAAACAACTTATTAGTTTTGCTCGAGCGCTTTTAATGGATCCAAAAATTCTTATCCTTGATGAAGCTACTTCGAGTGTAGATGCTTATACAGAAGCGATAATTCAGGAAGCTCTTGAGGTTCTATTGAGTGATCGCACCTCAATTATTATTGCCCATAGGCTCTCGACTATTTTGAATGCTGATCGTATAATCGTAATGGAAAACGGAAAAATAATTGAAGAAGGAACCCATGAATCTTTATTTGCTGAAGGAGGAAAGTATGGAAAGTTATATAAGCAGTATTTTGAACATCAAAGTCTGTCTTGGCATACAGATCATGCAGTCCAAGCATCTAAAAGTTCTGAATTATAACTAATTAAATAATAGGAAAAAAAATAATTAAAATGAAGAAAATTATTTTTTAATTTGATTTTAATACAATTGTAATTGCTCTAGTGAGACGAATTACATCCATTACCTTTCCTTTATCCACATTTATTTGTTCTCGTGAGATTGCATGGGTAAAATCTCCTTTGCCTTTACAAATTCTCAATATTGCTTCAGAATTACCTGATAATATAACTAATGCATCAGATTTAGTGCCATCAGATAAAATAGCTTTACGATTCTTGATTTCTAAAAAAAAAGGGTCTTCTTTATCAAGATTAAATTGAAATGACATTAACCAATCGGTATCTTTTCCTGCAATATTTGTAACAAAAACCGCCTGAGCTTTTGGATTGGCGTTTAATTTCTCTACAATATTTTTTAAATGCTCTTTTGCTGGTTCGATTATTATTCGCCTCCTTCATAATCTGATTTTGATATCCAATTGTCATATTCCTCCTCAGGAACAAAGAAAAAGTCAGTCATTTTACCCTCCCGTTTCTTATTAAAAACGATTTTAACCCTTTTACCCTTTTTTATTTTTGAAGGAACTAAATTCTCAGAAAATATGCCTTGAAGTAAGGACGTTTCCGCACCGTCAAGTCTTATAAATCCTATTCCATAAGGTATTGCTTTAATAAAGGCTGAAGTGGTATACCATACTATTGTACTAATATCTATTGTCCCAGTTTGCTTAAGTTCTACCCAATCTGCTGGTTCATAACAATCAGAACAATTAATCCTAGGGGGCATCCAAGTTTTTCCGCATTTAGTACATTTCGTACCTAATAGCTTTTTATTATTCTTCAATTCTGTAAAAAATTTAGATTGCCCTCCCATTGTGTACTTATAGTTGATTCGTATTACATCTCGTATTTGATGGGCTTCAAATTCTTCAGCCATGATTATTTCATCCCCTCCTTATTTGCCATTACAATCACCGCAGCATAAGCCGCTCCAGGTCCTCCTATAGAATGGGAAATCGCTCTTCCTTTCTCAATTGTGACCTGATGCTTTCCCGCATCTTCTCTTAATTGAAGGGCAGCTTCTCCTGTGCTCATTATTCCCGTTGCCCCTACAGCATGTCCACAACCGATTAAGCCTCCAGAAGGACAGCATGGCAATTCTCCGTCTATCCAAGGACCTTCTCCAGGTTTTTCATAAGAATTTTCAATCCAAGGACCACCTTCTCCAAATGGAACGAATCCTAGCTCTTCATAACTAATAACTTCTTGACCACTAAAGGCATCGTGCAATTCTGCTAAATCTATTTGATTTTTTATGTTACTATAATCTAATCCAGCCATCTTATAAGCACCTTTTGCTGCATAAATATTTGAATATAAACGCCCCATGTCCTCTCTATTTCCTATGAAACAATCAGTATTTGCTGCTGCAACACCAGTAATCCATATTGGTTTCTCAACCTTTAATTCTTTAACCTTTTCTTCACATGCTAGAATTAAAGCCGCAGATGCTTCAGAATATAAACAACAGTCCAATAGCTTGAATGGATAACATATTATTCTAGAATTCATGACATCATCAATAGTAATACTCATGGGAGATTGTGCTTTTGGATTTTTAAGAGCATTTCCATGATTTTTTACGCTAACATATGCCATCTGCTCCTCAGTTGGATTTCCAAATTCTTCATAATGGGCATTAACCATTGATACATAAGAGCTTGCAGCCATCATCCCCATTGGGTACTCATAAGTCATATCTGCAGAATAAGCAATGGCGTTCAGAACTTCTGGGGTTGTAGTTCCTGTTTGTTCATCATAACAATCGTTACATTTTTCCAATCCAATACAAAGGCATAAATCTGACAACCCAGATGCAACTTCAGCATAAGCCATTCTAACAGTATAACCCCCAGTGGCACCTCCACTTGCAATTCTCGTACCAGGTTTATCATTCATTCCTAGATAACTATTTGTAAAAATATCCGGCATGAATTGTCTCTCAAATAATTCATTATAAATTCCATAAACTGTAGATTGAAGGTCTTTGTGCATGATTGCAGCACCATTTTTATTAGCATCTTCTAGTGCTAATTTTGTGGCATCAAACGCTAATTCAAAATAAGTTTTATCCAAATAGCGTGCTTTGAAAGGAGTTATACCAATACCAATAATAGCAACTTTTCTCAACTTAATATCACATATGAGTTTTCTATATAATAATTCTTAATCTTATTTAGATATATTTAAGAATTGTAGAATTGAAATTTATGCTAATTCGAATTCAGAAAATATATTTGAATTATATTTTAAATAACTAGGATGTTGAAAAAATTATACTAAATTAATCTAATAGTTCTGCACCGCAGGATTCACAATAAATTATTTTTCCTTGAATAATTCGTTGCAGAAGTTCTGCAGGAATATCGTGACCGCATTCGCGGCACTTTTTAGGAGCGATTGAATTTTCAATTTCATTGATTAAAGCAGGACTCATATCAATATCTTGTGCAAAAGTCTCGATTTTAAGAAGTGATTTCTTTGACTCTTTAAGTCCAGTTAATGTAATCTGAAGACCAAGTTTATTTTTACTATAAGTTCCCTTAGCAAATGCTTTTATTAGACCAAAAAATTTGCCACCTATCGTTTGTTTTTCAGTATCTATAATAGAAAAATTTTTTTTCTCCAATAATATCAGTAATTTTTCATACAAGGAAGTAGCTTCAATTAAAACTTCAATTTCCTCTCCTACTCTTTGATAATTAAGTATGTCTTGAGAAAATTTGTCAAACTCTTCAACTGTTATTGGATTTGGTTGAAGTAAACCACATATTACCCTTATTTCATATGGTTCCATTATTACAGTTTCTATTTCATCACTCTCATTGAGAAAATTAATGACTGCTCGAATTTTACCTTTAACACAATCCGTTTTAGGTAAAAAAACGAATGTTGGACTAATAAAACCTCCTTTAGTAACTTTATGAATTTTTACACGATCAAGAGACCTAGTTCGATTCTTATTCTCTGATTCTTCTGATATAAGTACCAAGCTTTCTTCTGGATAGGATAAAATTTGTATATTCACATCAGTAATATTATATTCTCGTTCGTTTACTAGTTTAATTTTGAAGATGTATTTACTTCCTTTAATCTGACCACCTCTTTGCACTCTAACGTTTTCTCCTTGTGAATGTTTCTTAGCTTTTTCCTTTTGATTGATTTTTAAAACACTATTTACTTCTTGATTTGGAGTTAATTCCATATCTTTTTCAATATCTTGTTCTGTGATGTAGCTTACAGTTTTTTTGGAGATAATAGGTTCTATCTTTCCGGATGGTACCTCTAATGATGGCTTTATCAACTTTTTAATTGAACTCTCATCAATTTTTGTATTAGTTTTAAGTAATTCATACAAATATAGTGAATTTCCAGCAGCAACAGTAATAAATCTATTATATTGATTATTGTCTATGATTGGTAGAAATCGATTAACACATCTAATTTTGTTATTTAAAGAAATTTCTCCTAAAATATTACCTTCAAAATCACTTAATTTTAGAACACCAAGTTTATTCCCAATTATTAATATTTGATTTCCAAAAACTTTATTGTACTTTATAGTTGTTGGGTCATCTTCCAATTTAAAAACTTCTTGCCATCTTCCATTTTTATCAAAATTTATAATTTTTCCATTTCTTAATAACACTAATAATGTACCAAAGAAATTTTTTGATTTTTCTATAATTGTACAATCTTTAATTCCTTCTGTTGCTTGAAAAGTCTCTATTACTTGACCCTTTTGATTTAAAAAAATAATTTTATTATTTTGAAGTCCCAATACAATTGCAATAGTCCCATTTCCAAAAAAATCTCCAATATCACTACATATAATTGGAGATTTAAGATTTATACTCCAAATAAGGTTCCCTTCCTTCCCCAAGAGTCTTACATTGCCATTTACATCTCCAGAGAGTAACTCAACATTTCTATCACCTGTAACTGGTGCTACTAAAAAATTTGTAATCTTGGGTGAGAATTCAGACATCATAACTCTTTTCCCTTGCAAATTAAATATTTGCATTGATTCATCAAAAGAGCATCCAATTATTTCTGGCAATTCATCTCCTAATATATTAGAAACTGAACAAGAATACACCGGCTTTTTAAATTGAACATCCCATTTAACTTGAATTTTGATTTTAGTTTTTACCATCAACTTAATAATTTAATTCTTTTCCTTTCTTTTATTTTAATTAATAATATATTTCCTATTAATTTCAGTCTTGCTAATGGTTTTTAATTAATTTGAAAAAAATTTTATTTATAAATTATAATATTTTATGGATGTATCCTATTTTCTCATTTATTATTCTTATTAGAATTGTTTTTTTGTCCTTCAGGTCTACTTTCTTCTCGTACCATTAGAATTAAATTCTTAAATGATCTAGATAAGCCACCAATTTCATCATCTTTTTCAATAATAGTTTCTAAATCTTCGAAAGCTTCGGATTTATCTAACACAGTCTTTTTTATATCTTCTGTTGCTAATTGTAAAGCAAGGTTCGTTAATTTTTTTATCGGTTTAATGATCGAATCAGATATTTTTAATCCCATTATTAATACAAGAGTAACAATTATTGCTAATATGGCAAAGATAATTGAAAGTTGAATGGTAAGATTTCGATTAATATTATCTTGTAAAATTCTAACAGGAGCTAAAACTTCTTGAGATGGAGCGATAATACCTAGTGTATAGTTAGATACAGTAATTGGAGCATAGGTTAAATAGTAGATTTTTCCATTTTTTATAATTTCTGAAAATCCTGAGATTCCACTTGTCATTTGGGTCAATAAATCCTGAGTTATTGGCTCAACATCATTAATAAGAACAGGTTCTTCATCTCCTGGATCAAAGATAACATTAGGGTGAGATATAACTTCACCATCTTGATTGATTAACAACCCATATCCAGTATCAAATATTTTGATATTTCCTACTGTTTGAGATATTGTTTCAAGTGTAAAATCGATTCCAACAACTCCAATAAAATTTTGTGGGGAATTAGTCCCGTTATAAATCCCTCGAGATATTGTAACTATCCACCCTATATATGGATCAATATAAGGCGCTGTCCAAACGATGTTTCCATTAGCCTCTTTGGCATCAATATACCAGTCATCAGTTTTATAATCAAAAGGAGGTTCTGTTGCAGTACCAAAGATAGTCGTATCAACACCCGACCATGGAAAAGTTCTCTGAATACCAATCTCAAATTCCATATAAATCCAAGAATAATGAGGATTATTTTCTAATATATCTTTCATAATTGGATCTAGATGAGCTGTACGGTTAATTATATCACCGTGAACACCACTCAGGTTATATTCATTTTGACCCATTGCATTCCATGTATCCTCGTAAATTAAATAATGGGAATAACTTTTCGACGCATTTAAATCTAGTTTAGCATTATACTCTGCATCAGGAGGTATATTTTCGGGATAAAATTCTGTGGAACTTACGATTGTGCCATTAAATTTTCTTGTTCCTACTGGCAGCATTTCTACGTGATAAAATGACTTGCGATAGCCAAATTCAAATGGATTTTTAAAAACATTTGAAATTGCATTAGCAAGACCATTCAAATCTTCTGCAACATTTTCCAATTGTGATTCAATAATCTGAGAATTACTAATTGTTTTGTTTTCCATGTTATATTTTACTTGAGTTTCTAAAGTATTGGTTACTTGATTTGAAGTTATATTACTCATCACACCAATAAAAATTCCTGATGTCGTTGCTACAGCTCCTAATGCAATGATTGTATACAAAGCAAAATTTAATAAAATCACTTGTCTAATACCAATCCTTTTTCTTTTTTCAGTTTCCATTTCTTTTCACCTCCTATTTTTCCTCCGGGGTAAACCCTTCTATTTCAGATGATGCCATAATCTCTTTTACTCGTTTAAATGCATCTGCAATTAATTTTGATAAATTATGTTCAGAATATATTGGTATGTATTTACCTCGAATTGATGAGTTGACAATTAAATTCATTTCAGTAAATACTTCTCGAAGTTCTCGTCCAACACCTATGAGAATAATATTTATGGGATAGTCAAGATTAGAAATGTATTGAGCAAGTGTTCTTGCTGAATAATTTTTACTAAAATTATCAAGTCCATCAGTTAGAGCAACAATCCATTTCTGATTTTCTTTTGGTGAATTCTTCAGCATTTCGACAGCTAATCCGAGGGCATCATAAAAAGCTGTTTGATATGGAGTGTTTGTAAGATTTCTAAAAATATCTTGAATTTTTTCAATGTTTCCTCCTTTTTGAGTCAAGGGTAGTATATGATTTACCATCGAATGAAATCCAATAATTGCGAGGTTATCTACAGGGTTAATAACTGTATCAAACACTTCGTTTGCTCCCTTTCTTGCAGCACTAATTTTATTTTGGACTTTCATACTACCTGATTGGTCTATCACAAATATAACATCTTTTTTCCGAACAACCCTATCACTGATTTTACTTAATCTTGCTTCAGTTTTGTGTAAAAGAATTGTATTATCTTGTTCATCATAAATATTTATTAAAATTCTTAAGATGTTCATCATTAGTGGATAATTACTAAATTCTTCTGCGATATTAAATGCATTTTCAAGATGTTGAATTGCTGTTTCAAAATTTTTCTTTGAAAGCTCTAAGCGTCCAATTTGGAAATAGTCCTCAGCTAAATTTGATTTAAAAGCTAAATCTGAATCAATATTAATCGCTTCATTAAACAATCTCCCTGCTTTATCAAAATCATTTTTTAATAGATTTAAAACACCAAGATTTCGCTTTCTAGTAGCGATTCTATCACTACTAAGCATTTTTTCATCTATTTTAAGAGCTGTAATAAAATCTTTTTCTGCAGATTCAAAATTACCTTCTGATAGAAAAAGAAGGCCCCTATTATTTAATCTTGAACTTAATCCGGATTCATCATTTGTCTGTTGTGCAATTTTTATAGATTTGTCATAAGCATCTTTAGCTTTATCAAGTTCAGCCCAATTACGAAATATATTACCTAAATTATTCCAACATATTCCTAGTCCTTTTAAATTTTGTGTAGTTTTAAATAATTTTAATGCTGCAGAATAATTCTTGTATGCGAGATATATATCACCTTGGTAATAACTTTGATTCCCTAATCTCATGGTAATTAAGAGTGCTTGGAAAGATTGAGCAAGAACTCCAATCTCATTACTTCTTCGCTTCTTTTCAATTGGAATTTCTTTAGTTAGATCACCTCTAACCATATTATCAATTGAATCAGTTAAATGTGTAATAGGTCTTGTAATTCTCCTTGACATCATCAAAATAGCTATAATAATAGAAGAAAATAGAAATGCTAAAATTATGATAAGGATTGTAATCATAGGTATATTTAATGCAGAAATAGAATTTTGTAGATTAATACCTGATTCGAGTATTTCTAAATAAGGTACAATTAATGCAATAGAATATCCTCCCTTCCCAACAGGTGTGTAAGATATAACCCAAGATTCCCCATTCTTTTCAAATATTTCAATATCTTGCTCCTCATCAATAATATGAGTTATGATAGAATAAAATTCACTTGTATCCACTTCTAAATCTGCAATCGGAGATCCAATGTTATTACTTGGCACATCAGGATGAATTATCGCATTAGCAGCTCTATCTATCATCGCAACATAACCTGTATTATAAACTTTTATGTTGCTTATATAATCTCTTAATGATAATAATTCAACTTCTATCCCACAACATCCAATAAGAGAATTATTTTCAAATAGAGCTGCTTGTGATAATAATATTGCAGGACCGATTAATGATTGATTTACATTTTCAAAATAGATTTGGCCATTCAAATTTTTTGTAGCATTGTACCATTCTTCAGCATTCTTGTCCGTTGTTATTGATCTCGAATTATTAATGTATGGAAAGACTCTGGTAATACCATCCTCATAACCCGCAATTAAAGTCACATAGAGGGAATTAGCTTCATATATCGGATTAAAGATATAATCTATATAAGCAGATTTATTTATCAATTGACTTATACCGGGATTAATAATAGTATTATTTGTAAAATCTGAGACACTTGTATTAATATATTTATTATATTTACTTGAATAGATTAATTTAGGAAGAATTGGTATTCCTGACTGATGATAGGAAGGTCTACTTTCTGTAATATTTATTCTTTTATTAAATAGATCTTCATTATAACTTGTTATTCTACCTAGATCAGTCGATACATAATCAAACCAGGTGTTTACATAATTAGCAGCATCAATTGATTTGTTTTGAAGAGCATTAAAAGCCTCAATCTCAATACTTTTTTGGGCATCAAATGTAATGAATCCTCCTAAGGCACTTATCTGAGAAAAGGAAAATATTGATAAAACAATCATTGGACCGACAATCAGTATCAAATTCGCTCTTAAGATTCGTTTCTGTATTTTTCCCTTTTGCTTTCTTTTCGGCATTTTCTTTTTAATATAAAATTATTTTATTTTAAATTAATATATATTTTTATATCTCTAAATATAACTGTATATTTAAAAGTTATGATCATCTAATGAGTTTTGAGTATAATATAATTAATACCTTCTATACTATTTTTAACAAATATATCATGATATATATTGAAATTTGAAAGTTATTAATCATTCTATAGCTGTAAATACTAAAAAATAAAAGAAAAAATTTTTCACCGTTATAAATTATGGGAGAAGAAGTTCTATACATTTTCAGGATTACAAAATTCAGTAAAATAAAAGCTTAAATATAAATTCTATTATAAAAATTATATAAGAATTCGTTCTATATTGCTAATAACATCAATTAGTCCAATTCCGAGTTTTTACTATAATTATATTCGCTATTTGAGATATCAATGAGGTGTATTAAGTATTTCTCAAGATGAGATAAAAGACCTTACTGCCGATTTAGATGATAAAGTTGTGAAAGCCTTACAAAATAAAGTAACTACATATGAAACTGAGATCAACGAACTCAAAGAAACTCTAACGAAAAAAGATTCTGAACTAGAAGAAGCCCTAAGCAAGCTAACTAATTTAGAAGGTAAAACTAGTGACCTTGAAAGATTGAATAGTGAAATTTATGATCTAAAGAAAACGATTACTTTAAAAGATAATGAGCTTAATAAATTAAGGGCAGAAGTTGATGAATTCAAGCCTAAAATTGCTGAATTAACCAAAAATAATGAGGAATTAAAGAAAAATTTAGCTGAAAAAGAATCTAAAATCACAGAATTGACAAATACACTCAGTGAAAAAGAAAAAACATTAAATGAACAAACTAGCCAATTAGAAAAGGCAGAAACTGAATTATCAGCACTAAAACCAGCCGCACCAACTGAATATACAAGTGAAGAGCGTTTAATTTGCCCAAATTGTGGTTCTAGAGGGAAAGATCTAAAAGCTGAAGAAGATAAAAGTAAAGTTCTGGGTTATATCGGTCACAGTCCACTTTATGCGAAAATACACGTGTGTAAAAAATGTGGTTATAAATTTTAATTTGCTTATTTTTATTTATTTTCCTTTTTTTATATTTCATAATCTAAAATTGATTATCCAATAAATTCAATTTAGATAACTTTTTTACTTCTAAAAAGCAAAACTTAACTATCATAATTTTAGTTTTTAGTGTGAGATAAAAATTGATTAAAACTCGAATTACTGAAAATTTTGGAATAAAGTATCCTATTATTAGTGCTCCGATGGGACCTTTTTATACAACTAAATTAGCAATTGCGGTTTCGGAAGCAGGGGGATTAGGTGTTGTAAGTCACGCTACATTAAGAGGTAGGAATTCTGTTAAAGATTTTAAAGAACATTTGGACTACTTTGTAGAGCATTCTGATAAACCATTTGGTATAAATGTGCGTGTTGCTCGGATCCAAACTGATCATAGGGTCTTATTACGTAAAATTCCGCAGTGGCGAAATGAAAACCCAAAATTAAGAGAACAATTAGTTTATGCTTTAACTAGTGCTGGAGGACCAAGAATTGCTGGTAAAATGTGGAAAGAAAAAGCACCTGACATGTATCATTTTCATGTAGGACCCGCGCTATGGCTTGTTGACAAAATAGTAGAATCTGGCTGTGATGGGATTGTAGCAACTGGAACTGAAGGTGGGGGGCATCAAAGTTATGAAGGGGTAACTACATTAGTATTAATTCAACAAGTTGCTCGGAAATATCCTGATAAAATGTTAGTTGGATGTGGAGGTTTTGCCACCCCGGAAGGTATAGCTGCAGGATTAGCGATGGGTGCAGATGCGATCGCTATGGGAACACGATTTATTGCTTCTAAAGAAAGTGAGTTTCACCAAAATTATAAAGATCTTATACTCCCCGCCACAGCTGAAGACACTTTGCTCACTACAGGGGGGTTTGGGCCAATTAGACTATTCAAAAATAAATATTGCTTAGAGCATGGGAAAATAATGAGTAAAGATGAAAAAATTTCACAAGAATTAGCTTATGATATAGATGAATATTTAACAGACCTTATGGCATATGAGTTAGTTTATACAAAAGGTGATACTGTTGATGGGGCAGTTCCAGTAGGACAGACTGTAGGGTTAATTGATTCGATATTGGATGTTGATGATATAATATCAGGATTTACAATTAAAGCTGAAAATATATTGAAGAATTTATGTTCAAAAATTTCCTGATTGAATACTTATTTTCCTTTTTTTTCTTTTGTTCAAAATATAGTATAGTATAGTAAATAAAATTAAAAAGAAATGAAAAAAATTATAGGTTTATTCATTTCGTAATTCTCGTCTTAAAATTTTACCTATGACAGATTTTGGTAATTCAGGAACAATCTCAATCATTCTGGGATACTTGTAAGGACTAATATTAGTTTGACACCATTCTATGAGTTCCTCTTTTGTTACTTTTCCCTTATACTCTGGCTTAAGTGAAATAAATGCTTTTATTTCTTGTCCAGTTTCTGGATCTGGCACTCCAATGACACCAACTTCACTTACAGCTTCATGCATATATATTAAGTCCTCAACCTCTCTTGGAAAGACACCATGACCTTTTCTTTTGATCATATCTCTTTTTCTGTCTTTAATACGCAAATACCCATCTTTATCTATGCATCCAATATCTGCAGTATAATACCATTCTAATCCTTCAGAGTCTTTTCTTAATGCATAATCAGTGTCCTCTTTTCTTCCTAAATAGCCATTCATAACTTGTGGTCCTGTACAGCATATTTCTCCGATATATTGGAACTCATCTTCACCACAATTTTCACAACTTTCATTTGGACAGTGAGGTAGTACTTTTTTACCACTGTCAGCATCTACTATTTTGATTAATGTATCAGAGAGAGGTAAACCGACAGTATTTACTTTCTGAAGTTCTTTTTTGAATGGATTCAATGCAACTACTGGAGAGCATTCTGACATCCCATATCCTTCTACAATACTCACACCTGTTAATTTTTCATATTCATTTTTAACCTCTTCGGGTATTGCTGCTGCTGCACTTATACATGCTATAAGTGACTCTAATTTACCTTTATATTTACTTGATGCAGGATCTTCATTAATTTTTATATAAAGTGTAGGGACTCCCGGCATGTATGTAGCTTTTTCTTTCATCATAATTTTTAATATATTTGATATCTTTTCTGGAGGGCGTGGTAATAAAATCATTTTCCAACCCTCAAGTACGGACACTGTCATACCGATATTACCAAAAGCATGCGCAAGAGGAACTACCAACATCATTGCTCCTTTACCTTTTAATTCATTCATTTCGGGTAATTGTGTTGAAGCCCATATATCTGTCTGAAGGGCATTAACTACCATTGAATAATGAGATGTCATTACTCCTTTTGGAACCCCAGTAGTACCTCCTGTGTATATTAAAACAGATATATCATTTTTGAGATCTAAGTCTATTTTTGGCACATTTATTGAAAGACCATCTTTTAGTACTTCTTGAAATTTATGGAATTTGATATTATCTATCTTTTCTGGCCATTCTTTCATTCTAGGGACCTTACCTAATGCAGTTCCTAGTTTTGCTTTCATTGGTGGTAGGTATTCTACTAATCCCGTTAAAATTATGTGTTTCAATGAAGGCATTTTGTTTAAATCCTTTCCAAGTAGGTATTCTTCATATAAATAATCTAGTATAACTAAAGTATTTGCTTTTGAATCATTTACCTGATGAACAATCTCAACAAAACGATTTACAGGTAATATTGGATTAGATGTTGCTCCAATTCGGACAACTGCCCAATGAGCAATAACATATTGTGGAACATTTGGTAAATCAATGCATACCACATCTCCTTTTTTAATACCTAAATTAGATAACCCCGTGGCAAACTGATCTACTAAAGTATCTAATTCTAAATATGTCATTCGAAAACCCTCAAAATATATTGCTTCAGAATCGGGATATTTTAAAGCTGTCTTACTTAAAAGTTCTCCTAAAGGAATCACATCATAATCAATATGTCTAGGCGTTTCTTTTGGCCATTTCTTATCTATTCCGTAGAACTTGATCAGATCTTCTTTACTCATTTCGATAATCATCCTCAATTAAACTTGTTTTTTTAGAAATATGTATTATTATTCATTTCGATATTATTTAAAATTTTTAAAAAATAAATGAAGAAAATTATAATTTATGTTAGAATTGAGTCCAGAAATTTGGATTAAATCTTCATTTTGTACAAACTTTTATCAGGAACATAACTCATCATAATTAAATCATCTCTGATCTCCCATCCCAAATTTCGATAGAATTCTACAACTTCTTTATTATATTTTTCTATAAATAAATGAATTTTATGTACACTCATTTTACGAAACCTAGCTATTAACTCATCCATCATCATTTTTCCATATCCTTTTTTTTGATAATCTGGGTCAACAGCAAGATGATGGACATATCCTCTTCTACCATCGAAGCCTCCCATAACCACACCTATGATTTTTTGATCTACTTTTCCTATTAAAAAAAGCTGTGGATTTCTATCAAGTATATTTTTAATTTCTTCCTTTGTATCTGTAGATCCTACACTTATTCCTGATTTTCTCCAAATTATAATAACATCATCATAAGATTCCATTGAAAATTCTTCTATCTTCATATGAAATAACTAATTTTTAGGGATTTTGAATTTTAGCAATTTACAGTTAAAAGGACTATGTTAACTAAAGATTAAAAAATATGATTCCTCATTAAAACTTTTTATAAATATTAATCATTTTATTTGAGAATTTGATGTCCAATAAAAATGATAATGCAAAAGAATTTAATTTTTAACAGAACATACACTGAAAAAAGATAATTAACCTAATTCAAAGAGTATTTCAATGATATTTCTTCAATTTGTTTGCGAATTTTCTTTTTTTCTTCTATAATTTTTTTGATATGCTTTGATATTTCCACTCGTTTATTCATATCAGAAGGAATAGGTAAGATCACTTCCATTATACGATTTCCTATGGTTGCAATAGTTCCTTGAACAAAAGTAATAGCCTGTATTTGTTTTTGGACAATATCTAAATTTAGAAGGTAAAGAAGAAGATAGGAATCTATCATTTCATCATTTTCTAATGTTTTTATCTGGAAGATATGACTTTGAATTATTATTTTGGTATCTAAATCTGTTATGTAAGCGGTTTTACCAATCAGATTTGGGCCACCATCTTTAACTAATAGAAGATC
>JBHLLJ010000042.1:0-23604 GCA_048885705.1 Candidatus Hermodarchaeota archaeon | reverse complement strand
TCTGGAAGTACAGTGGCGGGTGTTTGTGACCTCGTGGGTGATATTCAAAAATCATATCCTGATTCAATTAAAACTATTGGGTATATTCCAAAAAACTTACCTAGCCATGTTAAAATTGATATAAGGTATTCAAATATACACCAAACAAATGGAACCGACTTCAGTTTCTTAGAGGCACTTCAGTATTGGACTGATATTTTATTAAATGAAATCTCTATAAATAATATTAAACTTCTGGGGATTGGAGGAGGAAAGATCTCTGCTTTTGAGTATCGTCTAGCATTGATTTTTGGAGCAAAGGTTGGTATATTAGAAAAAATCACTGGATCAGGTTTGAAATTACTTCAAGATTCTTCATGGCAAAATGAAAATTTAATCAATGTAGCAAATAATTCTGAAGCTATTAAGGACTTTCTTTTCCAATAAATCTACTTGAGTAATGCTCTCTATAATTTTTAAGCATCTAATCTATGTACTGTTAAAATTTAAAAAAAGACAATTATAAAATTATATGAATATAACTTTCTTTTATTAATGCTGAATTCAATAATAGTACGGATTTTCATAATAATTAGTTTTTTCTTCTTTGGATATAATGTCACTTACATAATCCTATTTAAAAAACGGCATAAGAATCAAAATAATAATGAAATTAATAATAAATTGAAGGATACGAGGACTTTTGCAAAAATTGGAATTCATTTAATTAATATTTTTATTTCCCTATGCTGTTTAAATATTTTTATTTATAACTATTGGGCACTAATTTTCCCAAAAATCGATATACCCCTTATAAGTGATGTTTGCCAAATTGTTGGTTTTACTTTAGTAATAGGGGGTAATATAGTTTTGCTATTAGCATATAGAAAATTAGGGGTTCACTGGTCTTATCCTATTGATGGAAAAAAAAAGCAGAAAGACCTTGTTACTTCAGGAATTTATGGGAAAGTGAGACATCCCATTTATTTATCTTTTAATATTTTGTGTATTGGTTTCAATTTGTTACTTTTAGATTGGTTTTTAATAGGTTTATATATCGTTGGGGCTGTTGGTTTATATTTTCAAGCAATAGATGAAGAAAAAATATTAATCGAATATTTTGGAGATGAATATTTAGAATATATGAAAAAAACTGGACGATTTTTTCTCAAGATCCGATAATAATTAAAGATATTGGTTATTATTTTTATTTTAAAGAAAATATATTATGAGACGGGTTTTTAATGCCTTCTATTGAAGATTCATTTAATAACGTTAAATCATCTAAAAACCCCGAAAAAATTAATGATTTTTTGGTTGAATTAAGTAAAAATCCTCAAAAAGATTTTCTAAGATTTCTCGATTTTTTCATTACAAATTTAGAACCACAGTTATTTGAAAAAACTAAATTAAATTTGATATATTTACTTGGCGAGATCGGCTATTTAATGCCGTTGGATGATAAATATTTAAAATTATTGATGGAAACGTTTTATAATTCAGATAGGTGGATTAGAAATGAAATAATAAAAGCAATAAATAAAGTCTCAATAAACACAGAACTGAAAGAGGAAGCAATTAAATTAATTGGATATGCTATAAATGATGAATATCAACCAATTAAAGTTAATTCTCTCAAAACATTGCTAAATTTAGATGAGAATCCCCTTCTTGTGAGAAGAAATCTTTTTCTTGTGTTAAATTCAAAAGATTCAGAATTAGAAGAATTATGTGTAAAGATTTTCGAAAAATTTCTTCCAGATTTTAATGAATTGTTTAACTCCCTTTCTTATTCAGATAACTACTTAGTTTTAGATTCAAAAGCTATTAGGACATTATTATTAATATATTTTCGATCTCCAATTAATTTAGAATCATTTCGGGAAAAAATTTTATCAGCAAATTGGATTCTTGAGAATAAAGAAAGATTTCTCAAAGAGATTGACACATATGAAAAAATTTTATTAAAGAAAATATAATGATACAATTTATTGATATCTTTCAAGAATTTCGTTTAATTCTTCATTAGATAGTATTATTTCATTAAAGATATTAATTAATATCTTTATAATTTCTCTAGGATTACCTTTCGAATGAACATAAATAGTTTTTAAAACCTCTTCATTAAGTGGATAATAAGAATCTGAAAAATCTCTAAAGTAATCAAAATAATTTATATTACCAAAAAAAAATTCTAAATTTTTCTTATAGAATGTAAATATGTCTTTTTCTATAAAGTTCGATAATATAATTGGTTCTTTCAATATATATAAAAGACCATCATTTTTAGTTTCGATTTCTCTTTTAATTTCGTTATAATAATCGAGTGATTTCAGAGTAATAATCAACCTTAGATCTTTGATTTTATTTAAATTAAGAATTTTATCTAATAATTTCTCCGCTGTACGTTTTTCTGGTGATTCCCTACTCCCGTAAAGCCAGCTTCGATCAAATACTTCTTCTTGTTCTTCTTCGATGGATATAGGTTTCATCATTGAAATAATTTTTTCGAAATCATCTATGAATAGAACACTATTTACCATTGAATTTTCAACTAAAATCTTTAGCATTGTATAAGAGTGATTCCTACCTCGTAAATCATGGCTTAAATCTAGCCTAGAAAGCTCTCTTATATCTATAACATCCCCCAAAAACCATCTTTCAATTTCTATTTTCTTGTACGGATCAAGTTGATGAGCTGTTATTGCATTTATTATATCCTTTATTGCGAGTTTATTTTCAAAATTAGGAGCCCAGTTATCAAAAGCGACTTTTCTGACTTTATCAATATCAGCTACATGAAAAAAGCCATATTTTCGTTCAAGAGCACCCCAGTTATTACATAATCTTCTTGCAATACTTCTAAACACTTCAATGCCCATATTTTCAACAAATTCTGAATAAATGTAATAATAGAACTTCTTAATAACTTTTTCTAAGGATATATAAACAATATTATAATAATATAATTCATGCTTTAAAGCCCAATACAGATGTGTTTTACCAGTTCCAACATCTCCAATTATGGGTAAAATGAAATTTCCATCCTTTTCAATTATATTGATGATCGAATTTAATAAATCTTGTCTTGAGTGTATTAATCCAATATCTTCTTCGATTTCACCGGTAGATACGAATTTTTTAAAAGGAGAACCGGTGAATTTTAAGAGATTTAGCAATTTTTGTTTTTTATTTTCAAAAAGAAGCATTTTTAAATCGGTTATAATTATATTTTTAATTCTTCAATACCTAATATTATAATATATTCAACAACCTTATCATCCACGTTTACGATTGGTTCATAACTAATATTAAGATCGTCATTTTTATCCCTTCCGACAATTAAACAATCGTAAAAAACTGGATCACCGTTATCATCAATAACTACTCTATCAGCTATAATAATCCCATTTCGTACCATTGAAATTGGATTTTTTAAAATTTCTCCTTTAAAGAAATCTAAATGATTAACACCAAATTTTAAATCATTTATAAACAAACAAGCTGTGTGTAGTAAATTGATTGTAAATGGAAATTCATTTGAAAATTGGCCTTGATCATATTGTTCCATTGTATTTTCTGGAATTAAAACAGAATATTCTAAAGGAATTTCATTAATATCCCATTTAAAATCACTACTTCTTGAAAAAGATATAAGATCCCCATTGGTTTTTGTAAAACCTACATATAGTCCTTGAGAAATACTAATTCCTTCTAATTCTGATACGGAAATATTGTCAGAAAAAATAACTTTATCTTGCCATTTGGAAATAATTGAGCCAGTAAATTTTCCATTAATTTGTATACTTTTTAAAGAATCATATAAGATAAAATTAGGTGAATTTGTCATATTAACTAGTTTTTTCGGTATTAGAGACACTTTTTTTGTAATTATTTCAAACTTTATATCATTAATCTTATATATAAATACTTTCCATATATGTTTTGGTAGAATATACAATAGATTTTAATAGATTGTAAAAAATGGGTTCTTCCATCCTTTTTCAAAAAATGTCCGAGTTGTCTAAGGTAGAATTATTAGACAGAGCAAGTCAGTTTATTTTTTCGACTGGTTTAAATGATGGAACATCTAAATTATGTAGAGCTAATATGAAATATGGAATAGCGATGTCCCATATAATACAAGAGAAATATGGTTTTGACCCAAATGCAACATTTATTTCTTCTCCTGATGAGACTATTTCACGAAATAAATTTAGATGGAATTCAGGTTTAGGATATGGTGGAAAATTAAATTGGGGAGATGGAAATGATAAAATAATTTTTCTTAATACAAAACCTAATTGTTGCGGTATATTAGTCGGCGGATTAGATGAATTACCAGATCCTTATGATTTAATCACCAAAATTGATAAAATCAAATCAGAAGAGCTCTACTATAATCAGATCAAAATTGATTGGGATTATGGAATATCTAATCATTTCATTAATTGCTTTGAAACTAAAAATTTATCGGATTTAGATCTTCCTCCATATGTTTTCCTTATTCATGGATCTGCACCTGAGTTTAGAAATGATAGAGAGGATGAATTCGGATTATATATTGACAAGTCAAAAAAATTAAAAGAGATTGCAGTTGAAGAAAAAACCAAATTGGGGACGCAGTTTATTTTATTGGATTCTGAAGCAAAGGAGTATTTAGAATTAAATCACAGAGCATTAGAATTTTCAAACAAAAAAAGAGAAATTATTGCCAATAACCTATTTGATTTTGGATATGAAATTATTTGCAATCAAGCACATCAATTTTTAAAAGACTATAATAATATGTATTTAGGAAGTAATTGTACAGATATAAATTATAAATTCATAAAATCAAATATTTTTCCGACTACACTTAGAGCAGATATTGCAGCTTATTTATTTAAAGGGAAGAAAAATTTATCAGAGAGGACTCTTAAAAATCAAAATCTGTTAGAGAGAGGAGAAAAGTTAGAAGTATTAGATTTATTATTAAATGCTAATATACTTCCGCACGGTGGAGGTTATGCATTTACAGATACGGAAGATGTGCTAGATATATTAGAATATAAAGACCAGCGATATTTCGTTACTTCTTTAAAATCACAGGTAAGTCGATTGAAAATAATTAGAGATGTAAGTGAAGTGCAATTTGAATATCGAGGAAGAGATATTATTCTTAAAACCCTTCAATTAGATCTCGGAGAGATCATCGCTCGGTTAAATCCTTTGTTTTCTTTAAAATTATAGACTATTCTATTCTTGCTCCAGGGGGAAGATCCTTATCTGGTACTAAAATTGATACATTATCACCTTCAACAGCAGCTAAAAGCATTCCTTGGCTAAGTATTCCTCGTAATTTCCGTGGTTCTAAATTTGTCAAAACTACTATTTTTTTCCCTTTTAAATTATCAGCTTTATAATGTTCAGCTAATCCAGCAACTAAAGTCCTTTTTTCTGTTCCTAAATCAATAGAAAGTTTGTAAAGTTTATCTGCCTTCGGAACTTTTTCAACACTTTCAACAAGAGCAACTCGAATATCTAACTTTTTAAAATCATCATATGAAACCAATTCTTTTTCACCTTCTTCGATTTTTTTTTCTTGTAAATTTTTTAATTTTACCTTCAAATCTTCTATATCTAACTTTTCAAAAAGAGGTTCTGGTTTTTTTACTTTTGTTCCTTCCTTAATAGAGTTTCCATTTACACTATCCCAATCTAATTCACTTAGTTTTGGTTGGTTGAGATATAATAAAATTTTTTCAGAAGTATTTGGTATAAAAGGTCCTAATGTTATAGCTAACGCATACGCTGCCTGTATACAAAGATTGAATACATGGCCAGCTAAATCTTTTTTCCCTTCTTTTATCAAATGCCAAGGAGCTTTTTCATTCAAGTAGACATTACATTTTTTGCCAAAGTTTACTATTTCTCGAATTGCTCTTCTTAATTCAAATTGTATTAATAATTCCTCGATTTTTTTATGAAACAATGAAATTTCCTCTTCAAAATCATCATCCACTTTATTTGGTAAAGTTTCCTTGTGTTGAATTGGGGTTTTGGGTGTTGAAATTATCTTTTTAGGTATAATCCCATTGAATTGCCTATTTACAAAAGTTAACGTCCTATGTATAAAATTCCCAATATTATCATTTAATGCTTTCATGTTATTTTCAAATTCAGACCATAAGAAGGATGTGTCACTTGTTTCAGGTCTATTATATAATAAATTAAAACGCCAATAGTCAAGTGGAGCAATTTCTAAAGCTTGATTAATCCAAATACCAACTTTTCGCGATTTAGAAAACTTCTGATTTTCATACATCAACCATTCAGTTGATGAGACATTGTAAGGTAAAACAAGTTTTTCCCGTTCTTTTTTATTATCATTGTAAGCTAATAACAATCCAGGAAATACAATCAAGTGAAAAATGATATTATCTTTCCCAATAAAATAAACTGTTTTGGTGCTTGGATCATTCCAAAAATAATTAAATTTATCTGGTTTATTAATAACTTTTTCAGCCCATTCTTTTACAGCAGTTATATATCCCAAAACGGCTTCAAACCACACATAAATGGTTTTATCTTCAGCATTTTCGAATGGTGCGGGAATTCCCCATTCTAAATCGCGAGTAATTGCTCTTTCTGGTAATCCTTCGGCAATACTATTTAAACACATTTGTCGTGCATTGGCTGGTATAATTTCATTTCCTTCAATAAAAGATTTTAATCGGTTTTGTAATTTTGGCAGATCTAAATACCAATGTCTTGTCTTTTTAATTACCGGGGTAGTTCCACAGACCGCGCATCTAGGTTTAATTAGTTCTAAGGGGGTTAACAATTTCTGGCAGTTATCACATTGATCCCCTCGTGCATCTTCAAAATTACAATGAGGGCATATTCCTTCTACGAATCTATCGGGTAAAAACAAATTATCTTGTTTACAATAAAGTGATTCAATCTCCTTTTCTATGATATACCCGTTTTTCTGTATATTTAAATACATCTTCTTTACGAATTCAATATGAGTAGGATTGTGAGTTATTGTATAATTATCAAATGAAATCTGCCATTTCTCATG
The DNA here is from genome assembly GCA_048885705.1 of Candidatus Hermodarchaeota archaeon. Taxonomy (GTDB): domain Archaea; phylum Asgardarchaeota; class Lokiarchaeia; order Sigyniarchaeales; family SOKP01; genus Loki-b32. The sequence goes on along the minus strand of JBHLLJ010000042.1, from coordinate 16,559 downwards.
CAAGTCTTTAATAATGTTATGATATCTAAATGCTAATTCTTCAGCAGACGTGCTTAACTTTTTTGCTTCTACTGAAACAGGTGTTCCATGAGAGTCTGATCCTGAAACAAATACTACTTCTTCTCCTTTCAGTCTTAGGAATCTTGCAAATACATCTGCTGATAATGTACTTCCAATTAAGTTCCCTAAATGAGGAATAGCATTTACATACGGCCATGCTGATGTTACTACCCATTTACTTTTTTTTTTGCTAGCTAATTTTATCGACCTCAATAATAAAAGTTATTAATAAAAAGAATTCTATGCTTAAATAATTTAAAGAAAATAAACATAAATAATTGGTTATTTTAAGATTATTTTTGCTCCGCAATATCGACAAGCTTTAAGTTCTTTGTATATCTTTTGAAAGCAAGGTTCATGATAATAGGCATTACAATTTTCACATTTATAAACTTTAAAATCGCCCAAGAAAATACTATGACAATACGAACAAGACGCGTTTATTTGATTGATTCTATCATCTGGCACTAATGACATTTCTGTTTCTAGAAAATCATCTTCATCGGCTATTTTTATTTCTGGAAGTTCCTCTGTTTTATCTTTTATCAAATTTAGGGCAGCTCTTGGTAATTCTAATAAGAAGAAACAAAACGGACATCGAAATACATTTTCTTTATATTCTGTTTTTTTAGCCCACATCGCAGCACATGATAGATGCATAGCTCGATCGCAACTAGGGCAGTAGCGTCCTTCGCTTAAGAAATCAGAGCCTGTAACAGCAGCTTTAATAGAATGACAAATTTGACATTTTTCTTGTCCTTTACCTCCTGTTTTCATCATGAACCTCATATCTAATAAAGAAGGTCTTCTTAACGGAAGTGCGATTTCACTGATTAAAGGTGCCTTTTTATCATCTCTATTTGGAGAAAAATAATCAATTGAATGTCTAACATCTTTTTTAGTGGCAAACTCACTTACTCCACTTATAATTGCCTTAGAATTATTAAAATATTCAAAATCGCCCCCTGTAGTTTGTGTTATTCTTTTTAATGAATCTTCACCATCATCTTGTTTACCACCTAATTGACAGGCATCAATAAGTACACCTAAACCCTTAGCAATATTAACAATTTTTCTTAATTTATTTACATCTTTATCCAGTTTATCATCAGTTATAATAAAAATACGACTAGTTTTCCCACCTACTTTACGCATCTCTTCAACAAGAATTTGAAGCGCAAACGCAATGCCTTCGTGTAATAATCCTTTACCTGAAATTTGAACTTTCTTTAAGGATTTAATGAGCTTCTCTTCTTCAAATGCAAAATCGATTAATTTCTTTGTTACATCCCCAAAAGTTATTATTGATATCCGGTCTTTCATATCAATTGACAATTTTGATTGAATAAAATTTTTTGTTGCTTGTAGTTCAATTGATAGTCTATTTGGTTTGAAATCTTTTCTTAACATCGATCTAGATGTATCTAAAAGAATTACGGTATCTTCAATTTTCTGTATAGGCAATTTATTCCATGAATGTATCTCAATTATAAAAAGTTAATAAAATAATAGTAGTAGAATCTTATAAATTTCTATGTGTGTTTTAAAGAGTTTATTTTTACTTGAGAAAATTATAAGCAAATAGAGTAAAGACTTTAATAGCATTGATAAAATCTTGAATTTCTATATATTCGTTAGTAGAATGTGTAAGTCTTGTATTTCCTGGACCAAATATTATTGTAGATGGGCAAAACTTTGAGTTTCTATAGTATCTAGCGTCAGAACTTGCAGGTAATATAAAATAATATGATTTTTTTTCATAAATTTTTTCGACTATATTATAAAAATCTTTTAATATCTTCGATTTTCTCCATTCTTTCCAGTAAGATGCTTCTCCTTTTTGTAATACATCCAAATATACGAAGGTTTCTTCAGGGAGCCCTATTGGTTCATCTTTTAATTCATAACCCAAGTCTTTTATTAAATTTTTCAAGCCGTTTAATATCATATCAATTCCTTGTCCTGGTAATAATCTAAAATCAATTGTGCATTCGCATTGATCAGGGATAACATTATCTTTTATTCCGCCCTTTATTAATGTTACAATTTTGGTAAATTGAGTATTAGCTTTTATAGCCTCTTGCAATAAAGGTTGATCATCTAAAACTTTTTGAAAAACTTCTTTGCTTGGAAACAGGGTGCTTATCAATTGTTTTAATTCATCTATAGTTAATGGAGGCTTAACTTTTGGGATATAATCATCAAGTTTATCTAAATTATAAATTATATCATTCATCATATAAATTGCATTTACTCCTAATGAAGGAACTGAAGCATGTCCAGAAATTCCATTTGTAATTATTCTGATAACAAAACGTCCTTTTTCTCCTAAAACTATTGCATGAGGTAAAGGGTTTAGTTCTGTTGGTTCTCCTATCACTGTAAAGTCAATCTTCCTCGATTTTAATGCATTATCCATACACCATTCTGTTCCTAACTTACCGCCTGTTTCTTCGTCAGCCACTGCGTTAAAGATTAAATTACCAGAAATCTTTAGCCCTAATTTTTTAAGAATTTTTAAGGAAATAACCATAGCTACTGTTCCCGATTTCATGTCAGCTGTTCCTCTTCCATACATTCTTTTTCTTTTTATACTTGCAGAGAGCGGAGGATATTTCCATTCTTCTAAAGAGCCAGGTGGAACAACATCCATATGTCCATTATATAATAAATTTTTACCATCAAAGTTATTATTCAATGTAGCAATTAAATTAGCTCGATTTTCACCAAATGAGAATATTTCGCTTTGAATATTTTCATTCTCTAGATATTTCTCAATTTCTAATGCTACATTTTTTTCATTCCCAGGAGGATTATATGATTCTGTTTGAATTATTTTTCTAAGAAAATCAATATATTCATCTTTATTATTCTCAATTTCATTTAGAATTAACTCTTCACTCAAAATGCTTACCTTTTTAAATACAAATGAAACCTCAATTTAAGATAAATTTGAATCTTTATAATATTTTGTTATATTGAAAATCTAACCAACAAATATTAAAAATTAGGAAATTTTAATACTTTTAAATTATTTTATAAACAAAAATTAGATATTACGGTTATTTTATTGATTCGACGAAAAAAAGAAATTAAACGAATATTCTTTGCCACGCTTTTCATTGTTACGATTTTTGTGTCTAATGTGCAGATTTTAAATAGTTTTATTGGATTCCAAACTGATAAAAAAGATACTAATTTTGATGATAATCCTTTAGATGATAAACTTCAAAGTTCCAACCGTAATATTGATGATATATTTACAAATTCTGGTGTTGATCAAGATGTTAGAGTATATACAACTAATTCATCAGAAAATTTACAAAACAATGAAAAATTCTTTGAAATTCCTTCACTTGCTTCTGAAGAAATGTCTCTTGCTTCTGGAAATTTTAGCTTTGAATTTCAAAATAATTTTACTACGGATTATGTTATAGAAGATAATAGCGCTTTATATGCAAATGACTTTATTGCTTTTAATTATGATACCACATATTCTGGTATTACCTACCATGATGGAATTCGTATTAGTGGTGGTTGGAGCTCTTTGATAGATAATGACAATGGAACATATATCTATTTCGATGCTACCAATGGTCTCCTAAATTTTACAATCTCAGCTGACTTTACAGGTACTTCATATGGTAAATCAGGAGTCATTAATGGGAGAGTTCTATTTAACCGATTAAAAATCTTAGGCTTTATTTCTTCATTAGATTTTAGACTTTATTCAGATGCTGATTTAACTGTAAAAGTATATGACAATTCACAATCTGCGTGGATAGACATTATATCTGCATTACCCATAAATAGTAGTTTAGGTTTGCAGCAAATAAAACGAAATTTTATTAATGAAAACTTAAATTTTATCAACCTAACAAGTACCTGTCTTATCCGGTTTATTTTTTACAGGTCTGATCTTACCCAATTTTATGCAAGGATTAATAATTTTAATATGAAAGCCATTTACGCTTTTGATCTCCCAATAAATAATCAACAATATGTGGCCCTAGAATTTGATCTATTAGGAGAACAATCCACCGTAAACGGGTTTTATGCATGGATTAGAACTTTAAATCTTGTGGAAGCTGCCAACACAGAATTAAACATATCTCTATATAGAGCAGATAGAACTGTTATTAGAACCCCCATTAATCTCCGGAATATTAATTTATACCCTGATTATAATAAGATAATAGATTCTGTCATTATAAATGGATATACAGGGGACCATTTATCACATTTTGCATTTAATCCAAGTAATACTGGAAACTTGAATGTCTCTAATTATTTCATTACTATCAAATCCAATAACACAAATACAGCGTATAGTTTAGTATCATTACCTTATTTTAATTTTGGAGATGATAAAACAGAACATCAATTAAAAACAACTACAGACAATGGAACCACATGGTTAAATGCTAGACAATCAATTCCAACGACAATATCGACTTATAACACAGGACAGTTAGATGCTAGCTCGTTTAAATTAAATGTAACGAGAGGTTATATGCCATCTGATTTTGTTTGGAATGGCAACCAAACGTTAAGAATTCAAGATTTACCATTAGAAAATTTAGTAAATAATACATATCCTTATAATGAAAGTTCATATTTAACTTGGGGTTTAGGTCAATGGAATCATAATTTTCCAACCGCTATCGAGGATGATCCTTCAAATAATTTCCGAATTGACCTTTACTGGAATAAAAGTATTTTTAAGGGATTTAAATTCAATGTGACCTTCTCAGTAAACGCCTATTGGATTGAAAATGCTTCAAGTACATACACTGCATCTTATAATAATGATCCTGAATGGTTGTTTATATATAATTTTAATAAAAATGATCCAAATTTCCAATATTGGCAATTTCTTGAATTTTGGTATGTTTTTTATGATTATTTCACTGCTTATAATGTAACAGATCCTAATAATGAACCAATCTTACCTCCAGGACAACAACAAAGTGTATTAATAGAAAATCCAAGTAGAAATAAAATAGTTGTTCAAAATGATATTATAACTATAAGTGGATTTTATACTCTTAATCTAACATCCCATAATTTCATCTACGATATGCATAGTTATATTAATTATAAAGGAAAATTATGGGAATCTAATGGCTTTATGAACGGAGATAATGTAACTATTCGTGCGGATATACAAGATCATAAAAATAATGCACCTCAAAGTGCTGATTTAAACGTTATTCTTTATTATCCAAATGGTTCAGAATTTATTGAATTAAATTCTTCAAGTGGTATTATTGAGGATTCAATATTATATTATGATTTTAATAATCAAACAATCTTAGGAGTAACAAAAGATCTCACAATTTTGGGCAAATATAATTTAGGATTCTTTTGGAATAATGGTTCTGCTATAGGATGTAAAAAATTAACACTTTATATTGATGTCTATGATGTTGAATTGTACAATCTTGAATATTATTCCTTTTTGGACTCGAATATACTTGATGGTGAAATAAAAAACAAAGTTTTCCAAAATTATACAATGTTAATTGCTTCTATAAATGAAACAACCGGCGTTTCTATGCCAAATTTCTATCCAATCAATAATACTGATTTGAATCAAATATTTTCTTACCACATTGGAGGTCAGGATTTGGAGGTTAAGTTAACTTCATTTCTACAGAGTGAAAATATTATAAATCCAGGAGAAAAAATGAATGTTAGATTAACACTCCAAAATATACATGAATTTATTTCCTTAGATGTAAAGGTTGATGTAAAATTAGTTTCATATATAAATGATGAATGGGTCATAGCTGAAAATTCCTCAAATACCATTAAATTGTATTTTTCAGGGCATCCAGATGATACTTTTGAATTCAATATGGATCTTACAATCCCCAATTTAGATACTGTCAATAATATCTGGGAAGGTGTGAATGCTCCAATTAGATTAGGTGGAGCAAAGACATTGGTAGAGATATATTTAGATAATCCAATCCTAATGGGTGTTTATGAGAGTCCAGATTATTCATTAATGAGTAATAAAACTTCAAATGATTTTGATGGATATATTATTGGAAAGAGGGTAGCAAGTGAGGCATCAAGTCGATCTATCTTATATGATTTTGATCGAGATGAATGCATTTATTTCCCTAATACTTCAAAATTTCTAGTTAATATAGTCGATAAAAATTATGTAAGCAGTTATGAACAATTTACAAATGAATTTTCCTTAAATCTTAATAGTAAATTTACGAATATTATTACTAATCCAACTAACCCTATTGAAGGACAAACATTTAATTTAACTTCCACCCTAACTACTGAATTTGGGAAAATTCTAGCTGGAAAAAACGTATCCTGTCAATATTTTGAGAATGATATTTGGATAGAAATTGGTTCTGATATTACAGACTCGAATGGGAATACGTCATTTCTAATTAATACTCAAACGATTAATGTTGAAGATGAATTATTACTTAGATTACAGTGGGAGGGCGATACTATAAATGGAGTAGTAAAAAATGTTTCAGTCAATATTATCCGTATGGAAAATAATTTGTCAATATCAATTACTCCTAGAGACGTTATCATACTTCGAGAAAGAGATACTATTTTTAATATTTTACTTTCAAATATTGGAAATTCAATTTTAAAAATTATAAATATTAATATCACACTAAATCAAGAACAATTATTTTCCATTGTTGAAATAGATTATGTTAAATTAGATTGGCTTTCAGATGGAGACAGTACTAATTTAATTGTGGAAGTTTCAGTTAAGGACGTTAAAACAGTCGTATTTTCAATTTCAATAACAGCACAAAATATTCTTACTAATGAAACTATTATTGTGTCAATAGAAAAAACATACAATACATTTCAAATTTCCATTTCTGATTACTTATTTCAATATTTCATGGTTATTATTTTAGGTATTATTGGAGTAGTCTGGATAGTTGCTTTACTGTATGCACGACGTATAAAAATACAAATAGAAACACCAGTTGAAGAAAAACCCATAAAGAAACCACGAAGAGGATATCTTCCAGTAGCCGAATTGAAAAAGCCAAAACCAGTTAAGAAAATAACAAAAAAGAAAGAAGAACCAACTGAGGAAGAAAAAACTGACTTAGATTCACTTTTGGAAGAAAGAGGTTTAACTGATAATAATAAGAAATCTGAAAAATAAAATTACTTACTTTTTTTTTACTCAACTCTTTCAAAAAAAAGAGTATAAAAATTATAAATTACTAATTGAGATTAAGTTTCTTTTTAAGAGTCCAAGGGAACTCCTTCCATCAACTCCAGCTAAAGCTATTAACACAGTCTTCTCTGAGCCAACCAAAACTGCATACCCCTTATCAAGTTCTATTGTAGTGGTTTTTAAAGAACCTTTTCCAATATCTTGTCCTAAATTATTTGAATCTTTAATAATTGTTGCACATGCTTTTGCTATTTTTGAATGATCCATTTCAGTGAGTGTTTGACCGATAAGAACTTTCCCACTCGCATCAGCAGCTATTAATCCTTCTGTTTCGGGGACAATATCCATTAGCTCCGCTAACTTCTTTTCAAGAGTTTTTTTATCAACCATGGTATTTTTCCCTTATATAATTATTTCTTTAGATCTGAAATCTGAAATTGATTAAAAAATTATCTTAAATCAATATATAGTAAAATATATCGTTTAAGGAATTTAAATTTATCAAATATAAAAAAGGAAATTTTTCCAATAAAAATTTAAAACTTCAAATTTACCCCTTTAAACTCCATTTGAGATAGCCTGATTTATAATAGTCACAAAGTCCTTTATTTCATACATTTACATTATCAAATAGGATTATTATCTTAATGTAAGGAAATAAGAGATAATGATATTTAGATGTCATTGCGTATTCCCGAACGCACCATTAATGAAAATTCAAAACGCAAGACCTTGTACTTGATTTTACCATTGATAGTGCTTCCATGTTTTTTTAAAAACTCTTCTAAATTCTCATGCTTTTCTTTGATTACGCCAAAAAATAATGTTAATACTTACTAAAAACAGCAACTATAAAAATTCACTTAAAAACTAATTACCAAAAATTAAAAGATACCTTTATTTAGGAAGAAATCAAAATAAAATAAAATTAATTAATATATTTAGAAAAAGGATAAATTTTCCTTTATCATAAAGTAATGAATCATTATGAATAAAAAATTAATATTGGGAATTGTAGTAATTGCTGCTGTTGCCACTGGCGGTATAATTACTGGTATCATCATATTTCAGCCTCAACCTCAGGTGAATCTTGATTCTAGAATTCAAAAATGGATGACAAACGCTCAGATTCCCTCATTGGGAGCTTGTATTATTATTAATGATACCGTTGTATGGGCTCAAGGATTTGGTGATCAACCTGAACTAAACACAGTATATATGATAGGCTCCATCACTAAGTCTTTTACAGCTACAGCAATATTACAACTGTATGAAAACAACTCCCTTAATTTAAACGATAATATTGAAAATTATCTTCCTTTTAATGTAAGACATCCTGATTATCCAGGAAGTAATATTACAATTGATATGCTTCTTACGCATACTTCGGGGCTTTCAACGAACTTATTCTGGTCTCTTGAGTATTATTTTGATAACGACACAATTACCTGGATAAACGATAAATTTGGTTGGGACATAGTTATTTGGGATGATCGCCCTAGTTTGGAAGAATTTCTAAATGAAAGTCTAAATGAAGGGGGAGCTTATTACAATGATTATAACTGGCAATCACAACCAGGAATAACATATCGTTATTCTAACGCCGGTTATCAATTGCTGGGGTATCTAGTAGAGAAAGTTACAAACCAGAGCATAATGGATTATATGCAAAAAAACATCTTCGATCCCCTTAACATGAGCAGTACTGGGTATTTTTACGAGGATTTTCTAGGTAGAAATGCAATTCCTTATGAGTGGAATAATTCACTCTGCGAGTATCCTCACTATAATATCAATGTTACCGGGGCAGGTTCAATAAGGAGTACTATACCTGATATGGCAAGGTATATGATTGCTCAAATGAACGATGGTGCATATCATGGAACTCAAATTCTAAATCCGGCTTCAATAAGTTTAATGCAATCAATCCATGTGCCCTTAACGGGGACTAATGTGGAAGGTTTTAATATGGCAGGATATGGATATGGATGGAATATTTACTTAGGAGAGTATAAAGGGCACGGTGGAGCAACACCCGGTTTTAGTGCGAACACCTTCTTTAAGAAAGAGTCTGATAGCACGCTTGGCGTGGTGGTACTGTTCAATCGCGGTTCGGCTTTAATATTCGATGAAGCATTAATTAATACGCATATAGCAACAATAAACGGTATACTCTTAGAGGAAGCGGAGTTGTTGTTTCAACATTATCTTGGTAGTTAGAAAATAATTAAGAATACTATCTTATGTATATTAGCCTACAGGTATAGAAAACTCTACAGGTCTAGACAATTTTTTTTACCACAACTGCGTTTTTCCTTTTCTGATTATTCTTTTCGAATGAAACCATTTAAATAGGAATGAAGCATAAATTAGTACTATTAGAAGTCAAGATAATATAATAATTAATCATGGGGAGAGTCAATTAGACTCTTCAATTAGATTTTAGTTCAAAATAACTTCAAGATTTCAAAAAAATAATTAAGAGTAAGAAATTAATTTGAGACTTTAAAAAAGAAATAAGGCACTACTTTAAGATAATTAAGATGAGGTTCTCTTCTAAAGCAATCATAGTCTCTCTTGATTCCCCACCTGCTGTCGTCTCCAACCTTATAAACTTAAGGGTTCCTTCTTCTAACGCTCCTACGACTTGTCTCCCTTTCCCAATAAGCGAAGTAACATAGGCAGCAATTTCCTCACTTAATTCAATTTCCATATTCGAATCTATCGGTAGACCAGAGGAATCGCAGATTATAACACCTCTAATCCCTTCACGCTCGGTAAACCTTCTTATTATCGCTTTAACCTCCGCTCTATTTATCAATTTTTTCTCACGCTCAATTGTCTTTATGAATTAATAATTTATTTTTATAATTATAATAGATTTAAGGTTTTTAAAAATTTATATAAACTTCATAATAAATAAATTTTCATTTTTAAACTATCTTAGTGTAATTAATCCAAGAAATAATTTCGGAACATATTTAATTTTCTCTCCTCAATCACAGATGTAATGTCCATATGTCCTGGAAATATAAGAAAATTATCTGAAATCTCTGGGTTATACATAATTTTATTTTTTATACTAGAAAATAAAAGTGCAGAATCTCCACCTCTAAGATCAGATCTACCTATACTTCGACGGAAAATTAAATCACCAGTAAAAATTACTCCATCTATTTTTTTTCCATTATAATCTTTTGGATCTTTTGAATAATACGACAACGCACCTGGGGAATGACCTGGAGTCTCTAATACAATGAGATTCAAATCTCCTATTTTAATATTGTCTCCTTCAGAGAGCCAACGATCGGCTTCTTTTTGCCTATAAATATCAGAATCAAATTCCTTTTTATTATACATTAATGGAATTTTAAAAAATCTCAAAATTTTGCCAAGTTTTAAAGTATGATCATAATGGCCATGCGTTAAAAGTAAACCAATAGGTTTTGCGTTTAGTTCTTCGATAACTTTGATAATAACATCGGGTTCCCCACCAACGTCAATAATTACTACTTCCCTAGTTTCACTTGATCCAAAAATGTAAGAATTTGTGCCTAATGGACCTACAATTAATCTTTTTAATATCAATGTAGAAACACTTTTTTTAAAATTAGAGATCAAAAAAAAAAAGAGGATTAATTTTTAAGCATATCGCTGATTTCTTTCAATTTGTTATATACATCTAAACCTTTCTCAGTAAGTTTGATGTACTTTACTTTACTTGTATTTTCAATTTCGATTAGACCTTTCTGTACTAATTCCTCTTTCACCCGAAAAAACGAATTATAGTATGAGAACTTATTTAATTCGTTATAAAATGTGTGTTTATCAGTCTTATAGTCCTTCTGGTTGATGAGAACATGAAGTGTGTCTTTAAATCCCTTCTTTTTAAGCATTCCGATTAAATCTTCAAATATCATAATAACTCCTATACCTAATTAAAATGTTTAGAATATTTTACTAATTTGTAATGGGAAATTAAAAGCCATTAAAAAACCTTTTGATTAGAAATTATTCACTCGAAAGATTAAAATTTAAGATAATATTATAATGATTTTTTTAGATTTTTTTGTAATGATGAACATTGTTCATTTTCGAATTTGAGGCATTTCTTTAGTCTAAAATGCTTTTTGGTGGGAGTGGGAAAAACGTGGGAAAAGCTTAAATAGGATCCATACAATATATTAATACAATATAATAAAATTTAGGTTTTAAATTAAAAAAAATTTAGAGGAAAGATAAAAAAAATAAACAGAAATGTTAAAAAAGATTAGTTCAGATATTATTAAAAGTATCGAAATGAGTAATAAGCAAGTAAACAAGATTCCTTCCTTAAATCATTCAAAAATAAAGGAGAGAATTTTAGAGACTTATATCGATGGCATAAATCGAAATAAGAAAATTAATAATCCATCATAAATCCAATTTTTTTTTAAAACACAATCTTCTATAGGTTTTACCGATAATTTCTTAATTATATTTTCATTTTTTATTCTATCTATGAGTGTAGAATCAGCAGATTTAGTTATTTTAGGACATTTAGCAAAAGATATAATTGAAATTGATGGAAGGTGTTATACAAGTTTAGGTGGCGTAGTCTATTATGGTGGAATCGCTGGTTCTCATATGGGGTTAAAAATTATAATTATTACAAGATTAAAAGAAGATGATTTTTCATTTTTAGAAGTTTTTAGAAAAAATGGAATAAAATATTTCGCATATCCTTCTGAAGAAACTTCAGGTCTAAGAAATATTTATTCATCAAAAAATATGGAATCTAGAGATTACCAACCTTTAGGATTTGCTGGTTTATTTAGAAAGGAAGAAATTCCAAAGTTTGAACCTCCACCGAAATTTTTTGTATTAGGTAATATTGTCACAGGAGAAATTGATTTAGAATTATTAGAATATATAAAAACCAATTATAATAACGTATGTCTTGACATACAAGGCTTTATTCGATTCAGGGATCATGGAAAAGTTTTTTATTCAACTCTTTCTGAAAAGGAAAAGAAAGAAATTATATCAAATACATGTGTTTTAAAATTAGATCAAACCGAAGCAAGAATTTTAACGAATCAGCAACACATTGGTCAAGCAGCTAAAGATTTAGCTCAATTTGGCCCAAAAGAAATAATAATAACACATGAAGAAGGAATTTCGTTATTTATATCCAATTCTACATTTAATTTCCCTTGGAAAAATAAGAGTGCAGTTGGAAGGACTGGAAGAGGAGATACAGCTTTTATCAGTTATCTAGGTTCTAGATTGAATAAAACTCCTGAAGAATCCTTAAGGTTTGCAGCGGCTCTCACATCCCTCAAATTAGAAACACCAGGACCATTTAATTTGCCATTATATCAAGTTGAGAGTTTAATTAAAGAACAATACTAGCTTGAGTATGAGATTAGGAGGAATAGTTGATATATCAACTAAGGATATTCCGGGAAGAAGTTGTATCGTTTTTTTTACTGTAGGATGTAATTTTAAATGTGAATTTTGTCATAATAAGTATCTTTTAAATCCAAATATTGGACGAGATTATAAAATTGATGAGTTAATTGATAAAATATCTACTAATTTATTAGTAAGTGGAGTCAGCATTACAGGTGGAGAACCAACCCTACAAAAAGATTTACTTGAGCTTTGTAAACGAGTTCAAAAGATTGGTAAATATATAAGCATAGATACCAATGGTTCTAATCTAGATGTTATAAAAGAAATTACTCCATTTATCAACAGAGTTGCTATGGATTTAAAAGGTCCTTTAAACAAGGATAAATATGAAAAAATTGCTGGTGTCAAAGTAGAATTAAACAGAATTTTCAAAACGATTGAATTTTTGAATTCCCAAAATGAAATTGATTTTGAAATACGTACTACTTATGTTGCAAAATTGTTAGATTGTAATGATATAGATGAGATAATAAACTTTCTGGATAAAATGGGATTCATTGGTAATTATGTAATTCAACAGTACCAGTTTCTAGAAGGTGTAGGTGAAGAATATAAGAAGGTTTTTTCGAAACCAGAACATGATGTATTAGTGGATTTAATAGAACCATATAAGGATGGTGACTTTTCTTTTAAGATTTTTTTAAGGGATGATGTTGTAGGATATCAGAACATTAAGGATTTATGATAAAGAATTAATATTTTATTACTGTTTTTGTTTCTATTTTTGATTTCATCACATAAAATACAATTATCCCACAAATTATAATTATCACTTGTATAACAACAGTTAGCCAATCAAAAGCGAATAATAAAGCAATACATATTATTGATCCTAGCAACGCGATTATAGGATATCCTTTAATGCCTGGTTTTAAATTAAAAGGTCTTTCTAGATCTGGTTTACTTTTACGTAGAGCAAGCAAACTTATATTAACTAAGAAGAAGTTTATAAGTACTCCAAAGACTGTTGCATGGGCAACTATTGAGATATCTCCGAAAAAAATTGGTATAATTGTGAAGCACATTGTCAAAAAAACAGAGATTATAGGCGTTCTGTATTTAGGCGATATCTTTTTCAATCCTCTTGGAAGTGCTTTATCTCTTGCCATCCCATACATCATACGTGACGTGACAATTAACATGATGAGAACTGTATTAGCTGTAGCAAATAAAGCAATTATAGACAAGAGTATACCCCCAAATGGTCCTAGGATTGTTTCAGCAACTTCTTTTAAAGGAGCTTCTGAAGCAGCAATCGTGGTGGAATCTAAGATGTTAACTATTGAAATCGCTACAAAACAGTATAAGATTGTTGTAATAATAATTGAGTATATAATGGCTTTTGGAAGATTTTTATGGGGCTCTTTCACCTCTTCAGCAATATTAGCGATATCTTCAAATCCTATATAAGCAAAAAATATTAATGCAATTGCAGAAAAAATGACTAAGGGAGAAGAACCTGCTGGTAGCAAAAAGTAATTGGGGTTTTCACTGCCAAAAAAACCTAAAATAATTATTATGATTAATCCTGAAGCTTCAATAAGAGTAAAAATTATATTAGTTCGAGTTGATGTTTTAATACCTATTAAATTTATTAAAGTCAAAATTATTACAAGAATAATCGCAAACAAAATATTGAGAAAAATTGAACTAACACCGAATAAATCAGATAAATAACCCCCAAAAACCAAAGATACAGTTGAGGCAGATAAAATACCCGAAAAAATAATAATCCACCCTAAACTAAACGATAAAATTCTTTTTTTAAATGCTTCTTCTGTATAGACAAACTCTGCAGCACTTTTAGGATACATAGCAGAAAGTTCAGCATATGACAATCCTGTAAATGCGCCAGTTATAGCAGCTAATACAAATGAAAGCCAAGAAAGATTTCCAGTTATTCCTACGACTGTTCCTATTAACCCATAGATTCCGGCACCTAAAATATTTCCTACTCCATATATAGTAAGTGCAAATAATGACACTCTGCGTTTTAGTTTTGGTTTCTTCTTCACTTCTTCCATAATTACTCCCTTTATGAATATAAATAATTAATATTTCAATTTTATAAAAAATATAGTTTTTACATGCAATGTTATAAAATTGGTTACTATTTTAACCCATATTCGGGTTTTCTTTTTCCAAAAAATGCATTTGCAGCTTCATTTATATCTTTAGAGGAGAATGTCAAAACTATAGAGCTGTTTTCAAATTGTAGTATGTTATTTAAACTTGGAGAGTCAAGGGATAAATTAAGGGCTTCTTTTGTCATTCTTAGACCTAAAGGGCTTTTAGTTAATAATTCCTCAGCTAAGATTAAAGCTTCTTCTAATAAACTTTCTTTTTTAACAACTTTTAGAACAAATCCCATCTTTTTCGCTTCATTTCCAGAAACTCCTCTCCCGCTATAAATTATTTCTGCAGCTCTCGAAAGACTAATTAGACGAGGAAGGAAGTAACTACTTCCCATGTCAGCACCTGTTAAACCAATATTAATGGAAGCATTTATAAAGTTAACATCTTCACTAGCTATTCTAATGTCAGAAGCCATAGCAAATCCAAATCCACCGCCTGCTACTGAACCATGAACTACAGCAATAATAGGTTGGGGGATTTTCCTCATTTTCATGATGATTTGAGTTATACGCCATTGATGATACATTTTTCGTTTTATTGGTTCTGCCACATCCAAAAAATAAAATTTATCATATCTTTCTGGATTTTTCTTTGAATTTAAAATCAAGCCTTCTTGTAAATCTGTTCCAGCTGAAAAGGCTCTTCCTTCCCCTCGAAATATCAATATTCGACATTCTAAATTTACCATTAGTTCGTTTAATACTTGATGAAGTTCTTCTTCCATTTGAAATGAAATAGCATTTAATTTTTCAGGTCTATTTAGAGTTAAAATTCCAATACCATTCTCTAGTAATTCAAATTTAATGGTTTTATATACCATATTTTATCACATAAAGCTATTAATTCATGATTTTGGATATTTTGGTTTTCTTTTATCGAAAAATGCATTTACTCCCTCTAAAAGATCAGAAGAAGTGGAACAAAGCATCTGTGTACGATTTTCTATTTGCATTATTGTATCTAAACTCGGTGAGTCCAGTGAAATATTAATTGCTTCTTTTGTCATTCTTAACCCTAAAGGACTTTTAGTCAGTAAATTCTCTGCCACTTCAATTGCTGCTTTTAATAATTTTGACTCATCACCACTAACTATTTTAAGAACAAGTCCAATTCTCTCAGCTTCAATAGCATCTATAAAGCGCCCTGTATATAATATCTCAGCTGCACGAGACATGCCAATTAATCTGGGTAAATGATAGCTACTTGCTAAATCAGCCCCAGAAAATCCAATATTTATAAATGAATTTGCTAGTTTTGCATTTTCTCCAGCAATTCTTATATCTGCAGCTAACACTAATGTAAATCCTGCCCCAGTAGCCGCTCCCTGAATAATAACAATAATTGGTTGACTAATCTTTCTCATTTTAACAATTATTTGGCTCGCTCTTGCTTGTGCATAGATTTTTGCTTTGATGGTATCCTTTTCGGGAGCTCTCATAAAGAAAAATTTCTCTTTTAATTCCTCCGGCTTTTTTTTAGATTGAAGAATGGTCGACTCTTTAAGGTCCAAACCCGCACAAAAAGCTCGACCAGCTGCTTTTAAAATGAGAACACGACAATCTAAATTAACCATTAAGTAATCGAAAATTTTATGTAAATCTTCAATCATTTGAAAGTTCAAAGCATTCAATTTATCAGGACGGTTAAGAGTTAAAATCCCAATACCGTCATCTCTCAATTCAAATTCTATAGTCTCAAAATTCAATTTTTAAACCTCAAA
>JBHLLJ010000041.1:0-23810 GCA_048885705.1 Candidatus Hermodarchaeota archaeon | reverse complement strand
AGCATACGAACACCTATATATGCATCAAAATCATACACTTATTCTTCTCTAAGTGAAATGATGAAAAATCATTATCATTACTCAAGAATAGAAAATCCTACGGTCTATGCTCTGGATAATAAGTTAGCAACTCTGCACAAAGGAGAAAGTGCGATTTCTGTCGCGTCGGGAATGGCTGCTGTTCATCTTGCGTGTTCAAGTGTTTTACAACAACGTATAGAACGTATTCGACCAAATAAGATTAAAAAATTGTTTCTGGAATCTCAACCTGAAGAATTACCTAATGTAATTATTCATATAAATCAATATGTTGATATATATCGCCTCCTCACAAAATTATATCCTCAAATGGGATTTGAATGTAAAAGAGTCAATTTATGTGATATATCCGAGGTAAAGAAAAATGTTGATGAAAACACTAAGATTATTTTTCTAGAAACACCTGCAAATCCTTCTATTGATATAATAGATATTGAAGCTTGTGCAAATATTGTTCATGAAGTTAATGGTAAATGCATAGTAGATAATACATTTGCATCCCCAGCACTTCAGTGTCCTCTTGAATTAGGAGCTGATCTTGTTATTGAGAGTCTTACTAAATATATTAATGGTCATGGAGATTGTTTAGGAGGAGCTATAATCGGTCCTAAAAAAGAAATTCAAGATATTCGCTTATTTTGGCATTCAATGCTGGGTCCTGTACTGAGTCCTTTTAATGCTTGGTTGATTTTGAGAGGAATTAAAACACTAAATCTACGTATGGAACGTCACTCGTCAAATGCATTGAAATTAGCTCAATTTTTAGAAAGACATTCAAAAGTCGTAGATGTGGCATATCCAGGGTTAGAATCCCATCCTGGTTATGAAATAGCAAAAAAACAAATGAAGGATTTTAGTGGAATGATTGGGTTTGAATTAGAGACTGTGGAAGCAAGCAATAAATTCATCGAACTTTTAAAATTAATTAAAGTTGGAGTTTCTTTAGGGGATTTAACTTCTCTTATTGAATATACATCTATTATGACAGGATTAGAGCTTGCTGGATGGGAACGGAAAGCCATGAAAACTTCAAATACTCATTTCAGATTTTCAGTAGGATTAGAAGATCCAGATGATTTAATAGCAGATCTTAACCAAGCGCTAGAACAAATATAAACTCTTCAAGTTAATAAAAATAAATTGAATAATAAATAAAATAAAATTTTATGATGATTTAATGAAATTAAATAAATTAGAAGTGTTAACAGGAGAAGAAATCGAATTAATACATATTAATACACTTGAACTCTTAGAAACAATAGGAGTTAAAATAGAATCTCCAGAAACTCGAATTTTTCTCAAAGAGCATGGATGTTCTATTGATGATGAAAACAGTTATTTTGTTAAATACCCAGCAGATTTGGTTAAAAAACATCTTAAAACAGTACCTAATTCTTTTTCTTTATGGGGTCATGATGGTTCATTTCAACTTGATATAGATACTAAAACAGTTAATTTTGCAACTGTTGGCACACCAGTAAAAATTTATGATCCCGAAAGTAAAAAGGGGTTACGAAAAACCGTTCTTTCTGATAATATCAAGCAAATTCGTATTGTAGACGCTTTAAAGAATATACATTGTAGTCATGTGGATATTTGGCCTAATGATGTTCCATATACTGAGCTTCATTGGCATGCTATCCATGCATGGGCACACAATAGTTCTAAACCTTATGGCCTTGGTTGTCTTGGAAGAACAGCATCACAAGATATGATGAATCTTCTTTCTATTATCGTAGGGAGTGAAGAAGAGCTTAAGCGAAGACCACGACTCGTTGGTTTTTATAATCCAACAAGTCCCTTAATACATACTCAGATCTTATTAAATGGTCTTTTTATCTTTTCAAAATATAAACAACCATTGATTGTGGCTCCCGCTGCCAGTGCGGGATCTACAGCACCTGTTACTCTTGCAGGATTACTCGTTCAAGCTAACATGGAAACTTTATCTGCGATAGTGTTGACTCAATTAATTAATCCTGGCGCACCTGTTTTTTATTCTTCTATGTCTGCTCCAATGGATCCTTCGACGGGAAATGTAGCATGGGGTTCAATAGAAACATGTCTAATCACAGCCGCTACTGCCCAATTAGCAAGATATTACAACATTCCTTCCCGGGGACCAGGAGCAGTTACAGAATCTAAATGTTTTGATATCCAGAATGGTCAAGAACGGTTTATGACGCTTTTCTGCTCAGCATCTGCTGGAATCAATTATATAACTTGTGCTGGTACGTATGAATCTTCGCTTGCTGAAGCTTTGGAACTCCTAGTTATTGATGATGAGTTATGTAGTATTGTGAAAAGAGGTTTAGATGGGATAAGAGTTGATGATGATGCATTAGCATTGGAGGAAATTAAACGTGTCGCAAAAGAAAATAAATCATATTTAAGTTTAAAACACACTGCAAAAAACACTCGTAAGGAACTTTTTGTTCCTTTACTCTCTGATAGAAACCGAAGGACCATATGGCAAAGAGCTGGGGCTAAAGATATTATTGAAAGAGCCAAAGAAAAGGTAGAAAAGATTTTAGGCACGCAAAAAGGCCCAGAATTAAATAAAAGTATTGAAAAAGAATTACAAGCATATTATAAAGTGATTTCAATTCGAACATATGATGAATACAGGAGATTAGAAGGAATAGAAAATTCTGATAAAATAATTGATTTACCTACTTCAGATGAATAAATTATTATTACTTCAAATTACTTTTTAAAAAAAAAAGAAGGTTTACATTGCTTTTACCTTTTTTCCTTTCTCTTTATGAAGTTCTATTAATTTTTGTTTGATTTCTTCAACTTTAGGTTTAGAAAAAGGATAAAAGTACAAGCAAATTAATGAAACTCCTAACGCTATGCCAGGTACTCCGATAAAAAGAAATCTAAGAGCAAAATTGACATCAATTAATGGATCATATACACCCCAATTATTTTGGACAAATACAATCCCAATTGTTACAATTGATAAAATCATTGAGAGCCGCATAAAAAAGTTTGTTATCCCGAAAAAGGCACCCTCTCGTCTAACACCTGTTCTTAATTCATCTTCATCAATCACATCTGCTATTATAAGATATATAAAATAAAGCATCCCACCAAAACCTAAACCCATTAAGGCGGCAATAACTAACGCAATCTCATAAATATCTATAAACATGAGAGGTAATGAACCAAAGAAGTAGGCAACTATTGCAACAGCATATCCTTTCTTACTTCCAATTTTAATGTCTAACCATCTCCATAAAGCTACAGAAAGTGCTCCTACAATATACATAACACCCATTATTATAGATGTATCAAATGCATCAACATTTAAAACTTCCCTTCCAAATATCTGAACTAAGGTCGCAAGAAGTAATAGAACATATTCGTATAAAAAGAACATAGCAGTATAAAGCACAAAAGCTTTATTTTTCATAGTATATTTAAGACTTTCAAAGAATTTGAATTCACGTTGGTAGTCTAGCTTGAATTCTTCTCGTTCAATTACCCCCCACTTCAAAGATATTAATACCGATACAGATATAATTATTGAGGTAATAATCCCATTCCATAGATAAGTTACTCTTGTTTCTTCAGTCATGAGAACTAAACCTGGTACTAATGCTGCAAAAAGTAGACCAACTACAGAAAGTAGTTGTTTAATCGTATTCACTTCAGACCTCTCCTTAACCGTTGTATATAATTCAGGAAATAGGCTGTCATAAGGTAAGGAAATCATTGTATAAAAGGTATCATAACAAATGAGCATTATGAGCAAATATATAAATGTTAGAAAGGGATTGCCAACAGGAGGAAGCCATATAATTATTTCCAATATCAGCATTGGAACTAAACCAAGCATTATGTATGGCTTTCTACGACCCCACCTAGTATGTGTTCGATCTGAAAGATGCCCAATTAATGGGTCATTAAAAGCATTCCATAATGTCCAAAGTACTGCCGCAAGTACATACCAACCAACATCTAGACCTACAACTGTGAAGTAATAGGTAAAAACATAAATATTGAATGCGCTGTTGATAAACCATTGAGCAAAACTTCCTAAGCCAAAACTCCATTTTTGAAGTGGACCAAATCGTTGAACTTCAGTCATTTACAAAATAACACCTTTAATTTAAACTTTTATTTAGATTGTTTTGTTCTAGAGTATAACTCTATCTAACCTTTAATAAAGATTTATATTGAGAATGAGGTAGAGAATAACCAATATAATCTCTATAGATTATATGAAAAATATATATTCAAGATTAGGAATATTTCTCAATAATATAATTTTGCAAAGACCAAGCATATTTTTCGAGATTAAGAATTAATAATTTCTGCTGGATTACTCTCAAATACGGAACATCTAATTTTTTAAACATTGATTTTAATTTGTCGATGGTATCAAATATCTCAACAATAATCTTCCAGTCTTGAGCCCATTCATAATCTTGATATTCTATTTGTTCCATTTAAATCATCATCTCTTTTTTAAGAAAAAACTATTCTCTGAGGATATTCATACCAACTTAGCTTTATAAATCTTTAGATGATAAAGAATTTCTATAAAATAAAAAAAGATTATTAATAATTTTTAGGTATGCTTATTTAGATGCAATTACGACAGTTTCAGAGATGTTTTGCATGACTCTTATTCGTTTTTTAGGATCTCCAGAATTTTTGATAATTCCAATGAGAAAATCTATAATCAAGAAAGGAGAACTCTTAAAAATGTTATTAATAGCATAGTTCTTAGTTGTTGATAGATCTAAAGAGTTCTCATCTACAGTCCTAATTTTCATAGCTATTTTCCCTACTGTCTGACCTTTATTATAAGTTTCCATGCCCCAGTAATATAAAAATCCAAGCATCCAATCAAATGGAAATGAAATATACCACCAACCACCAAGAGGATCGAAAATATTAAACGGTATCCACGAGATAAAAACAATAAATGAAAGAGAGGAACCAATTATACCAATAATGATACTATCAATAATGAGTGCTACCAATCTACTTCCAAAACCAGCAAATTCTACACTTCCTTGGTTTATTTTTGGTTTTGGGCTTGTTTGTTTTAAATCAGCACCACAAAAGGTACAAAAAGTTGCATTTGGCTCTAATTCATTTCCACATTTTGGACAGAAATTTGATGACAATCTGTTTTACACCTTACTTTTGTAATTTCTAGTATTTGTTATTAATTAGTTTATATGTATAGATAATAAATAACTTCTGGGGACCAGTTTTATTAGAAAAAAGTTTATAAATACACCTGAAAATTACGTTCAATAATAGCTTTTGTCTCATTAAATTCTGAAACATTGATTAATTTATTAAGATCTTGAATTTCAGTTAATTCATTTTTATACTTATCTCTAAATTCCCTTGCAAATTTATCCATTAATCTTTTTAAAATAGCATTTTTACGATTAGTTATTAAAACTACAGCAAATCCAAGGTTATCATAATTTACGATTATATCTGAGTTATTAGTTTGAAGTACATCTATTTGATCTCTTGGATCGACAAATTCAGAGAGAATGTGATTAATACCTATAAGAATATTCCCCCATATAGTTGAATCAACTTGATTAGTTTCAGCTCCAAAATGATAGGAATATAATAAAATACCAGATTTATGATAAATATTTATATAATAAATTTTATTTGTTAATTCAGAAAACATTTCAGGCTTTTTTATTAACATATAAGAAACTGATAGGATATTAATCCATAAAGTAAGCATGTGTAATTCTCTAAAAATGGAATTTTGAAGAAAAATGTATAAAATATACATTAAAATAGGGATAAAAAAAACAAATGTATTAACTATTAATCCTTTAACTAGTTCTTTATTCCTTGATCTATTATATATCACATAACAGAGAAAGAAATAATATGAGACAAAAGATATTTGAAAAACCGTAATAATTAATCCTGTTAATATATTAAAGGTATAATTTATTATTGAAATATCATTAACCAAAAATGGGGGAGTATTAAAAGAATTTATGGAAATTTGAATTGAATTTTGGGAAATAAGGGATCCTAGCATTAAACCAAACAATGTAGTAAAAAGTAAAAAAGGAAAATATGGAATCCTCTTATACTCCTTTAAGAATGTATAAATTAAAGATGTGATAATTAAAGATACAAAACCAGCTATTAGAGATAGTTTCCATAACAGGATGTTTATATTTTCAGAAAATAAAATTATTACTGAAAGCATATAAATAGTAGAGTAGACTAGAGTAGCATTAAAAATCGCTAAAAAGTTTAAAATAGCGGTAGACCTTATACCATATTTATTATGATATCTACAAATAAAAATAAGTGTATAAATACTATAAAATAGAGTAAACACAAATCCAATAATTATTATTATTAAGAGGGCACTTGACATCTATTCTATTCACAAATGTAATTAACTTATCTTTACCTATGATATGATTTCTATAAATAAGATATTAATCTCAAGTATATAATTGATTATAGAAGACACTGTCATAAATATAATTTTATTTTATTATTGATAAAACCTAAGATCAATTAAAGAAAAATTCATCATATTAGGATCGACTTTTTCAAAAAGCCAAATTTTCTAAAGAAATTAACCTGTTATTATAAAAGGTTCAAAAAGTTCTAATATTATATCTTTTGCATTTCTAAATTCCGAGACATCAATAAGACCTGTCAAATTCTTCAACTTTTCTTTATTTAAACCAGTAAATTTCTCCATAAATTTATTCACAGCTTTATCAATAAAAGAGTTTTTATGATTAGTTGTTAATAATAAAGCATAACCATGATTATTATCGTATTCTAAAATAATATCTCTTTTTTGCATTTTAATAAGCCCAAGTTGATCTTTTTTGTTAATAAAATTTGAAAGAATATGATTTATCCCTATTAATATAGAACCTTTTAAGAGAGATTCATCTGTCTCTTCTCCAGTTTCGAAATTATACGAATAAAGAAGAATTCCACTTCTATGGAAAATAATAAAATCATAAATCTTATTGGTTAGCTCAATGAATTGAAAAGGTTTTTTGATTAAATAATAAGATACAAAGGCTGCACCTATTAAATAAAAAGTGGCATATAGGTATTTTATTATTATATTTTGGTAAGCAATATAAATAGAAAATAGAATTATAATCAGACAAAACTCAAAAGTAAGAGTAATTAACATTTTTTTTGATTTATTATCTCGAATCCTTGAATAATATTTAACAAGATTATAATACATTACTCCAATTATTATCAAATTATAACTTACAAGAAAAATTAGAAGTACCAAATTTTGAACATTAAAAAGATAAAATCCACTAGTTATATTAACTGTAAATGAATCAGGAATGAGAGATAATCCCAAAATTATGCCAATAAATAAAGAATAAAGAAGCATTGATAAAACTGCCTTCTTTTCAAAATTAATTATAAATCTATGAATTAGACTTAACATGCTTACAGAAAAGACCCAAAAAAATATTGAGATATACCATAATACAAGAGCATATTCTTCAGTAAAATATATCTCTGAAGATAAAAAGAAAAATGGGAAAAATATTATACCTAGAAATACATAAATTGAACCATTTAAAAAGACATTAAGTTTGCTACCGAAATTTGCACGATTCATATAAAGAAAGAAAATTCCGATTATAGAAATGATTATAGAAACTATAATCAGAAAAATGTCGATTATCATTTTTCATCAATGAATTTCTTTTACTAAGACGAAAAACATATAGTTCAATACTATTTAAATTTGATATACTTTAAAATTTTATTTCTCAATTTTTATTTTCTTCAATTGTATAACTTTCCCTCAATATTTAATTGCTACTATTAAATTACAAATAATAAAAAAGAAATAGTTTTATGATTTAATTTTAAAAAAAGATTCTCAAGATTCAATTCTATATGCAAGATTTTGTTAATTATTTGGAGAAGGAAAATGTTATAAGAAAATTAAAAGAATTTTATAAAGTTGGTTTAAATAATCATATTAAGGCAATTTTCCTTAATAGGATATTAGAAACTCTTGCTTTGTTTAATAATGAAGAGAAACCCAATAAATATAATATCTCCTCTGATTTAAGTAATAAAAATTTAGATATATTCAGTAAAATATATGAAAAAACACGAAATCATAAAGAAAAAAAAAAGTTTGGTGAATTTTATACTCCTGCCCCTGTAGTTAAATATATTTTAGATGCTATAAATTATAATAGTTCTAATCAAGTTGAAGCAAAAAGGTTAATTGATATAAGTTGTGGTTCTGGAAGTTTCATTATTCAAGCAATTGGAGAATTGATTAAATATTTTCTTAGAATTTATAATCGGGATGATGTTTCTAATTTAACAGTTGAAGAAGCAAAAAGCATTATTTCTACAGTTAAAAATACTATATCTGGAATTGATATCAATCCAATTGCTTGCATTTTATGTCAAATTAATATTCAATACACATTATTTGAAATTTTAAATTTGGTTTTAGCTTTTGAACCAAATTATAGTTTACCTTTTTTCGATATAAGAAATTTTAATGCATTAACGATAAAAAGTGAGAAAAACTATGACTATGTAGTTGGAAATCCTCCTTATTTATTTATCAGAGATATTCCCCCGTATCAGCGACAAATTATTGAAACTGCTAACTTTGTAACCAAAGAAGGACAATATGATTATTACCAAATATTTATAGAGCTTGGAATTAGGATGTTGAAAAATGGTGGTATGTTAGGATATATCGTTCCAGATTCGCTTCTCGCTCTCTCAAATCGTTCAATTCTAAGGAAATATATATATAATCAAACAAAGATTAAGGAAATTTACCATACAGGCCCAAAATTCAGTGATCCTGTAGTTTCAAATATTATAATTATTTTAGAAAAGGAAAGTAGAACATTGAAGAGAACAAACAATCAAATTAAAGTCAAATTGTCAAATCAACATGAAGAAACGATTCCACAGAAAGCAATAGGGAATTGGGACTGCAAATTTTTAATCCATTTGAATAAAAATGATATCTTAATTCTTGAGCAATTGAACTCAGAATTCTCAAGATTAAAGGATTTGTTCAAAAAATATAATATTAAAATAGAATTAAGCAGAGGAGTTGAGCTCGGTAAGACGGGAAAGATAATCTTTTGTGAAAAATGTAATAAATATTTGCCAATCCCTCATAAAAAATTAATATGTCACCTTTGCAGCTCAAATCTAAATAAAAGAAATATGGAGAATATAATTTATGATACAATTCCATCTAACACAGTCCAAGAAAATTTACAGTTATTTCTATATTCTATGAATCGGTATCAGATAACTCAATACAAATATATTGATACTTCTAAAGTGGGAATAAACTATAAAGAGTTTAATCTATATGAAGATCGCATAATAATTCGGCAACTAAGCCAAAATGGAAAAATTTGTGCTACTTATGATAAAAATTTATCATTCACATCTCAATCTCTTTACAATTTGAGAATCAAAAAATCTTCCATTCCTGAATTTAATAATTTTTATTTATTAGGTCTCTTTAATTCTATGCTTCTTTCATATTTCTTCATTAAATCATTTGGAACTTATAAAAAATTATTTCCAAGAATTTTAATCGAAAAGATTAAAGATTTTCCAATTAAAGTTCCAATTTCTAATAAAGAGAAAGAGAATGCTAAAAAAATAATAGAGAATGTTAAACTTCTTTTAGAAACCAACGATGAACGGGAAGAACTCCAAGATTCGATTGATTCATTAGTCTTTGATTTGTACGAGATTTCGGAAAATAATCGAGAATATATATTGAATTACATGAAAACTCTAAACAATTAATTTTCAATAAATCTAATAATTATTTTTTTTTTGAATTGTATGTCTTTAGTATCCTATCCCATTTATCTGCGAGTTCTTCAAGATTGGTTCTTCTAAAGAGCTTAACTGCTCTATCTAAGATTTTGGCAATATTTTCTTCATATTTTAAAATATCTGGATCAGTAGATGAACTTTCAATCATGATTGAAAAAAGATAAGAAATGAATTTAAAATAGAATGGTATGTAGAACTTGATAGAGATATGATTTTCGTATTATCTAAATACCTATATTTATATTATTTTTATATGATCAAAAAATATAGAAAAAAAAAGTTGAATACCAATGCAAAGACTTCCAAGTACAAATCTCCTAAAAGAAATTCTAAATAATTATTTCAATGATGTGAAAGGTATTTTAGGTGTAGCCATATGTGATAGGGAGGGCTTCATTATAGCCTCAGAATCAAAAGAAGAAAATGAAGAAGAATCAGATGCTATAATTGGTGCTCTTTCTGCGATGCTTGACACATATGTAGATAAAATTAAAGATGAATATGGAAAGACTGACAGTTTCTTTAATATCACAGAAACTGGGGATAGGAAATTTGTATTTAGTTCGATGGGGCCAACTTCAATACTCTCTACAGTAGCTGAGAAGAATACAACAGATATTGAATTAAAAGTTTATTCTGAGCATATAGCTTCTAAAGTAGAATTAGTTTTGACAGGAAATCAATTTGTATCCCCTAAAATTCCTGAAATAATAAAAGCATTAGCAAAATCTCGAGGAGGAAGACTCCCTGATTTAACAGGAGAATACCAAAATAAATGTATATTTTGTGGTGATTTCCTTGTTGGAAAGACATCTCTAATTAGAAGATTTGTAGAAAATAGATTCGAGAAAGATTATATTAGTACAATGGGGGTTCAATTAAGTAAAAAGACAGTACTTTTAAGCGAAAAGACTAAAATGAATTTCATAATCTGGGATATAGGAGGCCAACGCCAATTTGATTTGAATAGAGCAAGATTCTATAATGGTGCAAATGCTGCATTTATAGTTGTGGATAGAACTCGCCCAAATAATCTAAACAGTATTAAAATCTGGTATGATGACCTTAAAAAGTCAATCTCAAGAAATATCCCTATTGTTATTGTTGGAAATAAATCGGATTTAAAAGATGAAATTGTTATAAGTGAAGAAGAGATAAAGAAGGTTGCAAAGCAATTTGATTTCCATTACATTCTAACCTCAGCTTTAACGGGAGAGAATGTTAATGATGCCTTCTTGTACATAGCATACAGAGTAGTGGAAACTCTATAATCTCCTTATTACCAACTTTTTTATAAATTCTAATTCTTTTAAATAAATGATAAATTATCTGAAATAGTATTAGGAAATTAAAATTAATATAAGGAGGTTTATAAAAAATAGTACTAAAAGTATTGTTCAATGAAATTTTTGCTACATGAAACGTTGCTGGATATATTATGGGATTTTCGATTAAGGAACTCACATATAAGGGAAAATACTTAATCTATCTTAGTGAACAAGATTTAACTGGTCCTTGGTTCAGCTTTAAACTAAAGGGAGAAAAAATCGGAATAATTCCAGTGATTCTAAAAAACATTGAACCAACACCAATATATAATTTAGTTAATACCCGTACTGGGACTGCTTTAAGTAGAATAACCTTAGATTTTAATATTACAGAATATCTAAAGAAATTAGTCAGAGAACACAAATTAAAATCAATATCTAATGAGAAGAAGCAATTTATTCGTGTTTACAAGGACATTTTTAATCCTCCAAAAGTACCATATATCAGTACATTTTTCACCATAAAGAATATTTCAGATTTTGATTTAAAAGATTTTTCGATGTATTTTGTATTTGATTTTGATATAAATGGACTTGCAGGTTTTGACAATGATATTTCTGGTTATGATGGAGAAAATGATATAATTTACCAATATGATGATACAGGTTTATATGGTGGATTTTCACCTATTTCTAAATCAACAAACTACGAATCATGTTTAACAAAAGATTTTAAAGTCGATCAAACTAAAATGAATCTTTCTAATACTTTATATAATGGAAAAGGAGAAATACTCTCCGCTTTACAGATTGAGTTCATGACCATAGAACCCGATCATACATTTCAAACGGCCCTCGTCATTTCTGGTGGTTTCAGTAAGGAGGAACTAATCGAAAATATCAAGGAAGGAAAAATTAATGCAATGAAGCATTTACACCAAGTAAATAGATCTGTAAAATCAGAACAACGTAATCTTCAAGAAGAAGCTTTTATCAAAATTAATCTCCAGCAAGCCGAAGATTGTAAATAAAAAAAATCCTAAATAATGACTCAAATAAAAAAACCCAATATGGAAAATTATTTGATGAACACTCTGCTCGAGAAAGGATTTTAATATATAATTCTTTTATTGTTTAAATTCAAATTTCTGATAACTAATAACTATTTTGTTTCCTTCCTCCTTATAATTATTAATTGTATGTAATAAAAAGGCAATTTCTTGTTTTGTAACAACAGGAAATTTATAATAAACGGAAGAATATTTAATATCTTTACCGCTTTTTATACATTTCTTAATAAAATTAGTATGGTCTTTGATTCTTCTATTATTAAAATCAATATTTAATCTCTTAAGATTTTTCAAGTCATTCTTAAATATTTCTTTAAATTCAGAGTTGATCTCATAACCAATTGAATTTCTTCCCGAAATCATTGCTGCCAATGAGGTTGTTCCAGTACCCCAAAATGGATCTAATACACAATCTCCATACATTGAAAACATATTGATCAAACGATAGGGTAATTCTAAGGGATAAGATGCTGATCTTTCTCTAATTTTGTTTTCATTAATATTTTGTTTATAAAGACTTTGGGAAATTCCTTTTATATCTTCCCAAATGTCAGAAAACCATTTATTTCTTTCTTCCCAAAAGAAAGCACTATGATATCTTTTTTCTAATTTAGGAACTATATCTCGCTTGACAGTTCCTTTTCTAAATATTAAAATGTATTCATGTTCAAGTGTGACATATGCATTTGGAGGTAGCATTCCAGAACCCATGAATTTATTTGGACTATTTGTTTGCTTTCTCCATAAAATACTAGGCAATTCAATAAAATCTTTATTATGGAAATAGTTAGTGATTTTAACATGATTGGGAAATAATTGAAAATTTTTACCAATTTTTCTTGTGGCATCACCAATATTTATACAGGCGATCCCTCCCGATTTTAAAACCCGTGATACTTCCTTCCAAACTTTATCTAATTCCTCATGCATCAAATTAAAAGCTCTCTTACCATCTCTTTCTTCAATTGCTTGATCTATGTCACTATTTAAAGAAGAAAATAATGAATCCCACATCTCAATCATTGGATATGGAGGCGATGTTATCATTAAATCTATAGAATCAGACTCAACCTCCATCATATTAATAGAATTTTTAAAAAATATTTTATGCGTGGTTTCCATTATTTTTAATTACTTTTCTATTATTTTCTGTTAATATCTAAAAATTAAAAATTCAAATTCTATTGAACAATATTTTATTTAGAATTTATATAAATTGTTATCAAAATTTTGATAAATATGAATCGTAGCGCTAAAGTTAACCATATTATATTAATCATAATTGATGATGTTCGTGCAGAACAATTATTTAAATTAATGAAGGAAAAAAAGCTTCCAAATATGGTAAAGATCGCTGAAAATGGTATTAAATGTCCAAATTGTATTACTTCTTATCCTGCTATTACCTTTCCTTGTTTTGGTAACATTGTAACAGGAACATATTCGGGATATTTTCTTAAGGAAGGAAATGGGGTACCATTATATCATTGGCTAGATCGAACAGATCCTCCCTCAATAAGCAAAAAATCACCTTTTATACGCAATTATGGAGATAGAGCGCAATTACTAAAAGTAAATAAAGATGTTGGTAAAAATGTGAGAACTATTTTTGAACAAATTCCACAAGGAAACATGTTAAGTTCTAGTTGTTTCTTATTTCGGGGAGCGTATTTTGTTGCTGGGAAAAGTGTATTTGATGTAGAAGCCATATTTAAACATATCATAGATGCATTTGAACGTCCTAGAACTTATTTTTCAAATAATGAAATTCCAATACTAAGTGTTGGTTATATTTTCCAATCAGATGATTTGATGCATAAAAAAGGATTTGATAATCCTGAGTATATAAATATTATAATTAACTGTGATAAATTTCTAGGTTCCTTGATTAACACATTAAAGAAGACAGGATATTATGATTCTACAGCAATTGCTATAATTTCTGATCATGGCAATTTTAAAGCAAAAAGAACCATTGACCTTGAACCATTCTTTCAACAAAAAGGATTAAAACCATATATCCCTGAAAAGGGAACAGGGGATTTTGATTGTAATTTTGGCTCAGTAGGCTTTTTTAACTTTCCAGGAGACACTTGGCATCATCATCCCTTAATTAAACAGATGCAAAGATTTAAACTATCTGGAGTTAGTAAGAAAGAACTGAATCTATTTGATACTCTATGGGAAATTCCTGGAATTAAATATATGTATTATAGGGATGATTATAATAAACCAGAAAATGGTTTTATTCATATTGAATATCTAAATAAAGAAAGTGGAAAAAAAGTTCATGGTACCATAGAATATAGAGGTTCTGGAAAGGAGCAACAAACCAAATATACTTTCGAAAATAATGATTTTTATGGATATGGTGAAAATGAGATATCTGCCAGAATTCTAGACAATAAATTTCATACTTTAGATGAATGGCTTGAAGCTACGAATCATGTTAACTTTCCGATTTTAATTGATCAGATTCCACGTTATTTTAAAAATCCTAGATCTTGTGATATAATTATCTCCACATTGGGGGATTTTTATTTCAATTATGAACATGGAAAGACAACGGGAGTTTCACCTTATTCTCATGATAATGGGCTTAGAGATTCAATGATCGTTCCATTTATTATAGGGGGTTCACCTGAAATTCCAAAAATTGATTTATCGTATTGTAAAACCACAGATGTGGTTCCAACTCTATTAAATTTATTAGGAATTAAACCACATTCTAGTGTGATTGGTAGAACGGTATTAGATTATTAGTTAAAATTTAATTTTAGCAACAATTAATGCCTAGTTGGAATTATAATTGACAAAAGTTTCAAGAAGATTAATGAAAAAATAATCTTTAATAACATCTTTAATCCAATTTGAATTATGAGAAAAACAAAAAGAAAAGACAATAATAATGTGTTATTATCAAAGAGAGAATGGTCTCGTTTAAGACGAATGCCGAGATTAATGGTTTATGGTTTTGGTATTGTCACACTTTTTTGGTATTTTTGGTGCGTAATTGGTTTATTTATTGGAATTACATATTTTCTTTTTATAAAAGATAAAGCGTGGAAACGCAATGGAATAGTATTAGCAATAGCAATTGGTTTTATAACTGTTTTTGTACATTTTTACAAAGAAGTTGCCCCTCTTCCTATTGTTATTTGGTTTTCTGTAATTTTCCTTATATCCTATTCAATTATTATAGCTATTTTAGAGCTTTTAAAAAGAAGGAAGATATCTATTAAAAAAATATATCAATGGTATCATAGTTATGAGAAACTGACAAAAAATAAACGTGCTGCAATTAAATTATTAGTGGTTTTTATTCCCATTACCTTATGGACATCTGTGAGCATTGATTTGGGTGTTATGTTTGATAATAATCCTAGATTCTTATGGGTGAATGCTCCTACTATGGTTAGAATTAACGAAACTTTTGAAATTACTGTTGAAGCATGGGATCCTTGTGAACGTTTAAGTGCTGTGTACAAAGGAACTGTTGGTTTTTCTATCGAATCATACAATCTTAGTAATTATGATTTAATCACTAATACTCAAGTAAATTTACCAGAACCCTATACATTTACAGGTCAAATATTCGGGTCTGATATTGCTTATGAGATTAGGGATGGAAAAGATAATGGAAGACATGTTTTCCAAGCTAGTATTAATACTCCAGGTTTCCATTATATATTAGTTAACGATAGTTTCACTAAAAATATATATTACAGTAATCCGATTATAGTGAGAAATTTCACTTTATCTGAACCATTTATTGCATGGGGAGATCTACACACTCATTCCGAACTCTCTGATGGCACAGGTACACCTGATCATTCTTTTTATTATGCTAAACATATTGCATGTCTTGATTTTAATGCACTAACAGATCATGGTGAAATTATGTTATTTGCTCCATGGTCACTCAACAATCTTGAAGCAAGTACTAATAAATGGTATGAACCTGATAATTTTGTCACGTTCCATGGTATAGAATGGACATGTGTCAGAACTGGTCATTATGTTTGTATTTTTAGTGGAGATAGATTATTAAAGTCACCTATTCTTGATTCTTATTTTACTGTCAAGTCTCCTCAAGTTTTGTGGAACATTCTCGATGATTTCACATCAAGATATAGTGTAAAAGCACTAGCACTCCCACACCATACAACCAAAGAGGCTTATATTCAAGATTGGACCTATAATAACCCGAAATATGTTAAACTCGCAGAAGTATCTTCTGTTCATGGAGAATTTCTATTTGAACAAAGACATGAATTAAATTATGTAGGTGCTATTGATATGCCTCCAATCTATACTAACGGTTCTTCAATTGTAGATGCTTATACAATGGGACATCGAATGACTATGTATATAGCTAGTGATGAACATGATGGTCATCCAGGTCATAGTTTAAGTCATACAAGAGCTTATATTGGACATCAACGCCCTTTTAGTTTATGGCATACTCGAAACGAGCATCCATATCCTGGTGGATTAACTGCTGTTTATGTAAGTAATCTTACACGTGAAGGAGTATTTAGTGGATTAGAAAACCAAAGAATCTATGCAAATTCAGATCATGGTCGTCCAATCCTTACTTTCAAAATAAATGGAACAAGTGTAGGAGATGGCTCAGTATTTATAGCTAACAGTTCGACTGACCTTAGAGAAATAAATATCTTTCTGGCACAAGATGGAGCACCAGTAGGTTTAAAATCTAAAGCTGCTTCAGTCACTCCAAATTGGATTCCAAATTGGAATGTTGATATTGAAATTATTAAAAATGGGGAGTTATGGCATACTGAACAAATATCTTCACCAATAATTAATTTTACAATTATTGACACTGAGCCCATAACTGGAACTTCTTATGAAAATAGTTGCGTTAAAATAGGTAATAATTACTATATAAATCATTACAGTGATAATCCTATTGATCCAAGCACCTTAAACACAAGTGGTTATGATTATTATTTAATTCGTGTTGTTGGAGAGAATGGAAGAATGTCTTATGCCGGACCAATATGGGTTGAATACTAAATATTATTACTTAATAAGAATATTCAATTAATTTATATTAAAAAAATCTTTATCAAAATCAATTAGGATTTTATTATAGGGTATTTGAGATGAAGGCTAATAGGATTATAATTGTACCACATACTCATTGGGATAGGGAATGGTATATTACATTTCAAGAATTCCGTGCTAGGCTAGTAGTAATGATGGACAAATTATTAAATATCTTCAAGACTGATCCTGATTATAAAAAATTCACACTTGATGGTCAAGTAGTCCCTTTAGAAGATTACTTAGAAGTTAGACCTGAAAAAGAAGAAGAACTTAAAAGTTATGTAAAACAAGGAAGACTTTCCATTGGTCCTATGTATGTTCTTCCTGATGAGTTTTTAGTTAGTGGAGAATCTTTAATAAGGAATCTCTTGATTGGTCATCAGATATCACTTCATTTTGGAGGTATCATGAAAGCTGGATATATCCCCGATCCTTTTGGTCATATAGCTCAAATGCCTCAAATTTTAAAAGGATTTGAAATTCCTTCTATTTTATTTGAACGAGGTTTTGGAAATGAATTTGAAGAAAATAACTTAAACATGGAATTCATATGGAATGCACCAGGAAAATCGGCGTCTATTTTGGCCATCCACTTAATATTTGGCTATGGATCATTGAGTAAACTAAATACTAAGAAATATAATGGGATTTACAAAAAAGCATTCACTAAAATTGAATCTATGGTTAAAAGCTTTGAAAAATATACGTGTGCTCCCATTGTACTTCTAAATAGCGGGGATGATCATCATGAAGCACTTCGAGAAGTCCCTGATATAGTAAAACAATGGAATGATCTGCATCCTAAAGTAAAAATGGTCCAAGCTGACTTTGAATATTATATTAATAAGGTATTAGACTCGAATCCGAACTTAAAAGAATTTCAAGGAGAATTAAGAGGTGGAAGATATTCAAATTTACTATCAGGGGTATTTTCCGCAAGAATGTGGATAAAACAAAGAAATACTGCTATTGAATATCTGTATGAGAAGTATACAGAACCTACGTCTACATTTGTATGGGCACTTGATAAATATCATAAATTCTCTTACCCAAAAAATTACATCTTGACCGGATTGAAATGGTTACAAAAGAATGCTCCCCATGATAGCATTTGTGGTTGTTCAATAGATGAAGTACATGATGAAATGAAAACGAGATTTGATTGGGCAGAACAGATAGGGAATGAAATATATAAAGATTCTGTTCTCTATTTAGCAAGTCTTATAAAAATTAACCCAAAGTACAAAGATCAAAATGTTTTATTCGTGTTTAATCCACTTCCTTGGAAACGGCGAGATATTGTCGAGTTTAATACTATTTCGAAAAACATCAAGTATGGAAAATTACCATATAATGTGAAGATTTTTGATTCTGATGATAATGAAATCCACTGCCACCATTCCAGTGTAGAAGAAATTCCAAGATTTATACGTCAATCAAGTATAAGTCATAAAATTGGTTTTCTCGCAGAAATTCCCGCATGTGGATATAAAATATTTTATGTCATAGCCTCAAAAACTAAAAATAATAGTATAGACACACCCGATAATTTTAAAATTACAAGAGATTTCTTAGAAAATGAATTTTATAAAGTTGAAATTACATCAGATGGATTCATAAATATTATTGACAAAGAATCAGGAATCAAGTATGAAAAAGTGTGCAATTTTGAAGATGTGGGCGATTGGGGTGATTTGTATGACTTCTCGGGTCCAAAAAGCAATCAGACAGATTTGAAGTTTACTACCGCAGATGCAGCAGTTTTTGAAAGATCAATTCATATTGATGGCTCCACTCAGAAGACATTTAAATTAAGATTGAATTTAAAACTCCCTCATTCATTAAGTGAGGATCGGTACAATCGAGAAGATTGGTTAATAGATAACAAAATAACAATTTATATCTCATTGTTTAAAAACATAAAAAGAATTGACTTTAAGATAGAACTGGAAAATAATAGTAGAGATCATAGACTTCGTGTTTTATTCCCCACAAAAATCAAAAATGACAAAGTTCATGCCGATGGGCATTTTTATGTTGTCCCAAGAATGGTTGATTTACCTAATGGAGAAAAATGGGAGCAAAAACCTTTACCTACAAATCATCAAAAAGATTTTATTTGTATAAGCAATCAAATAGGGACATTTGCTGTTTTAAATAAGGGTTTACCTGAATATGAAGCCATAAAATGTGAAGATAATTCAATTACTTTCGCCATAACTCTTTTAAGATGCATTGGATGGTTAGCCCGTGATGATTTTCAATCAAGATATATCCTTGCGGGACCTGCTTTTAAAACACCTAAAGCTCAATGTCAGGGAATTCATACTTTTGAATTATCAATAATTACCAGTACCAAACAAAACTGGTTAGAATCAGAAATTCATAGGAGAGGTAAGGAGTTTAACAATCCTTTTAAGCCAATCTTTCCTGCGATGGTTGAAAGTCCAATAAGAGCCTCAGATAAGATAGTTTTCCGACCTTTCGGTGTAGTTTCTATTTTTTATAAAATGAAAACGGAACTCTTGGAATCATATCTACCTCCCTCCTTGAGTTTTCTTGAGATAGATAATAGATTTATAGTTTTGAGTGCCTTAAAAAAAGCTGAAAAGGAAGATTCGCTTATTATCAGAGTTTATAATATATCTTCTGTAACTCAAAATGCCATTTTAACTTTCTTTGAGAGATTTTTAATTAAGAAAGCTGAAATTGTAAATTTTCTTGAGGAAACCCCTAAAAATGAAATTAAAGCAAAAATAAATAATTATATGAATAATTTGCTTGAATTATCAATAGAACCTCATGTAATTGTCACAATTAAAATTGAAAGTGAATTATTGGAATAATTTAATTACATGAAGTCTTTTTTTCTCTACTAGTTAAGAGTATTGAAGATCTGAAATTCCTTTTATTCTATCAAATTAAATCTAATATATTTATACTATTACATCATTTTTACCAATAAAAGTGTAATATAATGAAATTTACAGCATATGCCAAAGAATATATTCCTAAGATTAATGATGCGATAAATTTTATTTATGAAAAGAAGCTAAATAGTCTGGAAAATAGTTTCTTGCAAAATTACTATTCTGAATTAAAAGACTACTTCCTTTCAGGAGGAAAAAGAATTAGACCATTGCTCTGTATAGCCACATATAATGCTTTTACTAAAAATCGAGAGGACAAGATTATATTACCAAGTACAGGAGTAGAATTTCTTCATAATGCTTCTTTAATTCATGATGATATCATTGACAGGGATGATTTCAGAAGAGGAAAACCCGCTTTTCACTTCAGATTCCGTAATTATTATCAACAACATAATCTGAAGAAAATGAATGATATTGATTTTGGTAATTCTATTGGTATTATTGGAGGAGATTCGGCTTTTTTTCTAGGGTTAGAAACGTATCTTTTCAGTGAATTTGAAAGTATTCTGAATTTTAAAGCGATAAGATTATATGAACAAGGATTTATTGACATTGCTGATGGTGTATTAATTGAAACTGAGATGGTAAACAAAAAAAATCTTTCAATTTCAGATTATATTGAAATGATTTCTCTTAAAACCGGAGCATTATTAGAAAAATCAATTTTAATTGGTGCAAATTATGCAAGAGTTGATGAGAACATTATGAAGGATCTTTCGATTTATGGTATAAATCTGGGGATAGTTTTTCAGATAACTGACGATATCTTAGGAACTTTTGGTGATGAAAAATTAACAGGAAAACCAACGGATGGAGATATAAGAGAAGGTAAAAAGACATGTCTTTTAATTGGTGCTATAAATAAATTGGAGAAAAAAGACAAAGAAAAACTTAGAAGATTAATAGAAAAACCAGATATGACGAATAATGATGTTCAAAATGTAAAAGACTTGTTTATTAAAGCAGATGTTATCCAGTCATGTGAGATTTTAGCAAATTCGTATTTTCAAGAAGCAAAAATATCTTTAGATAAATTAAGGAAAGAGATCAACCCATCTGAAATGGAGTTTTATGAAGATTTATTAGAATTTGTGAAAGCAAGAAAATTCTAAAAAAAGATTTGTGTGTTAACTTTCCCATTTTTTATAATTTTATGATATTGTTACACAATTATATCTAAAAACACAAATTTATATGAATCTTTTTTTATTAAAAAAATGTCAAAAAGTTAATTTTATGAAATAAAATTCAGAAAGACAAATCTTTTGAAAAGGATAGGGGATGGAGGATTCTAACTACGATATTTTAATAATAGATGATAGCCAATATATCAAACGATTATTAACTCAGATTATAGAATTAAAAGGCTTTACATGTAAATCTGTCGAGAATATTTCTTTAGCAATGCAAGAATTGGAGTATAACTTACCTAAGTTAATATTTTTAGATGTAAATTTACCAGATTCAAATGGATATGATTTCTGTAAAGTAATTAAATCAGTAGAAAGATTCAAGAACATACTCATTTATTATTTTACCGGAATTTCTAAGTCAGATGTTGCTGTAAAAACACTTGAAACAAAAGCGGATGGATTTCTGACAAAACCTTTTGATTTATCTGATTTTAATGATATTTTTGACCATATTAAATCATATAATTTTGGCTAATATTGATAGAAAACAATTAAAATCTTCAAAAACTTAAAAATTAATAATATATTATTTCAAAATAAAATGAAATTGGATAAGTAATATTACCTATCCTTTTATATTATTATATTCTTTCTAATAATTAATTATAATTCAATGGAGAATCCAATTGAAAGTACTCCAAGATATTTGGATTTTGGAAAAATCAGGGATAGTAGTTTTTCATAGAGAATTTGATAAAGTGGTTTCTCCACAACTTTTTGGGGCAATGATGAGTGCATTGAATATGTTTGCTGAACAATTAACTGAAGGAGGTTTATCAAATTTCGATTTAAAAGATACAAGATTCACTCTAATAAAAAAAATAGACTTAATATTCGTTGCAACATCATCTAAAAAATATAAACAGAAAAAAGTAAATAAAGAATTAGAAAAGATATCCACTAAATTCTTAAACCTTTATAGTGAAGAATTGAAACGTTTTCAAGGAAAAATAGGTGCTTTTTCTGATTTTCTTAATGAAATCGAACATTCCTTAGAAGAGAAAAGTCTTTAATAAAAGAATATATTTGAAAATTTTATTGATTAATCCATTGATATAATTCACCTAATAACACTCTTTTATCTTTATTTCCTATTAGTTTATCAATACTGCCTATATTCATTAACCATAATGAAGATCTTAATTCTCGTTTCAATGTTTTTATCTCTTTTAAAGTGTCTGAAAGAGTATTATTTTTATAATCTCGCCATGCTGTTTTTAAAAATTTAAATGCAAATCCTCCAATATTTGCTCCAATTGAAATCGATTTAGCTATATCTAAACCATTCCTTAAACCTCCGGTCGCAATTATGATCTTTTGAGTAGCTTTTCTAACATTGATTATACTCACAGGTGTCGGAATTCCCCATTCCCGGAAAGTGTCTGCAATCTTTCGAGTGTATGCTTCATAGCTAGAATCATCGCGGATTGACTCTATCGCAGCAAAACTAGTACCTCCCATCCCTCCAACATCAAATCCATCAAATCCTAAAGTGTCAAGCTTCAAAGCAATTTCTTGATTGAACCCAGATCCAACTTCTTTAGCTATAATTGGCATTTTTATATTATTTCTTATTTCTTTAAAAATTTCTTCAAAATTCCTATAGGAAAGATTACCATCACTTTGAGTAAGTTCATGCAAAGCGTTCAAGTGTATCGCCATAACATCTGCATTAATCATCTCAATGCATTTTTTAAAAAGGTCTAAATTAAATTTAGGATCACATAACTGACCGACCCCCAGATTTCCAATTACTGGAATATTAGGAGCAACTTCACGTACTATTTTAAATGAATCAATAGTGGAAGGATCTTCCAAACCAATTCTTTGAGAACCGACACTCATTATAATATTTTCCGAACTCGCCGCATTTGCTAAGATATTGTTAATTGGTTTTGAAATTTCATGGCCCCCCGTGATAGCAGCAATACAAATAGGAGCTGAAATTTTTTTCTTAAAAAAATTAACGCTAAGGTCAATATCTTCTAATTCATATTCTGGTAGGGGATGGTGAATTAGATTTATATCATCAAAATAGTTCTTTGAATGTTGCACATTATATTTTAACGGGATTTCTATATGCTCCATCTTTCTGCTATATATTTTGTTTTTAAATTTTTTATCAATTGGTACTTCGATATTAGTACATACTAAAGATTGATTAATTAATGCCTTTAGAATATTTTCATTTTTAAGTCCATTAATTATTTGAACGGGTATATTATGTTTTACAATTTCCTTTATGGTCTCGAGTTTACTTTTCATCCCTCCTGTGACATCAATTTTTTGATCTAATTCAGCTAGTTTAATGTTATCCAAATCATTGGAACTTAATTTTAAAGCCAATTTTTCCTTTCCATTCTCTTTAATGAA
>JBHLLJ010000040.1:0-23828 GCA_048885705.1 Candidatus Hermodarchaeota archaeon | reverse complement strand
AGAATTTAGTGTTATTTTATAATTACTATAAATGAATTAATATATATATTTTGATTAAAAAGGATAATTATGGTAAATTTAAGAGATTTGGGCCAACCGTTTGAATTTTGGGAATATTTTGAAGAAGTTTCTAAAATTCCTCGATGCTCTGAGCAAGAAGAGAAAATTAGGAATTATATAATAGAACAATCAGAGAAATTAGGCTTTAAAAATAAAATTGATGCAGCTGGAAATCTTTTAATCAATATTCCTGCTAAATCAAAACAATCAAAAATAGTAGTTCTTCAATGTCATATGGATATGGTATGTGAAAAAAATGAATCAGTGAAACACGACTTTTCAAGAGATCCTTTAAAATTAAAAATTGAAGAGTTAGATAATGAAAAATGGATAACCGCTGAAGGAACTACTTTAGGTGCTGATAATGCAGTAGGAATATGTTATATATTAACTCTAATGAATAAAATTCAGAAGGGAGAGTTAGTATTCAATTCATTGGGTTTTAAATTATTATTTACGGTAGATGAAGAGCAAGGCTTGCGAGGTGCATTTGCGATTGAAAAAGATTTTTTAGATGGGGAATATCTTATAAACCTTGATTCTGAGGAAGATGATGCTGTAACTATAGGATGCGC
The DNA here is from genome assembly GCA_048885705.1 of Candidatus Hermodarchaeota archaeon. GTDB lineage: Archaea > Asgardarchaeota > Lokiarchaeia > Sigyniarchaeales > SOKP01 > Loki-b32. The sequence goes on along the minus strand of JBHLLJ010000040.1, from coordinate 23,193 downwards.
TGGAGGTCTTGTTCATATTATCGAAATAGAAAAAGAAACAGTAAATTTGAATCTTCAAGATAACAAATTTATACCAATAAAAATTTTTATTTCTGGGTTGTTAGGAGGTCATTCTGGAGTAGATATTCATTTAGGTAGAGGAAATGCTTTAAAAATAATTGGTAATATTCTCTGGAAATTAAATGAAAAACATTTAATTCATATTTGCTCGATTGATGGAGGAAATCGAACTAATGCTATACCTAGAGAAGCAAGTTCTATTTTTTATATCGAAAAAAGTAAAAAGTTAGAGATTTTTAATTTTATAGATATGGTTATAGACAAAATAAAAGTACTATATGAAGGTATTGAAACTAATTTTGATATATCTTTTATTGAATTAGATAAATATACTGAGAGTAAAGTCTTATTAAAAAAATTTCAAAATAATCTACTAGATATAATTTATCTAGTACATAATGGACCGATTTCGATGCACCCTCGTATAAAAGATTTAGTATTTACATCATCTAATTTTGCCGTGATATCGACCGAAGAAGATAAGATACAATTCAAATTTAGCCAAAGAAGTTTAAGCGAATATTTTAAATATGAAATATGGGAAAAAACAAAGACTTTGTTTTTGTTAGACAATTTAAAAATTACAATAAAAAAAGATGCTGATTATCCTGGTTGGACACCAAATTTTCAATCTTCTTTGCTTTTGAATTATAAAGATGTATATAAGCAAATTTTCAATGAAAATGTAAAAATTAAGGCAATTCATGCTGGTTTAGAGTGTGGAATTCTAAAGAAAAAGTTCCCTCAAATGGAAATGATTTCAATTGGACCTAAAAATGAAGGTGCTCATTCTCCAGATGAAAAATTAGAAATTAAATCTGTTAAAAAAGTATGGAGATTATTAATTAACTTACTTAAAAGATTAATTTGAAAAATTAAAGATACTCAAAATTTAATTAAAAAAATTAATAAATTTAAATAAATAATTAATTCATAATTTATGCAAAAAAATGTATCTAAAAAAGAGGACATTATTGGTTCTGAAACAATTATGGAAAAAATTAGAACCAAGACTCCTTGGATTTTCGGAAATTCATTAAGGAAACCTAAAATCAATTTTCCGAAATTAAAACTTATAAGGATTTCTCTTCCAATGCCATCAAGATCATTAAGTATCGTAGTTATCATAATTATCTTATTTGTTCTTCAAATGGGAATAGTCTATTTAATAGTGAGAGAACCAGCAGCTCTAGGTGCGACTTCACAGGGAGATCCGGAATTTATTTATAGAAATGTTCACGAGAGTTATATTACAGAAAGTTTTGTTGCATCTGTTCTGATCTTTTTTTGTTCAGTAGGATTTATAATGCTCTATCAGTCATCCAAATATGTATATAATAAAAAAATGGCAATTTGGATTTTAGCAGTTGGAGTTTTGATGATTATTCTTACTTTTGCCCTACTTCAATACATGATAGGAATTAAAGCAGGAACTATTGGGTAATATTTTTACCAAATCCCGAATTTAAAAAATAGATATGTAGCTTTTAAAATATCAAAAAAAAGAAAAATTAATTTAAAAAAAGTAAAATTTTATCCTATAAATGCATTATATCCTGCTTCATCTAGTAAATTGTCTTTTTCTGCATTCCAATTTGATGGCTCGATTTTAAAAAGCCAAGCTGCAAATGCATCATCATTTATTTTTTCTGGCTCATCCATCAAATCTGAATTAATTTCAATTACCCTACCACTTACAGGCGAATAAATGTCCCCTACAGCTTTACTTGATTCAACTGTACAATCAATTGGGTCGCTTGAAGGCTCATCTCCATCCATTTTTACTTGTTCAAGTTCAGCACCTTCCAGACCTTCAACATCAACAAAGCTGATTTCTCCAAGCTGCTCTGCTGCATAAGGAGTAATTCCAACCATTTTGGTACCATCATCAAACCATTGATGAGTTTTAGTAAACCATTTAGTCATTTTTATCTAGCTTTTTTTTACTTAATTATGAATTCTAATAATATTGAATTAAATAATATGTTTTTATTAATTAAAGTAAGAATTTAAAATTTTATTATTAAGATATTTCATTCATAAGATCTAAAAAGATGGATTCTAAACTAAAAAATCAATTAGATTTCTATAATGAATTTAAGGAGTGGTATTTTCAAATAATTAATGATTTCAAATTTAGTTATCAAAAGGATTGCGAGGCTAGGGATTATTTATCGTATTTATTATCACAAAAAAATCAGAATTGGAGTTTAGATAAAATTTTAAATTCATTTAGAGAAATTATATCATCAAAATCGGCAATTATGATTTATGGGTGTGGACCATCATTAGAAAAAACTATAGGGAATATTTTGAAAACAAAGGGTTTAAAATATTTCAATAAGTTTATCAATTTAACTGCAGATGGTGCCTCAGTTCTTTTAAAAGAGAAGGGTATTAAAATTGATGCTATTTTTACAGATTTGGATGGGATCACTAAAAGTGAATTTTATTATACAGTTTTCAATATAGTCCATGCTCATGGGGATAATATTAAAATTTTGAAGTTGTTTAAGAATGAGATAATAGAATTTGAAAACATCATAGGTACAACCCAAGTAGAACCTTTAGCAAATTTGATAAATTCAGGTGGGTTTACTGATGGAGATCGAATACTTTATTTGATACATACCTTATTATCTTCATATCAAAAATTATTTCTCGTAGGAATGGATTTTGGAAATGTAATAGGTAAATATTCAAAATTAAATTTAAAAAGAAATCAGAGAGCAAACTCTGAAAAAATTAAAAAACTCAAATATGCTAGAGATTTAATAAAATGGTTAAGGCCTAGGATAAAAAATGAGATATATTTTGTTAATTCTGAGTTTATATCTAAAGATTTTGTAAATCTTTCAATTAAAGATTTTTTAGAATTATAATATCCTTATTAAATTTTATAATCTTGAATTCCTAAAGATGTAATTTTATAAAGTAATCTTTTTTCAGGAAGATTTAAAGAATTTATTATTTGAACATACCTTTTATCTTGCTCTTTATAGCTCAGATATATATATTCCGAGAAGTATTGATTTAATAATTTGTAACCACCCGGCAATGCGCGAATTGAGGTTTTTATACCTAAATTTGAACTTATTTGAGCTGTGCTTATGGTGATTAAATTGTAATTTTTCCTATATTGTTCAATTTTATCTAGAACTTTTAAAAATGTTGATTTTGTTTTATTTACAGAAATACTCTTATTTGCTAATTCAGAGTTATAATAATTATTTATAGTATCAATAATTAAGACACTTAAGTAATTTGTTTTTAAAAGATTTTCAAGTTGTTTTAAGGCTAATAATAAAGCAGAATTACTCATAATCTTAGATACTAGAATATTTCTAAGCAATTCCTTATATTCAACTTTACTCTTTAGAATTAGTTCCTTTATTCGTTCAGGACGAAAAGTATTTTCTGTATCAAGATAAAATATAAATGGATACTTTTTTCGTTTTTGATTTTCATAAATATTCGAGAACTGCATATATGCTTGGACACATAATTGATGACATAATTGAGTTTTTCCTGTTTTATTTGCTCCAAATATCAAATATTGCGTATGTGAATGAAATCCACCTCCCAAAGTTTCATCAAAGTTTCTTGCTCCTGTTTGTAAAACAAATTTTGGTGTTTCTAAGAGACCAATTTCCTGAATTATTTTTTGCTTTTTTATTATTTGTGAATTTTTGATTTCTAATATTTCATTAATGGTCATCATTATTTATTATTGAAATCTTTGATATAAATACACTTTGATTTCCCAACAGAATGTACTAAGATTTTGTAATAAATTTGAATAAAAGCGAAAGATTAATTTTAAAATATTCATAAAAAATATATCATAGTGGTTTCAATTATTTAAATTAAGATACAATTATTTTTCAGAAAATAACAGTTATATCAAATAAGTATGGCAAAGAAGAAAAAAGAAATATGTCCTTATTGTGGAAAGAGTTTTGCTTATTTATCTCGCCATAAATGTAAGATTAAGGAACATATTGAAGGCCCTTCAGAAGAAAAGTCAGATGTTGAGAGAAGGATTGAAAGAATAGAAGAAAAAAAGAAAGAATTTAACCGAAATTTACGAAAAGATGAAAAAATAGTTCTCAATATTATAAATCGAGAAAAAGATATATTATTCAACAGATTAATGCAACTAAGTAATAAAAAACGCAATGATTTAGAAGAGATATTAGAATTCTTAGTATTACAGTCAAAAATAAAAATGAAACGGGAATTAGTAGATGCATCATGGACTAAGCATATCTATGCACTAGAGGAGATTGATGTAAAAGCACAAGAACTTAAAATTAATAAAAGTAGAAGAGATTTTATTTGGACTATGTTTTCAAAGCAGCCATGCTTTATTTGTCCTTTTCGGGATAAATGTAATGAAACTAATGTAGACCAATTTAATCCTCAGCATTGCACTTGGTTGACTGATTGGATTGAATTAACATTAAAAGGAGAAGACTATAATATTAATTTCGATGATATAGAATCACGTTTGCAAAATATTTAATTAATTTTTATTTAATCCTACAAGAAAAATTTCATTACTCTTTTTTTTAGATGATTTTGGCTTATATGATTTTAAAAACTTAAACATACTTTTCATTTTTCTAGCAAAGCTCTGAAAATCAGAACCTTGGAATGCTTTTATAACAATATTACCTTTACGTTTTAGGTTTATATTTACTAATCTCAATATTTCATTACAAAGTCCAATTTGATTAATATGATCTGTGAATTTATTACCTGTTTTATTTATAGATGCATCTGATAAGATTAAATCTAATTTATCTTTAAAAAAAGAATCAATTTCCTCTTGTACTTCTATATTAGTAAAATCTGCCTTAATAAGATTAACATTTTCAATTGGAGATACTTTCTTAATATCAATACCCATTATTTTGTAGTGATCTCGATGATAAAATTGATCTTTATATTTATCTAAATTTTCTTCAGCAAATTTTTTGGCTACTTGTAACCATGATCCAGGAGCACATCCTAAATCCAAAATATAAAAGGCTCTTTTAAAAATATTAAACTTTTTTTGAATATCTAATAATTTGTATGCTGATCTTGCCCGGAATCCCTCATCTTTTGCTTTTTTGTAAAATTGTTCTTGTTTATGCAACGTTAGTTTATTTAATAGTTTAATTTATCTAATTATTATTGTAATTCAAGTAAAATATTTTTTATTCTAGATAAATCCAAATTGGTTTTTATTGATAAAAAATCAAAATGGGTTCTTGAAACGTGATATCCCAACTTTTTAATTTCATTAGTAATATCATTAATTTTTGGAACAGATGCCAGTTTTAAATTTTGACAAAGCTTATGAATATTATAATAAGAAATGGGCATGTCATTTTCATCGAGGGCGTAATTTAGGAGTTTTTCTATTCGTTTTTTATTTGGAGATTTAGAATTATTGTTTAAAGCTATTATTTTTTCTATAAAATTTACATCATGAAGCTTACCAATCCATAGTGGCCCAGCATATTCAAGATCTCCCATATTTTCACATATAGGACATTCTTTGGGTGTATCTAAAATATTAAAGTTAATAGCTGTCCGATATCCACAATTATTACAATGTAGAATATAACCAAAATTTTTGTAATATTCGCTAATTTCTTTCTTGCTTTTAAATGATAGGCTAAATGATCTTATAAAATGACCAGAATAGAAGGTTAAAAGCGGTATTATTCCTATTTTATTTATATTTGCTATTCGAGAAATGAAGTATATTAAAATACGTGCACCGATTTCTTTACTGTATTCAGTATGAAGGGGTTTAGATAAATATTTCCTAATACAAGCTTCAGCTCTAACTCCAAATAAAACTGCTGTATCAGTAGCTGTAATACACATTAAACCATTAACTTTTTGTAATGTTTTAAAGGCAGAATCCATATAAAGATTAGGGGTTCCAAATGGATCGATTGAAATTATATTAGGGTTTTTTTGATGTTCACTTTGTTCACTCATAATTTCATAAAAAAGTAGATTTGCATCCTTGTTTAATACGACATATTGAATCTGTTCTTTTTCCAATTTATTAATCCTTATATTTTCCTTAATTAGATTAACCGCTTCAGGGTTAATATCATTAATGTAGATCTTTTTTATTTTTTTACACTCCTTTAACATTCTAATAGCACTTACTCCTGAAGCCGCCATAGAATCTACAATAATTAACTCATTTTGACTATATAAATCACTATAAGCATTTATACTTAAATTAGAAATGTCTCGATTAATCTCCATTCTTTTATTATAAAAAACATTCATAGCTTTTGAAGGGATAGACTCCTTATCAACATCATAAATATAAAATTCTATCGAGCCTTCTCTCATTAATGATAGATCTTTTTTTTCCATTTTCCAATATATAAAAAATTTAGAAAAAAGAATAAACTTTGCCTACTTATTAATTATAGGATTTGGAGAATCATGTTCTCAATTTTTTTATTAGTTTAGAATTTTTTAGAAATTATTGTTGTTTTATGTTATATAAATCCATTTTCTCTCAGATTAGAAATAAATTCAATTATTTGGTTTTCAGAAATATCTGTAAAATAAAATTTTCTCTCGTTTAATTTATTAGTCTTAGTTATCTTTAAATTATAGTTTACCCAAAAATTCATAACATTTCCACCTGTTTGAACATCTATGATTAAATCATCTAGGTTTTTTTTACTTAGTTCGTTGACTATCAATATTTCAATCCCATAACTCTTATTTAAATGAGTTAAATTAGCTAGCATTTGATTTAATTGATAGTTTAGATTATAATTCTTCTCTTTCTCGTCTTTACTTAGTTCTAATCGATATAAATTGGTCATCGAATCTATAATAATTAAATCTAATTTAGTTTTCTTGTTGGTTAGATACTTTAAAATTAAAAATTCTAAATTAAAAATGATTCTATTCAATTCATCAAAATTAGAAGTTTGAATAAACAATATGTTATCTAAAAGATCCTTGGAATCCTTATTAATCATACCTATTTTTTCAGAAGGGAATTTTGGTTTTGTATAGATATATATTATGAATTTTCCAAGTTTTGCCGAAATCATAGCTGTTTGGAGTGCGAATGTTGTTTTTCCAACACCAAAATCCCCAAATACGGAAAAAATTCCTTCAAAAGATTCTAGAGAATTAAAGTATTTATTCAATTCTAAGGTTGGAAATTTCATCTAATTAAAAATTATTAATTTTATCTAATATTTATAATTATAATTTGAGGACTAATATATTTGTTTTAACAGAGGATTTAAATTTCTTCTATAGATTGAATAAGGAACTGCAAAGACTTCAAATTAAGTTTGAAGTATTAAATATCAGAACTATAATTCCAGACATTCCGGGTTCCATTATTCTCACAACCTTAAAAGAATTGAACAATTTTGAAAATCTCGATAGAATAAAATGTAAGATCCTCCCATACACGAAAGAAGAGGATTTTGAACAATATATTGTGAAAATTTTGGCTATAAAAAAAATTGGAAATAAAAGTTATTCTGAATTAGTATTTTCAATTGATCCGGGTACAAAATATTTAGGTTTAGTCATTTTTTTAGATGATTATTATTTAAATTCTCATACAATTTTCGAAAGAGATAGATTTATTGAAAAAGTTAAGGTTTATGTTAATGCCCTTCAAGAAGCTAATCCAATTCCAATACAATTAGTTTTTAAATTTGGAAGGGGCACGATGCCAATAACTCTAAACTTAATTGAACAATTATTTAGAACTTTTAAGAAAGATTTGTTTAGAATATTATTAATTGATGAGTCAAAAACATCAAAATATAGAATTCGAGATATTTATAGAAAGAAAATTCCAAAAGATGAAGCTGCTGCTTTGATTATTTCTCTAAGAGATGGATATGAAATTACCTATGAGAATTATAAAACAGCTTTAAAACAGAAAAAATCAAATAGGAAACAGAGCGAAGAATCTCATGATAAATCTAAAGAAAATGAGAATGAATTTGATCTTAAAGTAATCCAGATAGCCGAAAGTATCTTAAAGGGTGATTTATCTTTAAGCAAATCTATAGACATATTAAAGACAGAAAAAATAAACTATTAAGAAATTCATAATCTGATTGAATAATTAAATCAAAATTTTGTGTTTAGATTGAAGAGATTAAAAGGTATTGATATATTTCGTGGACTAATAATGGTGTTGATGATTTTCGTACACCTTCGAGATTGGTGGTTGATCGGTGGAGCAAATGCTACTTTTTCTTATATTACACGTCCTTTTATTGATCGTACATTTGCACCTGCGTTTATGTTTTCTGCTGGGTTAAGCACATTTATTTCATATGACAACCGTATTAAAAAAAAATCAGAAGAGTATTCATATCGTACTATTAGAAATGAATATATCTTTAGAGCTATTATAATAGCTATAATTGGGTTAATTTATAACATTTTTGTGGCAATTATGGAATCAAATCCATCATTAGTTTGGACTTGGTTTATGCTTTTTTCTATCGGATTCTCTCTTCTAATGGCTTGGCCATTATTAAAAATTTCAATTTTCTATAAGATAATTTTTAGTTTAATAGTTATAACAGCCAATGAAATTCTGTTTTGGGTTCTCATCCCCTATATAGGACAATTTAATTTTTATGGAATTATATATCACATCTTTTTCAATTCTTTATACCTAGATCCAATCCTAGAATCTTTCTTCTTTTTACTTATTGGTATTGTTATAGGTGAATTAATAGCAGATATTTTCAGTATTAAAGATCAAAGAAAAAGGCGAAAAGCATTAAAAAAGAAATTATTACTTCCTTCTCTAATTATTGGTGGAGCTCTCGTTATTTATACATTTGTTTTTATATTTCCACTTTTTTTTAATAATATTGGCTTTTATTGGATTTACTTTTCAATGGGGATTTGTCTAATCTTTAATTCTATATTATTGAGTCTTGAAGAATATGGTGTATTTGAAAGGAAGAAAAGTTATAAATTTTTATTTTATTTCTCTTATTATTCCCTTACTGTATATCTATCTCATTACTTATTCTACTTCTTCTTTTTGGGGCAATTAAACGTATATACTCTTTGTTTGTTGATTTTGGTAACTACAATACTATATGGTTTATTATTAAGGTTTTTATATTTTAAATTAGGACCAAAAATCTCCTTAAAAATTCAAATTGCACGATTTGCTGAATATTTAGCAGGAAAACTAAATAATAAAAACAAAAATATTAATGAAAGAAAGATTAGATAATTTATTAGTAAAGAAAGGGCTGGTTGATAGTAGGACTAAAGGGCAGTGGTTAATAAAAAGCGGAAATGTATTAGTTAATAATAAAAAAATTGTTAAACCAGGCAAGAAAGTTGATAATGTACTTAAAATAAAGTTAGTAAAAGAATTTCCATATGTTGGTCGTGGAGGATTGAAATTAGAATTAGCATTGGAGCAATTTTCAATTTCAGTTAAAGGAAAAATTTGTGCAGATTTTGGTTCTTCAATAGGAGGATTTACAGATTGTTTACTAAAACATGGGGCATCAAAAGTGTATGCAATTGATACTGCTACGACTTTTCTTCATCATTCATTAAGAAGTGAAGAAATGAAGGAGAAAGTTATTCCCTTATTAGGTATTGATGCCCGTCATTTAATTCCTATTGAAGAAAAAATAGATTTGTGCACAGTAGATATAACTTTTGCCTCGTTAAGAAGTATTTTGCCAAATATAAAGAGAATGCTCAAAAAGCAAGGTGATATAATCGCATTAATAAAACCTATTTTTGAAAAGGAATTCTACGATATGTCGAAATTCAAAATTATTCAAAATTCAAAGCAACTTTTTGAAATTATTATAGATCTAATTAAATGGTGTACAGAAAACAAATTTTTTTTATATAAAATCTTTAAATCACCAATATTAGGTAAAGAAGGTTCTATTGAGTTTTTTATTCATTTAAAATTAGAACAATTAGATCAAGAACTCAATTATGTTTCAATGATAAAAGATGTTTTGTAATATTATTTTTTCGGGTAATTTAAAAACATCTTACCCCATTCTGATTGAAAAAATTTCCTAATTCTTTGTTTTCCAATAGTAGGATACCATAACATATCATGAAAAATCATTGAAGCATACGTAGGACCCAAAAAGAAAAGTTCACTTTTAAATAGAGGATAAAGAAATTGTAAAGGCCCCTTTCTTACCATTTGATCCCCCCATATAACAAAACTTCGTTTAACTTTGAAATTCCAATTTATGTTAGATACATCTTCACCAATTATTTCAATTTGGCTAAAATCTCCACATCCTAAACCCTCTTCATGAGCCATTCTTATAGCAGGTAATTCTAAAGGGTCAAATCCCATCATTTTAGCAACGACAGTGTCAACGGCTACTTGATCATACCCCGCTAAAATCATATTCTTAATCTGCGGCACCATTGTTCTAGGTCCGGCGCCATCACCACAAATAGTTCCATCTACTATGGCTAAGATATTTGGATGGATTTGTTTTTGAATAATAAGTAAATCTACTAATACTTCAGACATATATTGATGTGAAAAATGTCTTCTTTTTGTTAAAAGCCCACCAAAAGCATTTTTCATTGCACAAGTTATACCTCCATGCTTCATTTCTCCAGCAGTCTTTTTTAATGACCCTCCAATCGCACCTGTATGTCCATGAGTTTTAATAGTAGGGAGATGGATTATAGGTTTCCCTACGTAAAACTTAGGAATAGAAAAACCTTCAGGAAAAATTTTAGAATCTAGGGCATGTAAACTTCTATTTTTCAGTGTAAGAAATTTGGACCTTAAAGATTCATATGGCACAAAGGGGATTCGAGTTAAGGGTATGAACCATGTGTTATATTTTTTAATAATTGGGTTCCATTTATTTCCTTTTAAACCTTTTTCTATATTTGTAACTACTGTCCGATTTTCAGCAGTAAAGAGTTTTTCTGGATGATATCCATCTTCTATCATTGTCTTTATAACGCCTTCAACTTGCCAAGGAGGACTGGAGCAAGCAGGGAAGAATTTTGACCAACTAAGATTTAGCTTAAGGATTATTTTTTGGTTTTTAGAGTAAAATTTTTCGTATTCTGCCATTTTCATTAATTTGGAATAATCCTCTAATACAGAAGTAGGAGAAGTAATTATTACAAATACTTGGGAATTATCTTTCATAATTGATTTTATGTAATTTTACTTATTTAATCTTTTCAAAAGAAGGAATAATCAGCTTATATTACCATCTTAAAATAACATCAATTACTAAATATATATTGTAGGCATAATAAAAAACAGAAACAATAACAATTACCTTAATATACCAACTAACAGTTTTTTGATCTGTTAAATCGCTTCTAGCATAATGAAAACTTCGAATCATTCCCCCAATAGCTATTAACGTAACAATAATTGCATAAATGAAGAATATAATTTCCCACCATTGAAATAATATTATATATGAAGCCTCTAAATAAACAATATATTTCCATATTGATATTATTACAACAAATATTGCTGAAAGTAAAAAGCAAAATCCCCATAGCCATTCTCTGTTTCTCATCATTAAACTTTCGATTTTTTAGTGAGATAAATTAAATAATTTTCTTTCTTTTTTGAAATTTTTCAAACATTTTGAGTTAGTTAAAATTAAATCTTTAATCAAAAGATTTTAAAAAAAAAAATTATGATGTCCAAGTGTCTGATACATAGGAAACCCCTTCATAGGATTTACTTTCCTTTTTAAAGGGAAGGCAATACATAAAATGTTCCCCTGTTTCTCCACCTAGTGGAATCCTCATTGGATTATCAATCCCACACCCTACATGTTTATCTTTTTCAGGGCACCTAGGATGGAACGCACAACCTTTAGGTGGATCAATTGGACTAGGAACATCACCTTTTAATATAATTCTATTAATTCTTGAAGTTGGATCGAAGGTTGGGCGAGCGGATAATAAAGCTCTAGTATATGGGTGTGACGGATTACGAAAAACATCATTAATGGTTCCTACCTCTACAAACTTACCCAAATACATCACTGCAATTCTATCGGCTATGTGTTGTACTACAGACAAATCATGAGTAATAAAGATGTAGGAAAAATTAAATTGATTCTGAAGATCCTTTAATAAATTTAAAATTTGAGCCTGTACTGATACATCGAGAGCTGAAGTTGGTTCATCTAAAATAACAACTTCAGGGTTGCAAGCAAGGGCTCTCGCAATGACAATTCTTTGTTTTTGACCTCCTGAGAATTCATGAGGATATCGGTCTAAATGTTCTCTTTTCATTGAAACAACTTCTAGAAGTTCAAGCACTCTTCTACGGATACTTCTTCTTTTTGTCATACCTTCCAGAATTTTTAAAGGTTCACCTATAAGATCGACTACTTTTCTACGAGGATTTAATGAAGCATCAGGATCTTGGAATACAATTTGAATTCTTTTACGTATTAATAATCTAAATCTTAATTCTTTATGATAATCTGCAAGAATTCTTTTAATTTTATAGACTAAACTTTGTTTTCTTCTTACACGGTGCTTTTTAGAACCTTTAACTCTAAAAATATACGGTATAAGCAAAAGAGTTGCATAAAGGCTTATACATATAATTGATGTCCCAATATATAAAGCTAAATACTCCAATCTCGTAGATACTAGTGGTAATGATGAAATAAATGAAACCATACCAGTTATAATTATAAAGGATATCATAGATACAAAGCAGAACATAGCTGCTAAAAACATATTTAAAAATACTTTTCTGTACCTTTTATTAAAAGCTGCTGGTGCTCTAAGAAACAATTTCTTAAACCAACCAGTAATAATTTTATATGATATTGGATTGTTTATAAAATTCATACCAAATGATTTATTTTCAAAAGTTCTTTTCTTCCAAATTTTTTGATTTTCTAAAAAAATAAACCCATCTGTAGATTCGACTAAATTTAAAACAGTATTTCCAATAGTAGTCTTACCGCATCCACTTTCTCCAACTAATCCTAATGTTTCTCCTTTATAAAGATCAAATGAAACACCATCGACAGCTAAAACTTCTCCAATTTTTCTCTTAAGAAAACCTCCTAAGATAGGATAATATGTCTTAAGATCTTTGACTGATAGAACCACACTTTTTTTTCTTTTTGGTTTTAACATGGTTTTCATACTAATTTTTTTTTATTTTATTAACTTATGATTTATACAAGTTTAGATATCTTTTTTTCATCTTTTTCCCATTCATATTTAGGTGAATCCTTGTATTTCGGATCATATAAATGGCAAGCTATAAAGTATCTCTCTCCAATCTCCACTAAGTTAGGTTTTATTTTATCACATATTTCCAACCGTTCATCACATCGAGGGTGAAATCTACATCCTGCTGGAGGATATATTAAATTGGGTACCATTCCTCTAATCACTTTTAATTTCTGATCCTTCTTCTCTAGGCTTGGAATAGCACCAATTAATCCTATGGTATATGGGTGGCGTGGATTTTTAAATAAGTCAACTGCAGTTGCATATTCAACGATGTTTCCACTATACATAACAGCCACTCTGTCACACAAATCTGCTATAATGCCTAAGTCATGTGTAATCATAAGAATAGAAGTTTTGAACCTATTTTTTAAGGCCTTCATTAAATCAAGAATTTGAGCTTGAATAGTTACATCTAAAGCAGTAGTAGGTTCATCAGAAATTAACATTGCAGGATTACATGAAAGTGCCATAGCAATCATAACTCTCTGTCTCATCCCTCCACTGAGTTCATGTGGATATCTCTTTAGAATTCCTTTAGCATCTGCTATCCCTACTTCTCTAATTATATCAATTGATTTATCTCTAATAATATCTTTTATTGCTGGTATATGTTTAGTCTTTTCATTGAGATCTTTAATTTCGTTTTCAATTTTATTTCGATCTTCTTCAGGGAATTCTTTATCTTTTAACTTTAGACTTAATTCTTTTATTCTTTCTTTGTCTTTCTTTCTAACTAAGAGACGTTCGTCTACGATTTGTTTCATCTCTTCCTTTTGGTGTAAGATAAAAACTTCCGCTAATTGTTGTCCAACCGAAATAACTGGATTAAGAGAATTAAGGGGATCTTGAAATATCATTGTAATCTCCTTACCTCGAATATCCCTCATATCATCATCTGATAATTCAAGCAAATTTGTCCCATTAAAAAGGATATTTCCCATAAGAATCTTTCCAGGAGCTCTTACTAATCGTACAATTGAAAGCGCAGTGACAGATTTCCCACAACCTGTTTCACCTACAAGTCCAAGCACTTCATCTTCATAAAGTTTAAAAGAGACACCATCAACAGCTTTAACTACGCCTTCTTCTGTATAAAAATAGGTTTTAAGATTTTCAACAGAAAGCAATGGTGTTTTAGTTTTTTTTATTTCGGTGTCAACGCGATTAGACTGTTCAATTGTTCTTTTACTGTTTGGTATAATTGTCATCTTAAATTTTACCTGTACTTAATTAAAAAAAGTTCTCATCACATATTAACTTATATATTCCTTAATCTTGGATCTAAAGCATCCCTTAATCCATCACCAGTTAACATAAATCCTAGGACTGTCAACATAATCATAAAACCAGGCCAAAATACGGACCACGGAGCGTCTAGTATATGAGGTCTTGCTTGACTAATATAAAATCCCCACTCCACTAATCTTGGATCGCTAAAACCTAAAAAGCTAAGTCCCGCTAAACCCAAAATTACTCCTCCAATATCAAATGTAAATGAAACTATTATAGGTTGAATACAATTAGGAAGTAAGTGTCTAAACATTATTCGCGTATTTCCCGCTCCTGAGGCTCTTGCTGCTTCGACATAGGGTAATTCTCGGGCTTGTAATACTGAACCTCTAATTAGGCGAGAATAACCTGCAATACCTAAAATTCCATAGGCCATAATAAAGTATTGTATATATTGCCCAAATATTGCTATAAAAACTAGCACTAGAATTAAACCTGGAAAAGCTAAAAACATATCCATAATCCTCATTAATATTGTATCAATCCAACCTCCATAATATGCAGCGACTGTGCCGACAATAACACCTAAAATTACTGCCATTAATATTGCTGGTAAGGCAATAGTTAAAGAATTTCTTGCCCCCCATATCAATATGGAGAGAATATCACGTCCCATGTATGTTGTTCCTAACGGATTTTCTGGAGATGGTGGCAACCAAGGCCATTGATTTGGGTGTACTGGATTTGGGTAAAAATCTACTGTTTCTCTTAAAGATTGAGGTGAAATCCATGGACAAAATACAGTAAGCGAAACAATTACAAAAATAATTCCTATACCTAAGAGGGTTAATGGAGACTTTAATCTTCGAATGAATTTTCTTTTACTTATAGTTTTCTCATATTCAAATTCTCTGGTTATTAAATCTGGATCTATATACCCAGGAATAAGTAGGAACTTAATATAAGTAAAAATACTTTTTTTCCTTTTTTTCCGAATTTCAATTATTTCCTCTACTTCTTGTTCAACTTGTTCCATAATTTATTATCACATTTTTTTATTTTTTTAATATCTTATTCGGGGATCTATAATCCCATAGAGAACATCAATAAATAAATTTATAATAACAAATAATAAAGCAGCGAAAAATACCATTCCATTTATTAGATATATATCTCTCTCTTGTATTGCACTCACTAATAATTCTCCCATTCCCGCCATAGTGAAAGTTGTTTCAGTTAGAATTGCTCCTCCTAATAAACCACCAAAGTTTAATCCAATAATTGTAACTGTTGGGATTAAGGCATTTTTTAAAGCATGAGTATGTAAAACATCTTTTTCTTTACATCCTTTTGCTCTTGCTGTTCTTATATAATCCTGTTGCAATACTTCTAACATACTTGATCGTGTTTGTCTTGTAATTGACGCTAGAGTTATGAAAGCTAAACACATTACTGGCATAATTAAATGTATTAGGTAATCCACCGCTAAATAGAATTCACCAGATAATAGTGAATCAATCAATCTAAACCCAGTAACAAAGGCGGGATTTCCATAATCAGAATCCTTGAATCCACCCGAAGGTAACCAATCTAATTGATAAGCAAAAACATATTGAAGCATCATTCCTAACCAAAATACGGGAATAGAAACTCCTAATAGAGCAAATCCCCTAAAAGTTGTGTCTTGCCATTTATTTCTGTGTCTTGATGCAATTATCCCGGTTTTAATCCCCAGGTACGAGGCAATTAGTACTGAAAATATAGTAAGTTCAATGGTTCTTGGAAATCGGTCCCAAATAAGATCCCATACTGGAATCCCTCTATTAATCGCAAAAGAAGCACCCCAATTTCCTGAAAATAAGTCTGCTAAATATCTAAAATATTGAATTAATATTGGATCATCTAATCCTAAGAAACGTCGCATTGCTACATACTGCTCATGTGTATGGTTTAGTGGTAATAAGGCATACGCTGGATCCCCTGGCATTAATTTAGAAAGTATAAATGTCATAGTCAACACTCCAAATAATACAGGTACTAAAACAAGTAATCTCTTTGCAATATATGAAAGCATACTCATATCTCATAACCTCTTCTAACGATTTTTTTTTATTTTTAATTTTTTTTTATTAATAACTTTTATATTTATCGTATTGCCTTCTGGCTAAGTTTGCTAGAGCTGCAACCGACATATTAATACCTACTAACGTTAAAATAGTAAGATATCCTTCATATCTCGTAAAAAATTTTCCAATTATACTTAGATCAAAACTCTCTACGATAAACCAATACCATATAAATGAGATGCCAATAATGATAAAACTCAACCAGAAGCTATTCCTTAATCCATATTCAAGAAATTTTTCTCTAAAAGCCATCAAAAATACAATTCCTATTAGAAGTATTAAAGACAGAATAGAATATGGATTAAAGAGAACTTGATATAAAAATACTACTCTTTCTCCAATTGCTAAATTAATTAAATCATCTGCAGTTTTGGGATATGTATTACAAATATACCCGAAAAATACAAAATAAATCAATAATATGGCTAATATGAAATTAGTTTGTCTACCTAAGTCAATCTTAACTATCTCTTTTTTGCGTAAACTTGAGTACAAAAGTCCAAGAATCACACCAATAAGACCAATAAATGGCAGTACTACAAAAATCAGAAACTGCTCATATGTTATTGCCATGTTAAAATACCTTATCTCCAAATTTTAATTTTTTACTGAGCAAAAAATTCGTTCTAAGCTAAATAGAATTTATTTCGGGTAAAAATGTTTATTTTATTTTTTAATATTATTGAAAACTACTATTTAAATTTTTGTTCATAAATTGAATTATGTTTTATTATTTATTATTTCTAAGTAAAATCTTAATTTATTGACATAAAAAAGTATAAAAAAAAAAATTAAAAATTTAATATTTGAATTATTCTTAACTGCTTAGCAATCAATTGAATTACTACGCAATCCAGATAGGGAACAAATCTACTCTTGCAATTGCGTTAGGGATCCATCCATGGACATAATCTTGATAGACATCAAAGTTCTTCCCTGAAGTGTACCATATAAAGAAATATAGTTCTTCTACCAATTTCTGTTGAATATTGTTATAAATTACTTCTCTGGCAACAGGATCAACTGTCGTTTCACCAGCAAGCATCCAGTTTTCCAATTGATGATCCCAGGTGTTAACCCAAATAGCTGAGGTGTTGCTGTATAATGGGGTAATATAGTTCTCAGGATCTATATAATCAGGAGCCCATCCAAGCATGTACATTGGGATTTGGTCTCTTCTTAATGCACCAGTATCATGCTCCATACATGAGATAATATCCCAGAATGGGATCTGAACCACAGGGGCATCAATCCCTAGATATCTGAGATTATCTGAAGTGTATAAAGCAATGTCTCTTCGGGTTGTACCTTCACTTTGAGCAGTAATATTCCAATGTTCAGTTCCTGGCCAGCCACCACCATCTGCTATAGCGGTCCATTGTGCATCAGTGGTGAAAGTAGTACCGTAACCCATCGATTGCATTAACGATTGTGCATATGCCCGGTCAAATGTTGGATAATCAAATCCGTAATTTGATAGTGGGATACCTGTAGGAATTGGAGACTTCAATTTATAGGCATTACCTAGTAAGATAACATCAATTACATACGAGTAATTTATTGCATATGAGATGGCTTTTCTCCATGTAGTGTTCACCATATAACCATTGAATCCCATATAATTTATATTTAAGGTTGGTCCAGCTTCTAAGAGAGTTATGTCAGGATCAGCTTCAAATTGAGCTAAGAATGATGGTAAAGGAGCATCATATAAATCAATATCACCCGCCAATATTGCTGTATTCAAGGCAATATCATCTTCGACGATCCAAAATGTTAAATTATTTATTGTTTCATATGGAACCCAATCCCAATAATGTGGATTAGCATAGAATTTAACTTCAACATCTGTCTCATAACTTTGGAAGATAAAAGGCCCTGTTCCGATTAATGTATCACCATCAGCATAAGTAAGGATTGCAAGTTCTTTCCCTTGAGCTATTGTAGCTGTAGGTGACATCATAGCGGTGGCTTGAAAATTCAATAATGAAATAAATGATGCCTTGGGAATGTTCATAACAATTTTTATGGTATAATCGTCAACTATTTCAGTTCTATTCATAACAGGTACTCCACCTAAATTAAATAGAGAAAAGTGTTTAGCTACCTGCACAGTCGGTGAAAGTGGGACATTAAATGGAGCGGGTAAATATTGATTCCCTGAATAATTCATGAAATAGTTCAATCTGTCAAAATTCCATTTGGCTGCTTCAGCGTTAAAATCAGTTCCATCAGAAAATTTAATACCTGCTTTAAGCGGAATGGTTATATTTAAACCATCAGGAGTTACAGTTGGAAGTTCCTGAGCAAGTACTGGAAGTAGTGGATAAGCAGGATCTGTGACATCGAATTTATACAAACTTTCACAGATTTGGGTAATAATATCTCCTCCTGCGGTATCATAGCACATATGTGGATCCATATCAGTAGGACCTGCAATTGTAGCAAATGTAAGGGACATCTTTGCCTCAGGCCCTCTTATAAATCCTGCTTGTATAGCAAGGAAGATATTACCAACACCAGATGCTGCTAGAACAACTGCTAAGATTATTATTGCTAAGTTTTTCTTTTCCATTTCCATATTAAAATCACTAATAGTTATTTTGTGGTTTTATATTTTAATTTTTAATAGATTTGATGTTAAATAGATTTTTAAATTCGTAAACTTATAAGTTTTATCTTTTTTTTTTCATATTTTCTTGAAATCATAAAAGAATTTTCAATTGTTTTTAAAATGAAAATCAAGCTTTAACTCTCCATTTTGATATATTTAATAATGCAATTTTTATATTTATCGAATTGTCTCCATTTTTACAGACATTCTCTATAAAATTTTCAAATGAAAATTAAAGTTTGATGATAAAAAATTAACTTGAAATAAAATGGGTGATAATTATTGGAAGAGCTCAATGATATTATTAAAGTAAAAGGAAAAAAATAGAATTAACATGAATAAAATACCCGCAATTATTATACCTTTATCGAGAAAAGCCCTTTCTGCACTACGAGCGATCTTAGGTTTAGAGGAAGTTAAATACATATGTCTCATAATTATATAAAGCGAGATCGGGATTGTTATAATAGCGAAGTATTCATAAGGAGCAGCAGATCCAGGCTCATCCAAATTAAATTTGATAATAAGATATAGTGAATATGTTATAAATAAAGAGCCTGCGATAATTGTATGAAAACGATCTAAGAGAGAGAGAGAATATTGATCATAAACCCTTTTATGTTCAATAGCTTTTACTTCTCCTAGGAGCATTAAATCTCCTTTCCTTTTGGCGATGCTTAAAAACATTGCAATTTCAAATATAGCTATAAATAACCAAGCAGAAACAAATTGCTCTATTATTGCGCACCCAGCTAATGCCCTCCATAAATATCCTGTAGAGAGAATTAAAATATCTACAAAAGCATAATTTTTAAAAATAAGATTATATAATTGACCAGTTATAATTATGAGAATTAGATTTACAAATAGGCCCATATTTGGTATGATAAAAATTAATAACAAAACCGATATTGCTACTAATAAAATCAAAATTAAAATAGCAAAATAGACAGGTAATTCTCCAGAAGCAAGTGGTTTTTTTTTTATCTTTTCTGGATGTAATTTATCTTGTTTTAAGTCTCTTATATCATTTATGATATAGTTAAATGATGAAGCACAACATAGCAATATAAATCCAATTATTAAATTGAAATAAAGCGAAATGTCAAATATCATTTGACTAAAAAAAATTCCTACAAATATCATAACATTCTTATAATATTGCCGTACTCTTAAAAGATGAAAAATACTTCTAATTTTGTTAGTCATAATTAAAAAATTGAAAGACTCATTAATATTAAATTTTATTATGTGATAATGATTCTCTCTGGCTTAAATCTCTTTAATATTTTGTAGGCTATACGACTTGTAAAGCTTGTAGTTGATTTCGGTTGTATCAAAGCACTATCATATTCAAAACTGAGTGTTTCAATCTCCTTATATAGAATTTCAATATCCTTCCCAAAAATGTTTACTATTTTTATTGTTTCTCTGTTATGATTTTTACTAGTTTGAATTTTTTTTTTAGATTTTTGACTGTCTATATTTATTTCTTGAATGTAACCCATCTCTAGATTGTTTACAGGTTTCTTAAGAAAGATATAAGTCAATGGTTTTTTTTTAGATAACCAGTGCAACACATTAATTTCAGCTTCCCGAAAATTAGAACTTTGACTTATATTTAAATGAATCTTTTTTGGTCTAATAATTAAATCCTTGAAAGAATATTTTATAGAATTTTCTAAGTCATTAAGGGGAGTTAATTCTATTTTAAAATTTTCTAATTTATCGGTTGGAATAATATCAGTACACTTAACCACTTTTAATTCTCCATTTACTTTAAAAAAAACATCTTTTGATTTAAAGTCCTTAATTGTAGAAACCGAAATCGGCAATTTTGTTTTTGAAATAGGTTTTTGGATTTCCTTGTTATCTTGATCATGAAATAGATAATAACCATCTAAGCCTCCTTTATTTAAATTGACTTTATCTAATGTTAGAGGCCCCTTTCCTTTTAAGAAATAAGAATCTTTTAATTGACATTGTTTACGAGAATACAATGATGAGTTTAAGATTTCGCTTTGATTTGTTTTCAAATTTTTTACAACTAATTTATCAGAATCAGTAATATTATCAAAGAATTGAACATCCTCCAACCTCCCAATAATTATTTTATCTGTAATAAGATTTTTAAAAATGAAATCTTTTTTTATATCAAATTGGTATAATTCATCTCTTTTGAGCTGTTTCATCAAGGAAGAAATATCAGTAATATTAAATAATTCTTTAAATTTTTGATTTGCTATACTGTTAAAAATATTTCTGGCTTTTTCAAACCGTTGAGCAAATTTCTGTTGTTTAGTTTTTTTTAAGCAGATAAATGGAAGAACTGCTTCCTTACTTGGTTTGAGGTCATCAGTTAATATAGCAGCTATTCTAAAATAACTTGGAGGATGTGAATTAATAAAGTTTGCTAAAAGTGAGGCTTTAGAAGGTTTTATCATTGAATAATTTAAATAAATAGCTGTGCTCATATAATCTAAAAGTTGATTATCTTCTGTTATTTTTTCATCACATAAAAGCATAGTATTAAGCCCAATTTCTCGTCCAGATGCATAAAAGCTTTCCAAGTTATAAAGGGCTTTAACAAGCTCATTAGCATATCCAATTTTTTTTACCTTTAAATCTGCTTTTCCTTCAAGGACTCTAATAAATATAAAAATTAAAATATAGATAGCTATATTTAAGAAAATAAAATTAATCATTGGTAGTTGGGGATTTCCAAAAGTATAATCATAATATGTAGCAGGTATACCAAGAAGCATTCTTACTATAAGATCAACAGAAGTAATTATGGTCAAAATTAAGGTGTGATATCCCTTAGTATGTGCTAATTCATGAGCTATAATACCTTTTAATTCATCTTCAGGAATAGAATTTATATTATCAGCTATAATGGCAACTCTTTTATCAAATACAGATCCATATGCCATAGCATTTAGGATGGGATATTTTCCAATACCAACTTTTACTTTTCCTTTAATTCCGATATTCTTTTTGATTTGATGTATAATATTTAATATCTTTTCATCTTTTACTCTCTTTATGCCTAAAATTTTGTCTAAAATGAAGCCAGAGATTAAATAAATTACCCAATTAACAAGAATTAAAACAAAATAAATATTCATGAAAAAATCAAGGATGTTGAATCCATTAGAACCGAAAGGTCTATCTACGATAAAAGAAAGAGGTGTCAATTCATTAATAAAAACAACTGCTAACCATGCTATTATATATAAAAATAAAGTTAGATATTCAGGGCTCATGAATCGCCACACAACTATATATTTTCTTCCAAATAGCATAAATCCCATGATAAGAATAATCCAAAAAGAAAATGCGAAACTAGTATTAACAAAAAATGGATTTTTTAAATAAAAAGAAAATAAACCAGCAATAAAAATAATATTGTAAGTTATTAAAGAAATTATAAGAACTTTATTCAAAATAGGATAATTTTTTAATTCGAAAACTCCTAACCATAAATATATTGAAAATGCTCCCATAATCGAAGTTAAAAAATCCTTAGAGAAAAAAAAAATAAGAAAAAAGAAAAAAAATATTGCGACAATATCGCTTAATTCACTTCTTTTACCATTTTTAACCCATTGAAATAATTCTTCAATACTTAATAAATAGAATATTATTGTTATCAAAAAGGTCCAATCAAATAAATGTACTACTAATGGAACTTTAAGGATTAATGAATTAACCAGAAAAAAAGTTCCAATTGAACAGATGAGGTAAGCAATTAAAAGATAGAATCTGAAATTTTTTTTCAAAGGGAATACCTTATTTCAATATTTTAATTTTCAATTTCAAATTTCTTCATTTTATTAATTTCCATCCAGAAATACTTTATTGTAATCATATACCAAA
>JBHLLJ010000039.1:0-23860 GCA_048885705.1 Candidatus Hermodarchaeota archaeon | reverse complement strand
ATTTTCTTCGCATTTAATTTTGAAATATTGGTTTCCTTTAGGAGTGATTGATAGATAAACCCAGGATGAAAAATGTATGTCCCATTTTTGGTATGGACTTTAGGTAAAAATTTAGTAAAATTACGGTATAAATCAGGATAATTTTTACTTTTTACAGACACAATATCAGAAAAAGCAAGATTGTAAATAATTAAATGTAATATTGGAGTATATATTTTGATTTTAATTTCTTAATTCTCTAGAAAAATAGGGAAGATTTCAAAAAAAATAATTATAGTAAATGGATATTTATAAGTCTTTATCTCCTCTAAATTAATTTCTTTGATATCAATATAAAGATCTATTAAGTTAATATAATATCTTTTTCAGTGTAGAAAGCTTAATAAAAAAAAAGAAAGATTTAGTTGATTAAATTTCTAAAGATTAATTATTCCTTTTTAAAAAATTCTTTAAAAGTAATTCCTAATGCTACAATTTGTATTATAAGGAATATTAATATTAGAATAAATGTAAAACCGATCCTCCATGCGTTAAGAATCAAAAGCGGTAATGAAAATATAAGTACTATAACAAGTGTTAATTCCCATGCCCATTTTTCTTTTTTTCTAAAAGGAATAAATAATATAAAAAGTGCAAAAACTCCCACTGTTAAATCTGTAAAGCCCAATATTCGTATTGCATTATCAATGACAAAGTGTAATAAAGGATTGAATGCTAATATTTCAGCTTCAGTGCTTCCAACATCTGCAAATGAAGTAAAGGGTGTAAATCCACCGAATATTATATAGACAACAGCATACAATATTAAACCAGCAACTGTAACGAGAAATAAAATTAATGCAATATCAAATAACTCAATTTTTCTCATATTATAATCTCGCCTTTTCTTTATTATTTTTATATATAAATTTTGAATTTCAATTTTACAATAATGTAAAATATATATAAAAATCTTCATTTACCTGATATTTATAGTTGAATGAAATCTTTATTCTTCTAATCTGAAAAGCATTAATCGTTTAGTATTAAGAAATTATCGATGAAAGAGAGAGCTAAAAATCGAGTTTTTTAAGACCTTATATATTGAAACAAAGTTTCTTGTAGAATTAGTATAAATTATTTAGACAATGTGAACTTATTTTCATTTAATTAAATCTTGAAATGAGTAACTTTAGGAAATAAAGAGTATGAAAATAGATCCTAAAAAAAGAGTCGAATTAATGGCTCCTTTAAAAAACTATAAATCTTTAAACGCAGTATTAGGTAAAGCTGATGCTGTGTATTTTGGTGTCGAATCCTTTAACATGAGAATGTATAGCGACAATTTTAAATTACAAGACTTAAATGATATAGTAAAAACGTGTCATGACAATAACATTCATGCTTATCTTACTACCAATGTTGTGATTTACGAAAATGAATTACTTCTTTTAGATAAGATTTTAGATAAGGCGATAGAAGCAGAAATTGATGCTGTAATCATTCATGATATCGGTGCCATTCAGTTGGCAAAAGAAAAAGGTCTAAATTTTCATATATCTACTCAAGCTAATATTTCTAATTCTCGAACTGCAATATTTTATGAAAATTTAGGAGCTCAAAGATTAATTCTTGCACGGGAATTATCGCTTGATCAAATAAAAGAAATTAAAAATAATTTAAATAAATGCGAAGTCGAAACATTCGTTCATGGAGCACAATGTACTTCAATCTCTGGTCGGTGTTATTTCTCTGCTGAAATTTGTCAATCCCAAGATTATTCAGCTAATAGAGGGAAATGTATTCAACCATGTAGAAGAAAATGGCGAGTTGTTGATGATCAGAATGATGAACTGCTATATGATGGTGTATTCTTTATTAACACAAAAGATCTATGTATGATTGAATACATTCCAGAATTAATTGACGCGAAGATAGATGCATTTAAAATTGAAGGTAGAATGAGAGATCCCATCTACATTGAGGAAACAACTTCCTGTTACAAAGAAGCCATTGATGCCTATTACGATAATAGTTTTACACAAGAAAAGGTAAAAAATTGGCTAAAACGTTTAAATGGGGTTTATAACCGCGGTTTTTCTACGGGTTTTTATTTTGGATTACCAAAAGGGAGTGAAATTCAAAGAGATTTGGATGGAAATATCTCACAATACAAAAAAATTGAAATTGGTAAGGTTTTAAATTATTTTCCCGAAAAGAAGGCGGCAAAAATCCTTTTAACTTCCGGAAAATTAAAATTAAAAGATCAAATTTACATAATTGGTACGCATACAGATACTTATTTGAGACAAGAAGTCAATTCTATTCAAATAAAACAAAAAAAGAATCTGACCGAAACACCATCTGTTTCATCAAAAAAAGAACGTATTAGTATTGGGATAATTGTGGATAAGCCTGTTAAAAAAAATGATAAAATTTTCAAGTTAAAAGAACTTTAGAGAAAAGTAATAATTAATTTTGGATCCATATAGCAACCTCATTCCCATCCCAAGCAGTACCTAATATATCAATATCAGAATCACCATCAATATCAATGGCATAGGAACTTGAAGCACCACGAAAACTATCAGTTATAATAAGTTCATCAAAAACTTGGTTTCCTTTATTTACAAACAAGCTAATTTTATTAGCAAAATGAGCTGTTCCAATTATATCATAATCGCCATCATTATCGAAATCAATCGTAAAAGCATCATTTGGTCCATTAAAACTCGAAGCTACTACATGACGAGTAAATGTTAAATTGCCCACATTTTCAAACCAATCCATGGTATTATCCACTGCAGAATTTGTACAAATATCAATATCGCCATCATTATCTATATCTATAGGATCAAGATCATGTACACGCCCATAATTACTAGTTATTTGTACCTTTGTAAAATTTTCAGCACCATCATTTTCCCAACAGCATATTTCCCCTACATAGGGAGGATTAGAAGTTGAGCCCGTAATAATATCCACATCTCCGTCATTATCCAGATCTGATGCGAAAATATTAGCATGCCCTTGATTTGAAATTTCAGGATATCCAATAGAAATTGTGTGTTCTGTGAAATTTTGGTTTCCATCATTCTCCCACCAGGTTACATCTTGAGTTCCAGTACTTAGAATATCGATGTCACCATCGAGATCAACGTCATAACTATTTATACTGTAAGCAGATTCATAATTTATAGCAATTGAGTGTTTAATAAAAGTAGAATCATCGTTTTCCCACCATGCTATCTCATCACCCGTCCAACTTGGTCCTAGAACATCTGGGTCTCCATCCAAATCTACATCACCTATATTAATAAAATATACTTGGGGAAAATTATCAGTAATAAGATGTTGAGTAAAATTTAATCCATCATTTTCCCACCAGGCAATTTCACCACTCCCACTTGATGCAGATATCACATCAATATCTCCATCTCCATCAACATCTATTCCAAATATTTTTCCTGCTTCTAGATAATTACTCTCTACTGTGAGTTTTGTAAATGTAATCCCATTCGTTGGTTTTAAAAACATTATAGTTAGACTAATTCCAACAGCAACTCCAACAATGATGAAAACTGTAATTACCATCAATAACTTTCTTTTCATTTATAAAACCACATTTATTATAGTTTAACTTATAATAAAATGAATTAGTAGTTTTTCTGCTCAATTATATATATTTCTTATTATTTCAGAATCAAATAGTCTTAATATGCTAACAATTTTAAAATATTGTGGGTAAGAGACAACCAAAAAGATTATTAAACGGGAAATTAATAAAGGCTTCTAATCTTATGCAAATAAACAGATAAAAAATGATTAATACATATTTACTTCAATAATATTATTCAATTTTCGCGCTTAATCTTTATTAATATACTCCCTGTAATACTAACAATCCCAATAATTACAAAAATCCACCAATATTCCCATAAACTTATGTTAAATGATGATGTGTTTTGGTTTCAAATTAGAACAAGGATAGATATTCTTTAGATTAAGAAGCCATTTTTAATGTTAAAGTAAAATGTGATTAGAAAAAACTGGTTAAATACTTAATTAAATTTTATTTCTGATTATAAAAAAGAAAGTCTAAAAAAATAGATTAGATAATCCAAAATAAGGAAATCCTAGTCCCATGTTGGCTTTTTTATACTCTCATCATCATCTTCTGAATGAATGCGCTTTAGATCTATATCCTGATAACCTGGAAGAACACCCAACATTCTCCTCATTGCAAATTCAACATCCTTCGCTGAAGCAATAAATCTTCCTACTATTAAAATATCTGCTCCCTGATCTATCGCATATGTTGCGGTACTAGGTTCAATACCTCCTGCAACTGCAACTAGCACCCGATCTCTTCCTGAAGCTTTCTTTTTACTAGCATATATTTCTTTGATTTTTGGAACTAAACCCCATCTAGCTTTTTGTGCAGCATCAGGAGATTTATCCCCTTCAGTAGATTGCTCAACATCAATGGCTCTATGAATTATAACAACATCAGGTATTTGTCTCAAGGATTGTAATTTCTCAATTGGGTTTGTGACTTCCATTGTATCAACAAAGGCATGAATACCAAGGCGTTGTGCTTCTAAAATAAATTTATCGAGTGAAGCAGAGGAAGCTAAACCACTTGCTACAACTCCATCAGCTGTAGCATCAAATGCAAAGTCAACCTCTAATTTTCCAACGTCTAAAGTCTTCAAATCAGCTACAATAAATTTATCTTTAGCAACTTCTCGAATTTTCTTAATCGATTCTACACCATATTTTTTGAGAAATGGAGTGCCAACTTCTAATATAATACGATCACTCTTAGGTAATTCCTTAACCACTTTCATTTGTCTCTCCAAAGCAGGATGATCTAACGCTACTTGTATATAGGGTGGTCTCCATAGTCTTGGGACTCTTATTCCGGCAATAGGATGCTTAGCTCTATCTTTATCATAAAATATTTTCTCAATTGGAGGATATGACTTTAAAGCTCTTTGGATTGCTAACTTTGTAGCACCATAGTTATATTGATAAATTTTACGGTAGTCATTAGCAGCAGGATGAATATATACACTTGCTATGATTAACCAATCTTCTAATTTATTCATCGGAATTAGACCTTCTTCAACTGCATCAGCAATACCTTTAGCAACAGCTGCTTGAGCAGGACCAAAAATCTTACTTGCATCCTCCATCTTAGCAACTGTAACTTTTGGAACAATTAGGGAAACTGGTTTTGCAAGTAGATTTGGACGGATGCCTGCGAGTAATCCTCCATGTCCCTTAGAAGGAGTACTGAGTGCATTTGCAAACGAAACTCCTACAGGACCATTCTTAGAGCCTATTATTAGATCAATGTGAGCCAAATTTGGGTCTTCTGCATCTCCAACAAGCGCCTCTCCAATAAAGTATTCAACAGTTTTAGGCATAAATATCACAATAATTAATTTTTACTATAAACCTATTTTTTTGTATATTTTGTAGATATTTTTTATTTATAATAGTGTGTTTTATAGATAACATAAAAAAGTGATTATCTACATTATTCTAGAGTTAATCTTTTATTAATAAAATTATCCTTGATTGGAATGTATAGCAGACTGAATTTAGTATGCTTTATAGCTAAAAATGTAGAAAGTATACCTAACTATATATTTGGAATACCATCTTCCACATTTCTAAATCTAAATACCTTTTTCTTAGTCTTAAATAATACATTAAATAAAACTTTAGCACCCATCTCTCCAAATTTTCTTTATGTTTTATGATTTGTTTGCCAGAGGTGTAATTCGCATAATTGAAGTCTATGATTAAATCTTCTTTTATATATTCTTCATAAATTTTTGTTCCTGGCAAGGGGACTAAAATTCTGAAAGCTACGGTTGTAGGATCCATCCTTTTGGCAAATTGTATCGTTGCATTTAAGTCAGATTCTTGTTCTTCTTTATACCCTAACATGAAAGCCCCAGTAAAATAAATTCCCCATTTTTTTAATCTCTCAGCAGATTTTAAAGCATCCTTTAGTATAATTTGTTTATTGTAGGATTTCAGAATTTTTTTAGAACCTGACTCAATACCTAAAAATAAGTGTAAACAACCGGATTTTTTCAATAAATTCAATATATTTTCACTGATATTCGCTATAGTGTCGACTCTAGCATTGGCATCCCAATAAATTTCAAGTCCCTCTTCGATGATCTTATTACAAATTTCTTCAATTCTTTCGATAGACACCATAAAATTATCATCGACAAAAAAAAATATTGGTCTTTTGCCTTCTGGTCCACTTACTTTCTTCACTCCTGGATATAATTTTATTAATTCTTTAATCTCTTCAATAATATTAGCTGCTGATCTATGTCGCCACTTTAAACCATCTTTTGCCGAAACTTGGCAAAATTTACATCTAAAAGGGCATCCCCTTGAAGTCATAATGGTAAAAGCGTGGGTTCCATATTTCTCAATCTTAACCAAATGCCTTGCTGGAAAAGGTAATCTATCCAAATTTGTTATATAGTTTCTAGATTCATTCCTAATGATCTTTCCATCCTTTTTAAAACTGATTCCTTTAATATCCTCAAAGGTTTTCCCTTTCTTATAAGATTCAACAATTTCTTTAAAAGTTTCTTCACCCTCTCCCCTTACAACAATATCAAATGAAGATTCATTTAAGATTTTATCATCGGAAAATGTAGCATGTGGTCCCCCAATAATTAAGGGAATGTTAATATTTGATTTAATCACTTTTGCTAATCTATAGGCTTCATAAATTGATGCAGTAATTGATGTAATTCCTATTATTAGTGGATCTTTTTCTTTAATTAATTTTAAAAAACTTCTACTTCGCAATAGTTTAATGTTTAAATCCAGAATATATACTTTGTATCCCTCTTTTTCCAAATAAGATGCTAAGGATAATAGACTAAGGACAGGAAACTTGATTTTATCTCTATATGCCCCTAGTGAAAATTTTTTTCTCTGGTTAGGATTTATTAATACTACATCTATCATACTTTGAAAGAATTTGAATATGTTCTGAGTGTTAAATCATAATAGATCATTAAGGATTTACATTATTCTAGAGGTAATGTTCTATTATTAAAATTATCCTAAGTGAAATTTAAAAAATTATTGAGAAAAATTTGGAAAGATCATTTATAATTACTGTTTAATTTAGGTTTTTTCCAATGAATTCACAAATTATATATATGTGAATTGACATTTATATCAAAATAAAAAATTATAATTTAAAGATTAAAGGGTGAAATATAAGTGGTATATACAACAACAGAGGGAAAACATCCCAAAAAGCCGCCTTATGGTAGTATTGTAGTAGCATGTAGAAAAGATTTTAGAAATTTTAAAAAAGATAATGGAAATAGATTAATCGAACATTTTCAATCGAGAATTGAAATAATTGAACAATCGGGGTCTCTTGATAGGGAAATTATCATCCAGAAAGAAAATTTAGAGCATGTTAAAAAATTGCTCCAAGAAGGTAAAGAAGATATTGCTTTTTCGATATTTTTTCGGACATTTCCAAGCTGCTTGCCCCATAGATCACGGAATCTATAATTTCGAGAACTTTATTTTACATTTTTTCAGTAGAATTAATTTTCCACAAATATTTGTTAAGATCCACTTTAAATCCCTCTAATACCTTAATCCCTTCTTTTTCAAGCAAATTTTTTTGATACTGGCGATCCTCAAATGATTTAAGTGATATTTTTCCATTTGAACTAATAACACGGTGCCATGGCAAATTGTATTTTTTAGAGGATGAATGTAGAATCCATGAGACTTGTCTAGCAGCTCTTGGATTACCAGCTAATTTCGCTATAAATCCATAAGTAAGAACGTATCCTTTTGGTATAGATTTAATAATGTGAATAATTTGCTCTGTAAAATCACTTGGGATTGATATACACCATTATAGATTATTGATTTGATTTATATTTCCCGCGAGTATTCTTTTTCAATACTTTTTGCATAGCTATATAGTACATCTAATTTTTCTTTATTTAATTCTTTGGTCTCGAATATAACGTGATTGCAATCATATTTAGCAAAGTTTTCTTCGAGAATTTTTATTTGAAAATGCTCTTTTTCATCCCATAAACGAGACCCAGGGTAGGGAGTTGCAACAAAATAATTTAATTCGTCATTTTCATCTAATGGCAAGGATTTTATATATTCAACTGTTTCAGAAAAGCTCTTTTCAGTTTCTCCGGGTAACCCCAATACAAAGTAAGCTTGAATAGCAATATTATTCTTTTTTAGATTTATAACACCGTTTCTGACTTGTTCTGGATCTTGATATTTAAAATTTTTTTTCAGAACTTTTGTATTTGCAGATTCTATTCCAGTTGCTACCAATCGACATCCTGCTTCTTTCAATAATCGAGCTTCTTCATAAGTAATTGTATCTACGCGGAGTTCACAACCCCAAGGAATTTTTATACTATTTTCAATAAAAGCATTACAGAAATTTCTGAAGAATTCTTTATTAATATTGATATTATCGTAAAAATTAATATGATTATACGTTTGTAAAGATTGAATATCTCTAATCTCCCTTAGAATTGATTCAATCGTTCTAATTCTTAGTGTTTTGAAAAGATTTTGTCTCGAGCAAAAAGAGCACTGATTTGGGCATCCTCTATTGACTATTACATTAGCTACTGTATAATAGTAGCGCTCTTGAGACAATTTATACCTAGCAGGTAAAGGTAAATTCTCTAATTTGATATTATCTATATTAGGATTAACAACTAAATTTTCTTTAGAATCGATAAAAGCTAGACCACTTATAGCTTTTAGCTGAGCTTCTAAATTTCTTAATTTTTTTTTATTTAATACTACTGATGAAAGTATCTTAACCAATTGCAGAAAAGAATTTTCAGCTTCCCCTATACAAATGTAATCGATTAAATTTTCAGTCTTTTTATCATGTACTAAAATATCTTTATATTTGAATGAGACATGTGGCCCACCTAAAATTGTGTAACTCTCTTTATCTTGATTTTTTATGATTCTTACTATATCTAATGCAAGATGAAAGGTGTTTGTGAGAGAAGTAATTCCAAATATCTTATAATTGCTTATTTTTTCTTCGATTAACTCTTTTAACTCATTATCATTTAAATCTATAAATTGTTCAAGATCTAAAATATCTACTGGAATATCATTTGAATCTAATATTGCAACTAGGTAAAGTATTCCTAAATTGGGCTCTCTAAAAAATTGTGTGCGAGTATCTGAAGGTTTTGAAGTTCTAGGATTAATGAGTAGAATCATTTTGAGTATGACGATTGTTTTCTTGAGTTTCTTTTTCAGTTTGTTTGGGAAACTTAATTTGTTTTGGGATTTGAAACGCTTTAATCAATGAGTCCATAGAACCAGGTTTACTAAATTTATCTTCATGAATAACAGGGATATCAATTTTATAGGTAGGAGATTTATCATCTTTAGGAATAAATAACTCAATTCCTTGAACATTTCTTTCTTTTATGATTAATCGAGTAGAATAATTATGATCTTGAAAAAAAGTAAAACCATTATTTAGTCTTCCTAGTTTAATAGTCTTTATTCTCGTTTTTTCATCTTTTAGAAAAGATTCAGTGATTTCTTCATCAGTAAATATTGATCCTCCTATTATCATGAATCTCCTTAGAAGATTATCTGGATTAGGGAGTTCATTAATATCCTCTATAGCTTTATTTATTTTTGGGTTTGAAATCGAAATCTCCATAATATTCTTATCTGGAGTAGTTTCTGAAAAATCTTTTTTTTCGATTGGATTAGCTCTTCCTCCACCAATTGGTTTTTCAAGTAGCTCTTGAAATTCTCTAGATTCTCTTGAATACATATTAAGTGGATAAACCCTATAAAATAGTCGTAATTGTTTCCTTAACATTCCCGCTAAGATTCCACCATAAATCTGGGTTTTTAATGAACTTTTTGATCCATTATATGCCCATATCCTCTTAGTATCATGATCTACAAGTAAGTATACAATTTGATTGTTTTTTTCATTCAAAATATCACTTACAACTTGTCCTTGAGTTACTTCTTTAGTTTCCATGTAGGGGAATTCTGATAATTCAATAACTTCAAATATTTGCATACAGGAATATCCATTAATTTCTTATATAATTTTAATAGGTAATCCCTTAAAATAAATTTCATTATCAATGTTCATACAAAAAAGTGTCTAGAGATCATTATTTTCATTCTAAATTTGAAGACTACTATTAACACATTGTTTATTTAGAAATATCCATAAAATTTTTATGAAAATATACATTTTAGAAGTTAATCTTGCTTTTTTAAGTTCGATATTGATGCATCGTGAGTTCTGAAAAAATAGTCTATAAATTAAACATCAGCGGTGGGGCTGAAGGTCCCGGAAAAGGATTATCTAAGATCATTGAAATTGATGAGAAGAAATTTCGATTTGATGGGATGAAAATCGGAGACACTATTAAAGGAGGAGTAATAGGATTTCCAAATTATGAATTTGTAATTACTGGAGGTTGCGATTCAAGTGGATTTCCAATGAGAAAGGGTGTTCATGGTCCAGTAAAAAAAAGAATTCTTGTTTCAAAGAAGGGTATTGGATATAAGCCCAAAAGGAAGGGCCAAAAGAAAAGAAAAACCGTTCGCGGTAATGAAGTAACTCATGATATGACATTGATTAATTTGAAGATTGTGAAATACGGAGAAGCTGAACTTTTTAAGAAAGAATGAGATTAAAAAAATTCTAGGGTAATCTTTTATGGTTAAAGTGAAAAAATGCAGTTTCTGCGGTTTTGATATCCCAATAGGTAAAGGTTTAATGTTTGTGAAAAAAGATGGGATAGTTTTAAATTTCTGTACTAATAAGTGCCGAAAAGCATTGCTAGATTATAAGAAAAAAGCAAGAAAAACAAGATGGACTGCCCATTACGGGAAACAATAACTATTTTTGAATTATTTCTTTTGTTATAATACCTAATGCAAGAACTGAAGTGATTTTTATATTTTTACTTCTTAGAATCGAAAAAAAATGATTTCTTTTCTTTAGATCTTAAAGAGATAAAAATGTCGAGATATTATTCATCAATCAAGTTTTATTTTCAAATAGTAAAATTTTTTTTAGCTTAATCATTTGCTATTTTATAATTAATAAAGATATATCTATCTTAAAATAAAATAACTTAAATTAAGGAGGAGATTAACTGTTATTATACCAATCCGTTGCTTTAGTTGTGGGAAACTCATCGCCCATGTATACAAACCTTACCTCGAAATGTTAGAAAAAGGTGAAACTTCAGAAAAAGCTTTTAAAGAGTTGGGAATTGAGCGATTCTGCTGTAAACGCATGATTGTAAATTAGCAAGCAAATAGGCTTCCTAAGCAGAGGTCATGTAGATTTAATAGATGAGCTCTTGAAGTTTCCTCGACTTCAATAGATCTTATTAAATTCAAACTCTTTATATAATTCTCTATAAATTAAAATGCATCTTCGGCTCTCTGGGAATATGGGGTTTGGTTTTCCGAAAATGTTATACTACATATCGGCTTGATATTGTGGATGATCTGTATTTTTATTAGTATAAGTAGATATAAAAAAAATAAGAAACTTCAAAAAATCAGGAAACCTTGTAATTTAAATGCAATTATATTCCAAATATATTTGTTGATTAATAATGAAAGCGAATGTGGAAAAAATAAAAAACCTATTACAGGTACTTCAAGAAGGATATAGAAAAAGAGATCCCGATTATTTAGACACTTTCATGAATATATACTCTTCAAATGATTCTTCCTTGATAATAGGTACTGGACAAGGGGGAGATTTTCGAGGTTTTGAGAAAGCAAAAGAACTTTTTTTATGGGATTGGAAATATTGGGGTGATGTTACATTTGATATCAATACCTCTGATATTCATGTTAATGGAGAAATGGCGTGGGTCTTTATGTTTGCTGATCTTAAGTTAAAACATAGTGAAAAATACCTAAATGAAATTGCTCTTAAAAGGATTAAAAGCATTCTCGAAAATGAAAAAATATTAGAGAACGTAAAAATGGCAGATATTCTTAGATTAAGTAGCTTAAATTTCGTTGAAAAAGTTAAAGGTGAAGAATTTATTTGTCCCTTAAGAATTACTGTAGTTCTTACCAAAGAAAAAGAGAACTGGTTCATAAATCATATGCATTTCTCGAATCCAATTGGTTTGTTTAACTCCTTTCCCAGAAAAGAAGAGATCTGAAAATATTTATTTTTTCTCTAAAGGAAAAATTTTATTTAATATCCTTTACTACTGTTTTCATACTATCTCGATGATTTATGAAAATATATCTAAAACTAAATATATTTGAAGGAGATGATTGAAAATTTCATATGTTAAATTTAAAATTCCCGATAAATTAAAGACTCAAATTAAGAACACTTTAGGTCAAATAGCAGAAACAAGAGATTCAAAAATTCGAAAAGGAATGAATGAGGTCACTAAATCAATTGAACGCGTTCAAGCGAAACTAATCGTTATGGCAGAAGATGTCAGTCCACCAGAGATTCTTTTTCATATTCCACTACTTTGCGAAGAAAAAGGTATTCCTTATGGTTATCTTTCTACTAAAAAAGAACTTGGAAACACAGTCAGAATTAATGTTTCTTCAAGTGCTATTGCTGTTGAAAATGCAGGAACTGGAAATGATGGTGTTTTAAATGAGGTTATCAAGAAATTAGAGGAAATAAAAAAATAAAAAGTATGAATTTGGTGAATATATGTGGTTAAATTAGACAAATCAAAAGGAGCTTCAGTCCAAGACTCATCCATTCCAGCGCAAGTTATTCAAATTATTGGAAGAACGGGGCTTACTGGAGAAATTACACAGATCAAAGTACGCATTCTTGAAGGACCAGATAAAAACCGAATTTTAACTCGAAATGTAAAAGGACCGGTTAAAATGAATGATATTGTAATATTAAGGGAAGTAGAAAGAGAAGCACGAAAAATTCGAGGTCGCCGTTAAGAATTATTAGATATTCAATATTATTCTATAAAAATTCTCATTTTTAAAAATTAACTTTTTAAACTTTAAATTTTATCAGTCAATTTTTTAAATCTTCTGCTAGAGTTCCTAATTTATTTGCGGTTGATGAAATCTCTTCCATTGAAGCGGATTGTTGCTCATTGGATGAATTTATCCCCGTTATTGAATTGGATGCTGAGTTAATAAGATTAACTATTATATCAATTTTATCTTTTGTAATATCAACTGCTTTTTTAGATTCTTCAGATAATTTTCTTACTTCATCAGCAACTACAGCAAATTCTTTCTACTTTATGCCATTAATTGCCTATTGTTAATTTTTTTTATTGGTGAACATGCTCATATTAGAACCCCAATCTGTATTTTTTTTAACATTATAAATCTCGATATCTTCTTAAATTTCAAAAAGTATGAAAACATTTAAATAGTATAATATTTATTTTTCTATTGTGGTTTCATAAAGTTTGAAACTTAAATAGGTGATAAAAATTATCCCAAAAAAAAATACTACAGTATTGGATGAACCTGAATGTATTATAGTTGGTGAAATGACCAAAAAAGATCATTCAGATCTTAGGAAAATATTAGTTTTCATATTGATTTTGATTTTTAGTCTTTCATTTTTACATTTTAATAAATTGATAAGTTATGAGAAATATGAGAGGGTTCAATTTGAATCAGCTGGAGTTACTCTTTATTCGAATTTATATTATCCTTCAAAAGCATTAGAATTCCAAGAACAGAAACCACTTGTAATTTATTGTCATGGTATTGGTTTAAAACGAGATTTTGACCTTAGAATACCGATTGAACTTACTAAAAGAGGGTTTTATGTTGCCGCTCTTGATTATCAAGGTCATGGTGAGAGTGGTGGTAACATAAATAATATAGATCCTGACACAGGTATTCCTGCATTAGCTCAAGATTGTTCTAGACTTTTAGATACGTTAGAAAAATTACCATTTTATTCGACAGTCAATATTTCTCAAATTGGTTTGATTGGACATTCACTCGGGGGAATGGTTGTTCTTATGAATCAAGCCCTAGATCCTCGTTTCAAAGTCACTGTTGCCTTAGCGCCGTTAGTAAATTTTGTTCCTCCTAAATATGGATTTAATGAAAATTTCAATGTTAATTATATCCCAGTAAATTTATTGAATGAACAAAACTCTCAAAATTTATTAATTATTCACCATGTTAATGATGAAGCATTAGACTTCTCTGATAATGCTTTAATAGCAAAAGAATTAACAAATTGTAGTTTGATTCCTGTTTCTGGATTTTTATTAGGAGGAGCCCATCAATTATTCTCTAATGATGTTCTCATTAAATCAATTAATTGGTTTGAACATCATTTCTTTAACTCCTTAATTATAAATGGACCCATCATTATTACGTTTTATCTAAATTATGTGTTAATATTTTTGAATATTTTTTTAATATTCACTATGGTTATTTCTTTAATTTCTGTGGCAAGTAGAATCTTTTTCAGAAAAAAGGAAAAATTTGAGGAGTTAATTTCAATTAGTGATAATACACCAATTAATAAATCATATAAATTGAAGCAATCTACTAAAATCATATTCTATATAACAGGCTTCATAATGAATTGGTTAATATTTGAGAAGATTTTTGGCACAATTGGTTTTCTTTATAGCTCATTGATGTTCATCTTTATTTTTGCAATCAAAATCTTATTTAATCACTTTAAGAATTATAAAGGAATGAAATATGGAATTAATTTAAGGAAGATTATGAAAACACAATTCAAGTTAAAATATGTAATATTTATGATGAGTTCTGTAATTTATTTCATAATTATATATATGATCTTCTCATTCTATTACCCTTTTAGTTTCGTATGGCCTTCTAACTTTATTATTGATTTTCTCTTAGGCTATCTTATATTCCCTCTATTTTTCTCGATTGAGATCTTACTTAGAAAAGTAATTTATCCAAAACTAAACTTCATTAAACACAAGAATAGGTTAATAATGGTGATAGCAGCTATATTGATGATCAGCTTGATGTTAATGACACAAAAACTTTCATTCTTTCCTTCAGGTATATTAATGTATATGGTTTTTTTGTTAGTTATTCTATTGAATACAAAGATTTTTCAAAATATAAAACCCTTTTATCCAGTTGTTCTAATATCGTTCACTATAATTCAGATATTCTTTGCTACCTTAATTTCAAATGCTCTTGGAGTAAGTATGGTTATTTAATAACGTCAATTTCATAGGAGTTTATAAATTTGTTCTGTGATATTTTGTATATGTTTTACACAATTCTAGATGATTTAATTCTTTATCAGCAAATCACATTCAAACCCCCAAAATATTCAAATTATGAGCTTAAACTCCATAGTTATTTCTATGATAAAACGCAAATAGACCCATCATATATAATTCTCATCAAAATTGAATATATAGATTTCATATTCTTCTTTATAAGGCAAGATAAGTATTTTCAGGCAACAACTTATCTAAATTCAATCAGACATAACATAAGTAGCAAAAAGGTTATGATAATTCGATTTGATAATATTCTAATAAATCTAATTTTCAATTTATTTCCAGATTTATGTATTGATGATATTGAAATCGAAATAAATAAAGTAAAAGGAAAATATGAAATATCAATTTGCTTTTTAAGACAATTAAATATTTACCATATTGCAGTGGGTGAGCGTGGTTGTTACATTAAAGCTGTAAATAAGTTGATTGATAAGTATATTACTTTTGACAATAGTCACACTCCTCTTACAATAAAATGTAGAGCAACTAATTGATTTTAAAGGTTTTTTTTCAATAATGCACTCAATTCGGCGATCAACCAGCAAAGTTCTTCGTAAGTGGATGAAGATTTGTATATTTCCTCTGCTTTTTTCTCTATATCCTTTTCAGAAACATCCTTTTTTATAAATTTCATTTGTATTTCGGCAAGTTTTCTACACAAATCCTCATAAGAGTGATTTTTTTGGCCAATATTATGAGCAGCAATTGTAATTTCACCTTCAAAATCTGGATCTATGCCGGCTTCGATAAGCTCTTGAGTGTCCTTGAATCGAATTTTTAATTCAGGTCTTTTTTCAAACACAGTACCAGATTCTAAGCCTTTCTTTAATAAATCCATAATTGCTAAAAATGACCCAAATTCTTGATTTTGTTTAAGAATTTGGATCTTAACATGTTTTTCTTTCTGTTCTTTTAATTTTTCGATTTTTTTTATGCTTAATTCTTTTTTTTTTTTTGAAGCTTTTGATCCAATCCATAAATACAAGGTTTTAAAATCATCAATTAAAAATACCTTGCTTTCATTAAAATCTACTTTATTAACCTTTCTTAGAGCTCCATTCTCAGCAACATTATATAAAAGCATTCTAAATCATTATGTAGTTCAGAATAATATACTAAAAAGAAGTAATTTAATGATATAAATTTTCATTTAGTGGGTATAGATAAAAAGAAAAAGCTTAAGGGGTCTCCTCAAAATAACCTAGTAATTTAAGATTATTATACTCTGTATGAAGGAAATCGCGTAAGGCAGTCCGAATCGCTTCTGACCTTGAGGCAACAATCTTCATACCAATAAGTTTTTTAATATTTTCGTCATAAATATCAGGCAAATTAATGGTTATATTTACCATTTTCTTCTTTTTTTTCTTATCATCGTTATCTGCCATTTACTTTACTCCAAGAATTTCTATTTCCAAAATTCTCTTATTTCTAATGATAAAAGTGAATTAGAAAGAAGATATATTCTTTGCCCTTAATTATTCACTCTTTTCCAATATAATATTATAAGTTAAGTATCTATATAAAGATTGCTGGAGTATTTAAAGCTATTTAAAGCAATCTGCCTTAGATATAAATTATTTTGATTGTTTAATTATTTAGATGAACATTTTGTATAATAAATTAATAGTCTAGTTGAAAATATTTTATAAAATTGGGATGATCTCCTTCAGGATAAATTTAAGCGTAAATTACATATTATTATAATCGTTCTACTGATTTTATATATCTTCCGCGACTTTCAATTGCATCTATGTTCTTAATTATATCTTTCCAATCATTTGAGTCATTCTTCTTATATTCTGATATATACCCTTCAATAAATGCATCAAAGCAATGTTTATAATCTTGACCATGGGATGAGATTAAAACTCTTTTAAAGAGATGAAGGTCAACACTTTTATCCTCTATTGTATCAGAATATTCATGTAATCCAAAATCTATGAGGAATGTACTTTCTTCTGGAGTTATTATTATATTACTTGTAGTAATATCACCATGAATATGTCCATTTTTATGCAAATTGGCTATAATCTTACCTATTTCAATAAAATAATATTTCTTTTTACTATCATCTAATTTGGGAAGAATTTCTTTTAACTTAGTTCCTTGAATGTATTTCATAGTGATTATTGAATTCACTGTATCTAGATCAAAAACAGTGGGAACATTAATTCCATAATTTTTTACTTTTATTAAAGCACGAGCTTCATTTAAAGTTCTTTCTATTCTTATTCTCTTGTCTAATTTTTCTATTCGATATTTTTTTGGAATTCTATACTTAAATATAGCTTCTTTTCCGAACCAATGACCATAATATAGATTTGCCTCTGCACCTTTTCGTATCAATTTTTCCATCTTAATATCAGAACTCAACAATATTTATGACCTCCATGGGATAGTAATCTGGTCCATTCTCTCTTTTGGCTTAATAATAGTTTCAGAGAGTTTATGGCCTCCCTCTGTTTGATATCTTAAAATACCTGTCCAACCTATCATTGCTCCATTGTCACCTGCATATTTTAATGGTACAACCTCAAATCTTGCATCATGCTCCCTACTGATATATTCTATCATGAACTGTAACCTTTTGTTTGCAGCGACACCCCCAGTGAGAAGAACCTCCTTTTTTTCCGTATGAGCTAACGCTCTTTCGGTTACTTCTGTTAACATTCCAAAAGACGTTTCTTGTAAAGAATATGCAATATCGCCTAAATTATATTTTTGACCATATTCCTCAGATTGAAGCATATATTTTGCAGCGGTATAAAGACCAGAAAATGATAAATCCATACCTTTTACTATATATGGTAATGGAAGATATTTTTTTTTAGATTCATAAGCAATTTTTTCTATCTTCGGACCACCTGGATGTTGTAAACCAGCGTCTCTAGCAAAAGAGTCAATCATATTTCCAATTGCTAAATCAAGCGTTTCTCCAAATATTTGGTATCGACTAGATTCATATGCACTTACAATAGTATTCCCTCCACTAACGTACAAGGTTAAGGGATCTTTAATATTACACATTAATCTACCAATTTCTATGTGTGCTATACAGTGATTCACTCCAACAATAGGAATATTTAAGAGTTGACTCAGCATTCTTGCTACTAAGGCACCGATCCTTAAAACAGGCCCTAAACCAGGACTTTGACTAAACGCTATTAAATTAATTTCTTTAATTGAGATCTGTGCTTCTAGTAGAGCTTTATTTATGATGTTCATAAAATTGTTTAAGTGTTGTTCTCTTACTAAAGCAGGGTGGAGACCTCCTTTATCAGGAATATAAACATCATTTATTAAACTGTATACATATCCACCGAAATCAATGATTCCCACTGAAAAAGTATGTGCAGTCGATTCAATACCTAAACATAATTTTCTCACTAACTTCGCCAAATAATCAATTTTTAACTACTACATTTCACAAAAAAATGAATAAGAATCAAATACACAACTTAAATTTATTTTTGCAATTAAATGTAACCTTTAAAAATAAATCTCTCTATGCCTTTTGACGTTTTCTAGGTGTACGTCTTGTAGTTTTAGCTTTTGGGACACCTTTCCGTTTAAATACAGTATAACCACAATTCCCGCATGACCATCTGTCGTAATGGTTAGCAAGGAAAAAACTTGGACCACATTTAGGGCATGTTCTATGAGTTCTAACCAACTTATTTCCTTCAACTTTATAATAATCAGAGGAAGTCATTTCAATCTTATTCATATATTTAATATTCAAATAGATGTTTATAAGGCTCTTTTCTTTTTTTTAATTGAGTGATTTGGGTTCTTTTTTCCTTATCAAGATTACGTACTTGAATATGGAAGGGTTCAAAGTATTGTAATTCTTTAGTATCTTTATATATATAAACTAATCCAATAGTGTAAGATGCTCCAAAATGAGTACTTAATTTTTTAATTATAGTTAATTTCTCATCGCTCCCTTGCATTGCTGCAATTTTTTTCTTAACGTCTAATCTGTTTGGAGTGCTTTGTCCAAAATTATTGATTCTAAATTTAATTTCTGTTCTATCTAT
The DNA here is from genome assembly GCA_048885705.1 of Candidatus Hermodarchaeota archaeon. Lineage (GTDB taxonomy): Archaea > Asgardarchaeota > Lokiarchaeia > Sigyniarchaeales > SOKP01 > Loki-b32. The sequence goes on along the minus strand of JBHLLJ010000039.1, from coordinate 4,494 downwards.
TAACGAGTTTTTCTTCTCTTCTAGTATTTCTATATTTAACGACATTTTCAACAGATAAACTTTTATAACATCTATTAAGTAATGATTTTTACTATTTTATAAAATTCAAAAGAGTAGATAAAAAATAAAATTTTGCTTTTTATTATAGGAAAGAGTTAAATTATAATTATGAAATTGAAACTAAATATTTAGAACCTTTCCATTATTGATATAACCTTTTTAACTTTTTCTTGGATGTTTTTATCAACATCAACAATTACGATCCCTTCTGGAATTATAAAGTTAGAGTCAGTAATTGGTGGTTGACCATAAAAACAGAAATTTTTTACTCCTTTTAATATAGGAATTTCAAGCACGAGAGGAAGTATTAATAGATCCTCTTCTCCGTTGGTGATTTTGATTAAAGTCCTTTTGTCCGAAATAATGACCTCTCTAAAGAGGTTCCAACAATCCTTATTAATTGTTCCTTCAGGATTTTGAAATTTAAGTGTCTGTTCAAAAAATTCTTCGAAGTTCAAATTTATATGATTTCTTTGAGTTTTTTCATCAACTATGCAAATTTTTACGAAGTTTTTAAGAAATTGATTTGTTAAAAAGTCTTTAGCTACAATATCTCCAACAATGTAAAAGTTTATTTTTATTCCAGGAGCCAATTGTTCTTGAAAAATATTTTCCACTTGAGGTATTGTTTCCTCTCGAGATCCAGCAATTAATATATCAAGAGGTTCAGAAAATAGATACCTTTGATCTTGAGGAATTCTTAAATTAACATCCATTAAAATCAAGATATGAAATCAGATAAACTATAAAAGTAATGACTAAATTATTAAAATTTTAGCGCACTCGCAATGCATACTTACCTGGGAAATGAATCTTTAGGTATTCAGCGAACTTAGATTCTTGAGGGTTAATTATAATAACCTCTCCCGTAAAATCTTCACTTAGAGTATGTGTTTTGCATTTCGGGCAAATAGTTTCATTTTTAGTGATTAAGTGGCAATTTTTACAAGCTTTCTCTTTCATTTTTATTCCCTTTCTTATTAATTATTATTTTTAATTATTTTCTTCTTCATCAGATCCTAATTTTTTCCCTTCCTTTTCAGCAAATGCTTCTTCGATATCTTCTTTGATCCAATCTTCCTTACCAAGGAACTTTTGTCTCATTGTTAAGCCAAGTTTTCCACTTCTGCCTGTACCTAATGAGACTGCAATAATTTTAGCCCTTACTTGGTCATTTACTTCTAAAATTTTACCGGTTTCTTTACCAATAAACCGATTTCCAACTTGTTCATAAGAAATATAGTCATCGCAAATTTGTGATACATGCACTAAACCATCTAATGGACCCAAACGGACAAATGAACCAAAATCAACAATTTCTACGACAGTTCCTTCGACCACTTCGGAAACAGTTGGTTTGAATGTTAGAATAGTGAACTCTACTTCATGAAAAGTATTTGCATTTCCAGGAATGATTATACCTTTTCCAACATTAAGAACATCTACAACAGCAATTATAAATCCATAATCTCGAGTGATAATACCCTCATAATCTTCCGAAAGGATTATCCTTGCACTTACATCTTTTTCTTGTCCAAAAAGAAACGGAGGTATTTCGATTTTTCCTTCAATTGTGTATAGTTTGAACATAAGAACTTCCACGTAAGAATAGTAAAATTTAACTAAGTTTAGTAGTTGATTAAATGTATTTAAAAATTAATATTTTGTGGTTTGCAATCTAATATAATAATAAAATAGTTAAATAAAACCAAAGAATCTCATTAAAAAAAAAGGAATTTGTGGTATTTAAAATAATAAAATTTTCTATTCTTTTCGTTTTTCTATTATACCAAATACTCCTGCAGCTATTCCTAATCCCCCAGCGATGAAAGGGAGAATACCTGCAACATTTATGTAATAGATTGTCCAAAACCCGCCATATACACCTGCTGCACCTGCAATAAAAGTTATTATTCCAACAATTGTTAAAATTCCTCCAATAAGATAAAGTAGATTAATTTCTCTATCTTTTATTTTGGTAAAAACGCCTCCAAAGAGTAATAACACAGCGCCTATAGCGATAATTAATGTTGAGACTATCCCTATTGCAAACAGAGGTTCGTCTAAATCGATAAAGTTAGGATTTCCATCGTTTATATATAAATTCCATAACCATACAATTGACCAAGATCCCCCTGATGTCCATCCCCAAGCAGGAATAAAAAGTGTAATAACACCTATTATACCTGCTACTAATGATACAACCCATAAATTTTCCTTGATATTACTAAAATCAACCATCTTATTCTACTTTTTTTTTTAAAATTATATGATGAATTTCTTAAATTTAATGATTAAATATGATACTATTAAGTATTTAAAATAATACAATAATAAAATAAAAAAGCAAGAGATTTACAAAAAATTAAAGATTTAGAATTAAAGATAAAAAAAGAATTTATATTGTTTAGTATATAATGATTTTCTATGATTTTCGTTTTTCCATGATACCTATTACTCCAGCAGTTATTCCTAGTCCCCCAGCGATGTAGGCGAGAATTGTACCAACATGTACGGAATAAAATGTCCACCAACCGGAATAAAATGATGCTACCCCTGCCATATATATAATAATTCCAACAAGTGGCAGAATTCCTCCAATTAGATAAAAAAGATTAATCCCTTTATCTCTTTTCTTTGCAAGAATCCCCCCAACTAGTAATAGACATGCCCCAACAGCAATAATTAGCATTGTAGCAATACCTAAAGGAACGATTGGTTCGTCAAAAGGAATAAGGCTAGGTTCTCCGTTTTCGATATACAAAGCCCATAGCCAACCAGCACCAAAATAACTTCCATATAAATAGCCCCAAACAGGAGTAAAGATTGTGATAATTCCTAATATCCCTGCAATAATAGAAATAAGCCATAATTTTTCCTTAATAGCATTAATACTAACCATTTTTTTTCCTTTTCTGTTAATTATAGAATTATATATTCTTAAGTTTAATATAGAAATATGTGCTGTTATACTATTTAAAAGGTTATTTTTTCTAAATTTGGTTTAAAAATGAAAGAAACTAAGAATAATAAAGACACAAAATTGCTTATTGATAAAAATCTACCTACGATTTTCCTTTTTTGGTTAAAAATATTTTTTGGAATAATAGGGGGTATTACTCATTACTTTATTCAACGTATTTTGTTTTATATCGGAAGTTTTAATGTTCATTATCTCTTGCGTGGATTATTTATAAATACTGTTATTTTCGCATATATTTCATTTATTCATGTTTTAATGACTCTTATTATACTATTTTTAAGAAAGAAATTTCCTACATTAGTTCCTGATAAAGAAAATGTTTGGAGATTTACATTAAGATTTTCTTTTGTATTTATTGTAATTTTTATAATTAGTGCCAGTATAACATTTTATATTGGTTTTTGAATAACTTAATGATTCGAATAGCCATGAAAGTGAGTATAAAAGGATTATTAATCGGTTTGGTCGTTGTATTTTCATTCTTATCAATAATATTTTACGCTATTGTACCGAATTTTATGCCTTTTAATAGTCCTTCTGATGTAGACTATATTTCAAATGGGGAGTATGCAGGATGCTATTTAGTATCATCTATATGGGGAGATATTGTAATTGTAGATCAAAGTGGAAATATAAAATGGAAAAGCCATGAAAATTATTATTTCTTACATGATAGTGATATTTTACCAAATGGTAATATTCTTATGGCTGATACAGCGAAGAACAGAGTTATTGAAGTGGACATAAACAATCCTTCTAAAATATTATGGAGTTGGAATGCTTTAAATAGTACAGATATAAATTGGACGAAATTTAGTCTTGATCAGGGCTGGACTGACCTCTCATTTTTAGAAGGCCAGTCATCGCTTATAAGTTCATGGACACATCTAAATGACGTGGACTTAATTAATGGGTCAAAATTTGGAAGAAATTTTGATTCGGTATTGATATCTTTAAATAATTTTAATCTAGTGATTGAAGTAAATTATAGTGATACCAAAGAGATTATCTGGTGGTATGGCCAACCATCAAATTTAACAATTCTCAATCATCAACATAATCCCGATCGTTATGATAATGGAAATACTTTAATATGTGATACAGGAAATGATAGAATAATTGAGGTTAATACAACAACTAAGAAAGTAGTTTGGGAATTAAAGTTAGAATTTCCATACGGTAAGTTTAGATTTGCTAGAGATTGTGATGATATTGGGAACAATATGAGATTGATAACTGATTCTGGAAATAATCGCTTATTAATATACGATCTGAATTCTCAAAAAATCGTTAAAGAAATAAAATCACCTTGGTTGGCAAATCCGTATGATGCAGACATGTTAAATGGTGGGAACATCATCGTAAGTAATCTATTTACTGATTCGATTTTAATCATTGATTATGAAACCGGATTAGTAATAGGGATGATTGGATTCCCTCACAAATGGATT
>JBHLLJ010000038.1:0-24758 GCA_048885705.1 Candidatus Hermodarchaeota archaeon | reverse complement strand
GAGATTTTTGAAAATGTTGGTTTAAAATCAATAAAAAGATTAATGAAGAAATATTCAATACCAGTGTTTTTTGCTGGACCGTATCCTTATAGATATCCTTGGATGCAAAAATTCATAGAACATGATGTCCCCATTTTTAGTATGTGGGATGACATTACTAAATGTATTAACATTTTATGTCGATATGCTGAATATCGGAACAAATTTTTGTATTAATTTGCTTTAACTAATTATTTTATTTAATATTAAAAAGTAGTTGTATTCAAATTTTTATTTAAATTAACATAAATAATCAAGAAAACAGATAAATAGTATTATGACTGAATTAAATAGGAAAAATCTAGATAAACATTTTCTTCATCGCTTTTTGAATCCAGAGAGTATTGCTGTTTTTGGAGCATCTAATTCCTTTTTGGATAATATGGGTGCCATGATGCTTCGAAATGTAATTTTTGGTGGATTTCCCAAGGAAAAAATTTATCCAATTCATCCTAAGTTAGAGGAAATTCAAGGCTTAAAAGCTTATAAATCAATATTAAACCTTCCAGAAGTTCCGGACCTAGCTTTTATCATATTAAGGCCTAATAAGGTCCCAACAGTTTTAGAGGAATGCGGAGAAAAGGGGATTATGCGCGTAATCATTGTATCTGGTGGTTTTCGAGAGTTTGGAAATGAGGGTATTGATCTATCTCAAAAGATACGTGATATTGCCAAAAAATATGGCATTAGATATATCGGTCCAAACTGTTTGGGTGTCTATAACGCATTTTATAAATATCCGGAATTTGAAAATATATGTTTTAATACTATGTGGATTTATGAAACTCCAGTACGAGGAAATATCTCAATTATTGCTCATTCTGGCACAGTTGCATCTCATGCTTTTTGGTTTTGTAATCATATTGGAGTAAAAATAGGGAAATCTCTATCTATAGGAAATGAAGAAAATATAGATTTAGTTGATTTTTTAGATTATCTTAAAGACGATCCTCAAACAGATGTAATTGGACTTTATATAGAAGAAATTAAGAGAGGGAAAGAATTTATAAAAAAAGTAAAAGAAATAACTCCACATAAGCCAATTGTAGCTATATATGCAGGAGGAACAGAGGCTGCTTCACGTTCAATCATGGGACACACAGGTTCTATTGCTGGAGATGATAAAATATTTGAAACTGTCTTTAAAGAAACAGGAATAATTTCTACAGATTCTATTAAAGAATTTTTCTATTACATAAGAACATTCTCATACAACATTATCCCTAATGGTAATAGAATAGGAATAATAACTGATTCAGGGGGTTGCGGTGCTATGATGGCAAAAGTAGCCGAAAAAATTGATTTAGAAGTGCCGGAATTTTCAGAAGAATTAAAAGAAAAGCTAAAGCAATATGTCCCACCTGTTGCAAATATAGACAATCCCTTAGATATAACTTTTCAATTCAATCAATATAATCTTTATATCAAAATTCCAAAATTAATGATTAATTCTGGTGAAATTGATGGAATTATCATTTATGCTGTATTTGGGTTTCAGGAAGTTTTAGACATAATAAAGAATTCTGGTGGTGAAACCTACGAGGAGTTTGAAATATCAAATGACATGATGAAGGGGATTTATTTAAAACCTATACAGAGACTAGTGAAGAAAAAGAAGGTTCCTGTTTTATACATAGGTCCACAAGGATATTCCAATCCATGGGTTCGAGAATTTATTAACTCAAATATTCCTATTTTTGATCTATGGGATATGCCGGTAAAATGCTTCTCAGTTTTGGCAAAATATTCTAATTACCGGAAGAAATTAGATCTTAAAGTTAAAAAGTGAAATTTAAAGTTCCAATATTTCTAATTATTTCACTAATTATATATATAAATTCTATCTATAATTATTAAACTACTTCAAAAAGTAATATTAGATAAGTACAAATATTATTACATAAACGTGAGTTTTCTTTGTCGATAGAATTTATTAATCCACCCTCCGCTATATTGGCTTCTGGATCTAAATTAGGAGTGGAATTGGGAGGAAGTAAAAGCATTTTAAGCATTGATGCGTTTCATAATCTATATTCAGAAGGTGTAATCTTTAGTGAGCTTAGTTGGGGGGCTTTTTATCAAGAAGAAGGTTTAGAAGATCAAATTGACACTTTCGAGACTAAAGAATTTGATTCGGTTCGGGAAGATCCAGAAGCTTTAGTTAAAACAATTGTAGAGACTATTTACAAAATAATAAACAATGAAAAAGTCTTTTACGGTATAGCAGATTTTGAAGTAGATGCATTTCTTAATCAAAACACAGTTATTCCTGGACTTAAATTAGATTATGAAATTATAAACAAACTATTAGAAGCTCATAAGAAAACAAGGGATAAAGATTTATTTCCAAAACTGACGTCTGATGCAAAAGGAGCACATAGAATAAAAATAGAATTTCAAGGAAGAAAAAAGAAGAACCTTCATCTCAAAGGAAATAAATTGGAAGATTTGGCGAATATTTTAAGGTTTGCTAATGGATTTGCAACAGGAATTGTCTGTACTTCTCGAGGTGCAGCAAATCTTTATGTTTTAAGTGATAATATTGTTTTTGAAGAAGATATAATACCAGATCTTCATATTGATGAAGACAATCTAACAATAATTGAGATGGGTATTCAAAGAGAGTTATTGTTTCCAATTAGTTGGTTTAGAATCGATTTAGGGATAAAATCATTAGAAACATTGGAACTTTGGGACAATATTAAAAATAATACTAAATTAAGTAAAGCTTTAGAACGTTATGAGAAATATATCACGGGTTTAGTTTATAAAAAATTTAAATTTATGGCTTCAGCAGACCAAATAGGAAAAGATTTTGAAGAAGACTTTTATGAAATGAGCCCTGCTGAACGAAGAAAAGCACTTAGAGATATGGCTGAAGCTATTAGAAAATTAACTGATGAATATAAAAAGTAATGTATTTCTTTATTCTTTTAGAATTCTAGGGGCTTTAAAATATCCATCTTTTTTATGTTTTGCATTTCTTAATGCTTCTTCATTAGAAAGAGATTCCCTAGGTTTATCTTCCCTAAAGACATTTTTTAGTCCCTCTATTGGATGAATAATAGGTTCTATTTTACTAGTGTCCAAATCATCTAATTTTTTAAAATAATTTAGGATATTTCCTAATTCCTTAGATAATTTTTCTTTTTCCTCTTCAGGTAATTCTAATAGTGCTAATTTTGATATATGGTCAATAGTTTCTTTTGATATTTCTTCGTTCTTTTTCATGTGTTAACTCATAGAACTATAGTTCTATAAAATAATTAAGTTTGATCCTAAAATTCTTTAAAATCCCTAAATAGAGAGATTTGAAACTTTATTCTCCATAGAAAAACAAATTTAAATATTTTAAAATAATTATATCAGTAACTGGTAGTCCAGTGACTGGTAGTTCATAAATTTTGATATTAAAGCTGTTGAAACAATTTTTAATGGCTTTGAGCTAATTATGGTTGAAAATTATCATAAAAACTTTGAAAAAGTAATGAAGAAAAACTTTACTAATATTTTCGTTCTTTCTATCCTCGAAAAAGGTCCTTCTCATGGTTATAAGATAGGTAATGAAATAGAAAAGCACACTTTGGGAATGTGGAATCCATCAGCCTCGACATTATATTGGATATTAAATAATCTAAAGGAAAAAGGATTCATTAGACTTCTTGAAGAAGATAAGAATAAGAAAATCTATGAAATTACAAATACAGGTAAAGAAACGTTAAGATTAATGAAATTAACTCAGCGAAAGATAAGAAAAATATATCGTCGTTTCCTAACTGCATCAATCACAAATGGCGGTTCAATCGATTCAGAAGAACTTGAGCACTTTACTGATGTACCTTCAATCCAAATGTTACCAACCGCTTTAAAGCCAGAGAAATTCAAGGATTTAACTTCGAAAGAAAAACTCCAACTTCTAGAATCTCAAAGGGAATCACTTATCGAAAATCGAGATCGGATGAATGAATATATCAAGGATTTCGAAAACACTATTACAAAAATCAAACGAGAATTGGATAAAGAGGATTAGAAATATCAAATAAAACTGCTTTTTGAAAAAATAGAAAAAAATTATTAGAAAGGAGTTGAATTAAAAATTAGTAAAGAATTAGATTTAAAAAAAATATCTTTCCTCAGTTTTCTTATATCTTATAAATGTACTAACGAATGCAAGCATTGTGCTCTTCAAGCATCTCCAAAACAAGACGATTTTTCAATAGAATTAGCGGATGTAAAAAAGTATTTGGAAGACATTACATCCAATTATATTATTCAAGAGGTCGGCTTTTTTGGAGGAGAACCACTTCTTAATTTTAATTTACTGGTTAGCCTTATTGAAGAAGTGAAAAGACATGATATTCTGAAGATTGGGTTGCCAACTAATGGATTTTGGGGAAAAAATGAAGAACTTGCGAACAAGTATGCCCTAAAATTAAAAGAAGCGGGATTATATCGCATTGGTTTTAGTGTTGACGCATTTCATCAAGAATTTATTTCACTTGATATTGTAAGACGGGCAATAAAAGCAGCTCATCAAGCTGGAATTGAATGGATAGCTTTAATTGCACAAAATTTAAGATCTGAAAATGAAAAGAATATATTCAACAACCGAACTAAAGAAATTATTGATACTCTTTCAAAAGAATTTGAGTTCTGCGAAGTAATAAATAGTGAATTATTAGTTATGGGTAGAGCTGCAAGTCAACTTACAGAGTATTGCTATATGACGGCAATACCTTCAGAAAAATGTCTCATTTTTAAAGTCCCAATGTTTATGATTGATCCTAATGGATGGATTTTCCATCAATCATGTCAAGGAATCTGCATTGGAAATGCAAAACAAAATTCATTATCAGAAATAATTAGAGAATTCAACTATAGAAAACATCCTATAATTGGAAAGTTAGTAACTAAAGGGGGTCCTCAAAATTTACTTGAAATTGCAGTTGAAAAAGGATTTAAACCTCAAGATAGGTATGCAGACAAATGCCATCTCTGTTTTTCTATAAGGAATTTTCTCCGTCCTTTTTACCCAAATATCCTCGAACCTCCTAATCTCTACTTTTGATATAATACATTTAAAATTCCCAAATACTAAGAATTTTTAAAAATTAATGATAAAAATTAAGTGATATCAATATTTCATTTTAAATATGAATGAAAAAGAAGATATAAGCTATCCTAGTTATGCATATATAGCTCTAGCACGACGAGGAATGGAAAAAATTTCTTTAGATCAATGCTTTCTTGAAAATTGTGATAATCAAGATTCAGATCTTTTAGAACCTTTCAAAAAGGAAGTGACTAAGGATGAGCAGAAACTAATTGAGAAAATTCATATAAAATGTAAAAAGTGTAATCGTATTTTTGTTTTAAAGTTTGAGACATTGAATTATGTAGCAAAATCAACTAAAGATAAAGAAGAAAAACCTCTATCGATGGGATTAGTATATGCACTTGGTGAAGATGGGAAAAACCTAGGACATATAGGGTATTTCTAATATGAAATTTGATTGTTATATATTTGATTTAGATGGGACATTATTAGATCTTGGGAATATAGGCACTTATGCAGATCAAATATTAGTTGAGACTTTAATAAAACTTGGTATCAAAAGAATTCCCAGTAAAATTGAACGGAGGGAATTATGGTTCTCTGGAGGAAAATTTCAGCAGATATTGAAGAAATGGGGGGTATCAGAATCTATAGATTTTTGGAAATGTTATGATAAAACTGATTTTGAGAAAAGAAAAATGCATCTTATGAAAAAAGAGATTTCATTATATAAAGACGCTAAAAGTGTATTAGAGCAAATTTACAATCATGAAGAAAATAAAAAATTAGCAATTTGTACAAATACAGCTGATTATATTGTAGATTATTTCTTAAAATACTTTAAAATCAATAATTACTTTCATGAAATCTTTAGTATGGGAGGTAATAATCAAGAATTTGCAAAACCTTCTCCAAAAGGGATTCTCGCAATTATGAAGAAATTTAAATTAAGTTCTCGAAAGAACAGAGTTATTATGATTGGTGATTCTATTCATGATATTCAAGCTGCTAAAGCGGCAAATATCTATTCATGTTTAATTAATCGCCTAGTTGAAGGTGAAATTGAAAAATATAAAACATGGAATTTACTCCCTGACTATTTTATAAGTCATCTAAATGATTTAATTGATTTGTAATAAGATTTGGTTGTCCAATAAATCTTTAATTAGTTTAATTATTCTTTAATTCTTTCGAACTTCGCGAAAGGTTTGCGAATAAAAACTACTAATAGAATTTATACTATTCTAGATTTATGACTAATTTAAATCTAAGATGGAAAAGAATTTTATTTATCATGCCTAATTATCGCATGAGGGAAGCTAATCGTTTTATTCAGCGAATTTATCCTCCTATTGGTCTAATGTATATTGCGAGTTATTTGAATGATTTAAATGTACAAGTAAAGATTATTGATGCAAAAATTGAGAATTTAGACAATAAACATTTAAAAAATAAGATTAAGGAGTTTAATCCAGATATAGTGGGGATATCAGTTTTAGTATGCTCATCTATTAAAATTTGTATTGATATTGCAAAAATGGTTAAAAGTTTAAATAAAGATACAACTGTCGTCTTTGGGGGTCGCCAACCCTCCATGATGCCAGAAAGAGCTTTAAAAATAGAGGAAGTTGACATTGTTGTTAGAGGGGAAGGAGAGATAACTTTCAGGGAACTAATAATTAAAGGATCTCCAGAAGATATAAAAGGTATTTCATATAAATCAAATAGTAGTATAATTCATAATCCAGAGAGAGAATTAATGAAAAGTTTAAATAATCTTAGACTCCCGGCAAGAAACTTAGTAGATAAAAATAATTATACCTTATTAGGAATGAAGATCGATACCATTCAAACTTCACGAGGATGCCCTCATAGATGTACATTTTGCACAACTCCCATTTCTAATAATGGTACATGGAGACCTAGACCTGTCGATAGTATAATAAAAGAATTGAAGATGATTTCAAAAAATCGTAAAATTACTGATATTATAATTCTTGATGACAATTTTACCGCCAGCACTAGACGAATTGAACAATTATGCACAAAGATTATCGAATGCAAAAAGAAGGGAGAAATGAATGATTTTAAATTTTATGCTCAAATTCGCGTCGATTCAATTTTGAAATCACCTCAAATGATAAAAAAGATGAGTGAAGCAGGTTTTTGGTCAGTTTTAATAGGAATAGAGTCTGTAAATGATGAGACATTAAAAGATATGCAAAAAAGACTTACTTTTAACGAAGTATTAAAAGCTATTCGAATTTTACATTTATATAATATTAGTGTATTTGGAAGTGTAATTATTGGTTTTGATTTTAACGCATCAGAAGAAGATATAATTAAGGAAATCAATTATATGAAAAAGATTGATGTTGATATTCTAGTTCTTAATTTATTGACTCCATATCCAGGTACACCTATTTATAATGAATTAGACGAGAAGGGACTTATCGTAACGAAAGATTGGGCAAATTATACTCCCTTTAAATCAGTATATCGAACACACAAGTTAAGTTCGAAGAAATTGCAAGAACTTTTACAATATGCCTTTAAAAAACATCCATATCATAGGAACGTTAAGGGTTTTGTATCAAGAATTATTAAAGCTAGAGGATTTACTTTTGTATTTAACCCAAAAAGAATTATTTCGACTATTATTGCAGTATTAAAAGCAAATATTACGCTTAACAAGTTTTTCAATTAAGGATACTAAAGTAACGATTTATACAGTTGGAATCATTAATTTTTTAAAGAAAAAAATTAAATAATCGAACTACTTTTTATTTAATATTGAAAATCTTAAGAGACTAGTCTAAATGTCGACAAAATTAGTAGAAGAAGAGATTTTCCGAAAAAAGGTGTGGAAAATCATCAATTTAATCCAAGCTAATCAATTATTTGTTCATAATAAAAATTTAATTATAAAGTATTTACCTGAAAATAGTAAAAAAATAAAAGTTCAAGAATTACCTGAAATTTTAACATTATGCATTCTTAATGCTATAGTACCTAATTCAGCTATACTTTTAATTGGAGGTCATGGAGGAGGTAAAACTAGCCTCACAAAGATTTTAGGAAGAATGTTTACTGCTAGTTCTCTTAAAGAAATTGAAAATTCAATTGTAAGGGGACATCCACAATTAACTGAAGAGAAACTCATTGGTACTTTAAAGTTAGGAAAGTTGATGAAAGACGGTGAAGAAGAGGTTGTATGGAGACAATTTGTTACAAATTTTTGGAAAATTATAGATGAAGTGAACCGGTTAACCCCATATGCACAGGACATCCTTTTATCATTATTAGCAGAAGGGCAAGTTAAATATTATGATTCTATAGCAACTATCAATAAATTTTGTTTATTTGCAACAATTAATCCGCATGATATTGGCACTTTTGAACTGTCTCAACCATTTTTAGATAGATTCGGAATTTCAGTACCAATTTCAATGCCTGGAAGTCATGATTTACAACTTATTTTAACTGGAAAAGATGAGAAATATTCAGGAATGGATGAACTAATTCAAGTTCCAGAAGTTTTAAGCATTGATGAATTAATGGAGATTTGGTATTATGTAAATAGAGTTTCCTTTACTCCTGAAGTTAATAATTATATTCATGCAATAATTAGAGAATTTACTCTATGTTCAAGAGTAGACAAAGGTAACACTGAAGATTTAAAACCAAGCACAGGATTATGTTCAGGTTGTCATTTTAATACTGCTCAAAACATATGTAATAAAATTGATTCGATTTTAAGTGTAAGGGTTGCTAAGGATCTCTTAAGATATTCAAAAGCTATAGCTTGGTTATTAGGTATAGAAAAGATTGATATTAACATTATAAATACTATTGCCCCTTATGTAATTTCTCACAGAGTATTATATATTAAAAGAGAATTAGATAAATCTCCATATTTTGGAAATAAATATGAGTTCTCACGACACATTTTGGAAATAGTTCAAAAAAAATATAAGAATCGTGAAATTTGCTATAAAATTGCTAACAGATTTCGCGAAGGAAATCCTAAAGATAACGATTTGCAGGAATTAATGAAATTTGAAAAGAATGATTTAATTGTAAAATATGATTTAATTCCATTTATAAATTCAGTTAATAATAAGGAATATTCCCCAATCGCTCAAGAAATACAAGAAACATCGAAAAAAGGAGATATTAATAAGTTATCCCAAATTCGAAATAACCTTTTGGAAGAAATAGATTTTCCTAACAGAGGAGATCTAATTGAATGGTGTAATCGAGAACTTTTTAAGCAAACTGTTACCGATTATGTTATTAAATACGCCTATTGGAAGGAATTATGGGCAGATATTGCTGCTGAATTTTCTAGATTAGATCAACCATTGAAGGAAGCATTCAGTCAAAGACAAACTAAACAAATACGTACTGAAGATATACTAATAGAAATTAATGTTACTGGAATCAGTGAAGAATCATTAGTAAATATTCAAATTTCTGGTGGTTCTGAAGCTTTAAGATTAAGATCAGTTCTTGATAAATTTGAATATATACAAAAGGAAGAATAAAAAAATTATACTGTAATATGATTCGATCAAGAAGAAGAAAAATCAAAAATATTGAAAAAAAATTTACAGAGAAGGAAAAGAGAACAATCGAATTAGCTAGCATTGCATGGAATCAGACTTTAAAAGAATTTTATTACCCACCATTAAACGATCCTAACTATGTATTTGACTATACACATCTAGAGGGATTTTATATTGATCCTGAACACCAATGGCAAATAACTATGAATCTAGCTAATATTCCCTTATTTAACGATGATAAAGAGTATATTGACTACTTCTATATTATCTTACTTCATGAAGTCTCTCATTATCAAGTCATCCCTTACGATGGTCTAACACACGCTAAACTATTAAAAGCCGCTATGACCCATGTTAATCAGAATTATGCCCCAATTGTAGTAAATATTTTTTCAGATTTAATAATTGATACTAAGTTATTTCAAAAATATTCTGCTCTTATTGAATGGGAAATAGCTGAGACTTATAAATACATCACATCTAAAGGACCTATTAGTGATTTTAGTAAATTTTTATTTAGAACGTACGAGAAAATGTGGGATAAAGATCTAATAAATGATGATAAGCTCAAGGAGATGGATTCATTAGCAGATCGAGTTACAAAAATAATACTCAAGGATTTTGAAGATGAATCTATATGGGAAAAGAAGGTGGCTCAAGTTGCAAAATCTTTAAAAACTATAATACAAAACACATTTACTTTAATAGGTCCTGGAGGTATAGTAGACAGAAATAAAGAAAAAAGAAAAAGTCCTGGAGGAGCATTCATAGAAGTTCCTAAAGATGTACTAGAAATAATGGATAATCCATTGGAAAATAAAAATGGGGATAAATTGAAAGAAGGAAATGAAGAAGAATTAAGACAAAAATCAGAGGAATTCGCTAAAGAGATACCATACTCCGAATTTGGGGGACCAGCAAGTCAAGCAGGGATTCTTGTCGATGGAAACGCTTTAGCCACTTGGTATCGAGGCTTAGCAAAAAATTTGATTGAAATAAAAATTTATGAAGAAAAATCAGGAGGGCAATTACCTATATATCCTGAAATTTGGCGGATAGGTGATAGAATAGAAGAATTAGATATTGTTCAAAGTTTGCTGAATAGTCCAGTAATAATACCTAATATCACCACAAGAAAATGGGCATATAAAGAAGGACCAGGACAGTTAATAGAAAAACAAATACCCGATCTTTTAATTGTTTTAGATTCTTCTGGCTCTATGGGTTGGAATTATACATCTCGATCAACTAGTGGAAAAGGTCCTTATCATACTGCATTAGTAGCTGCATTTGCTTCTTTGCATTATGCCGCAAATAAAGGGGCAAAATTTAGTATAATTAATTTTTCCAATAAAGCAGATATTTGCCAATGGACATTTGATTATAAAAAAGCTGAAAATGTTCTACTGAGGTATCAAGGGGGCGGAACCTTCTTGCCAATAAAAGAAATTACTAATCAATGTGAAAATGCAGATAAATATGTTCTTGTGTTTATAATTACCGATTTTGGAATATATAATTGGAGTAAAGCTGAAAAAATAATGATAGATCTTTCTCAAAAAGGCCATAAAATCATAGGATTTTTCATAGGCTCAACTAAAATACCTAAAGATAAATTTGGAAAATTATTAAACAAAGTGAAATTTTACGGGATTGGCAATCCTAAAGATCTAATTAATCTAATTGTTAAAGAAGTTCAAAATTATTATTCATAGGGAATAAAATTCAATATCTAGAAAATTAAACAAAATTAATCTTTAAATTTAAAAACCAGAAACATTTTATCTATATTAAATTGAAAGTCTTTACTCACTAAAAGAAGACTTATGGCTAACTTCTGTAAAACTTGCGGAAAACCTATGCAGACTACCTGGCAATTTTGTCCCTACTGCTCAGATCATGCTTATAACCCATTTAATAATAATATTCCAAAAAATCTGGAAAATTCAAACTTGGAAATTTATAATCCTTCACACATTCAATCACAACAATCAGATTTGATTGGATCGGAAAGAAAAGAGAAAAAAAGATTTACAAAACGCCAAAAAAAAGCATTAATTATAGGTGTTGTTATATTAGCCGTTGCGGTAATTACGCCTATTGCGAGCATTTTAATATATCAATATTTATTCCCACAAAGAACCGTTAATTTTTATGTGAATAACGGTAATACTCTTAAATCTTATACCATTTCAACTTCTCGAGAGGTATTAGATTTTTATGAAAGTGAACCACATCCATTTCATACTTCCGCGGATCCTTATTATATAGCATCTGTAATTGAATCATTTTGTACTCCTAATTATACAAAGATTATTCAAATTGCAGAGGATATTAAATCAGAGTGTATTGACCAATTTGATTCAGAAGAAATTATAAATGGTTTATTAAGCTTTTCCCAAGCAGTTGGCTATAAAGCTGAATTAGTAGATTTAACTCAATATCCAATGGAAACACTGTTCAATCAAGGAGATTGCGAAGATCTATCTGTTTTATTTGGTTCATTAGTGGTTGCGTTAGGATATGAAGCAATTCTAGTTATTATTAATTATTATGATACAGAAACGCATAATTGGATTGGTCATGCGTGTGTTGGAGTATACTTAAATTTTACTCCTACTCAACATTCTAGTTATCCTCCTAGTCACTCTTTCACTGTAGATAGCAAAGAGTATTGGATTTGCGAAACCACCTCTCAAGGTTGGATGGTAGGGCAATTACCAACTGCTAATCCTAGTCATTATGTAATGGAAGGATATGCCTTTATTAATTAATCTAGTTTTTCTTTATTTATTTCTCGTAAATAAAGCTTCATAAAGTAACGTTGGCTTTGACAATAAAGAAGTTTGTCTTTATCAGTTAAATGTCTGCACTTTTGCAGAACATTTGAAATATCAGTTAGAAGTTTAAAGTTATCATATTTAGATTTTTGGGGTATTTTATCTATTTTTTTTCTACTAACTTCATTAAAAACTTTAGGTTCATAAAATAAGTCTTTAAGATTGAGAATAGGTTCTGAATCTTCTATTTTTGAAATAATCATTTCCACCATCGGTTTTTGGGATTAGTTATAATTTATTCAAATTATCGTAAATTGCTTATAATAGCAGAGAGATATCTACATATATATAGAAAACATATTTCGAACATCTTTAGAAACCATGTAATATCTGCAATATATGTATGTAATATCTATTAAGAAAAAAGGAAAAAAAAAAACAATAAAAGAAGATTTGATTTTATAAGAAAGCAAGGATACTATCTATATCTAACCATCCTTTTTGAGCATGTATTATTTTTCCCTCTGTATCGATTACAAATTGCCCAGGTCCTTGCTTCTCAAAACCTTCATATTCACCGTGTTCAAATCCATACTTACGAACTTCTTTTATTTTAATAGGAATTTGTTTAACTGCTTCAGATGTCATTATGCCTAATCCATAATCAGCATATAACTCATCTTTAGAACTCGGAATTACTGGAAAGTCAATATTTTCTTTTTTAATATATTCATTAGCTACTTTTTCACCTGATTGAGTTATATACAATATTCTTGCTCCCTTATTTTCAATTTCAGCTTTTCTTTTCATGAGCTCATTAAGGTCAACTAAACAAATAGGACAACCAAAGTATCGAGAGAATATAAGAACTATTTTTTGACTCCCAATTGTTTCAGCTAAATCAACAGTTCCTGCATTATAAGATTCTAATCTAAATAGTGGAGCATTGTCTCCTTCTTTTAAATCTATTTTTCCCATAATTTCCCACATTTCTGAATGTATATTCTTAAGAAATTAATATTTTCATAAAAGATTTATTTAATTCTTTCATTAACCTAATCCTTCTATAATAATTTTATCATATTTAAAAAAAAAAGATAAAGGGCTAAAAATATTAGTAAAGATCTTATAAGATTATATTCAAAGTGAAAAAAATGTTAAAGGGTTTTACAGGAAAACTCTTGGTAATAAATTTAAACAATAATGATATAACAGAAGAACCATTAGATGAGGAAATTGCTAAGCATTTTCTTGGTGGTGCTGGTTATTGTTGCAGATATTTATATAATAAATTAGATAAAGATATTGACCCTTTATCTCCAGATAATATCCTTATGTTCATGACTGGACCCTTTTGTGGTTCCAATGTCCCTACTAGTGGAAGATTTGTTGTATGTGCTAAATCTCCTTTAACTGGTATTTGGGGTGAGTCAAATTGTGGTGGATTTTTCGGTCCTGAATTAAAACAAGCAGGATATGATGGAATTATAATAAAGGGTTCTTCAAATACACCAGTATATTTAGAAATAAATGATAGTGGTGCCAAAATCAAGGATGCTAGTATGTTATGGGGAAAAGGGATCTTTGAGACTTCAAAAATATTAAAAAAAAGGATAGGGTTAGATTTTACACGAGTTGCTTGTATTGGACCTGCAGGAGAAAATCTCGTTAAATATGCAATAATAGCATCGGAAGAAAAAGCGGCGGGGAGAACTGGTATGGGTGCAGTGATGGGTTCAAAAAAATTAAAAGCGATTGCTGTTAGAGGAACTAAAATACGATATTCTGCAGATAATCCCGAAAAATTCAAAGGAGCTATAAAAAATGCAACAAAACACATCAAGGAGTCATACATGTCAGAAGTTTTTGGAAGATACGGAACATCAGGCACAGTTGATGCTGCTAATGCTTACGGAGATTTACCTATAAAATATTGGACTTTAGGTACATGGGATAAAGCATATAAAATCTCAGGAGTAACAGCAGTTGAAAACATTTTTACAAAGCAATATCATTGTTTTTCATGCCCAATTGGTTGCGCTCATAAAGCTATGGTTAAAGAAGGAGGCTACAAAATTGAACATGAAATTGAGGCAGCAGAATATGAAACGATAGTAGGTTTCGGATCTCTAATTTTAAATGATAACCTAGAATCGATCCAAAAAGCGAATTATCTCTGTAATGATTATGGAATTGATACAATCAGTGGCAGTGGTACTATTGCATTTATTTATTACATTTTCAATAATCAGTCGATTAAATCGGAAGACATTGATGGTTTAGAGCCAAAATGGGGGAATATTGATGTCGCACTTAAAATGATTAAAAAAATAGCGTATAGAGAAGGAATTGGAAATTTGCTTGCGGATGGTTCTGATATTGTTGGTAAACATTTTAACATATCTCAAGATGAAATTGCTACAGTATATGGGATGGAAGTAGCTTATCATGATATACGACACATTTATGGTATGGCTGTAGCTTATGCTTTAGGGACTCCAAGAGGACCATGTCATGAATCTTGTGATTTGTTTCTATTGTTGTTTGGTTCCCAGATAGAAAGCTACGGAATTAAAGACATAGATTGGCACCGAGATGATAAAGAAATGGCAATCACTGGCGCACTAGCACAAGATTATCGAGCTATTTATAATTCCATGATACTATGCAATATGACAAGTCTTTTACCAAAAATTATTATAGATCTAATTCATGCAGGAATAGGGCTGAATCTTAACTTAGATGAATTAAAAAAACTGGGTGAACGGATTTACATGATGAAACGCCTGTTTAACCTAAAAATGGGTCTAACACCTAAGGATGATAGATTACCTCAAATATTATTAAATCCTGTTAATGAAGGAGGAGCAGCGGGTAAAACCCCAAATTTTCTAAAATTAAAGCAGGCATATTATAAATATAGAACATTTGATCTTATAACAGGATATCCAAATCAAAAGAAATTGAAATCTTTAGGTTTAGATAACCTATAACTTTCTGATAATTTTTATTAATTGGTCTACTTCTTGTTTATTATTAAGATTAAATATTAACTAAGTTGTTGCTTAAGTCTTTCTTCAAATGACATCAAAACAAATCCAAGTAAAATTGGTGTGAGTGAGAGTAAAAATAAAAAATACCAAATAAAATAAAGATACACAACATCTTGGAAATGCCATGGAGCCCATCCATGATATGATACCATTAGAATTAAAAATCCAAGTCCCACTAGTTTAGGCCCCATCTCTTTTGCTTTATATCCATAATATGCAAAAATGTATGCCATAGTAAAGCAAATTGGAATCCAAATTGTGTGAAGGAAAAGATACATTGTAAGTTCAATTGGATTTTCCGAAGGGATTAGAAATAATCCCAATATTAACCAAAAAAAACCTAAAAGAAGTACTGAAATGCTCGGTACTTGTTGTAATTTCTTGTTTTCTGTTAAGATCTTTAAAATACCGTATAATATTCCCGCAGCAAAGCAGGGCATGCCCCACCTCCATGCAAAAAAATGAAGTACAGATAAATTCTCATTAGCATCAGAAAATCCCAAAGCCCTAAAAATGTGAGCAACAAATGTTATACTATATAATAAAAAAGATATACTCCATACAAGAAGCGATGTATTTTTTCTATTCGTTCTAATCCACCTAAGTAAAAGATATCCTGCAATAGTCCATAGAAGAATTGTACTATTTAAACCAAGACCGAATAAAAAGAAATTTGATTCTAGTATGACTATGGGAACTCCGTGAGGAAGTGCAATCAATACATAGGTAGATATAATCGAAATAGTAATGAGTCCGGCTATATAAATTAAATGTGTCTTTTCCATATTAATTACCATTCGAATTTCTTAAATTTTTTAATTATTTTCCCTTCTTCAACATTAATATGCAACCTTTCTTCTAATTGCTTATAACATTCTAAAAGTATTGTATGCAATTCATTAATTTTTGTTTCAATTTCTTGATCATTTTCTTTAAGATAACCCTTTAAATAAAATGCCTTATAAAGATTCACAGCTGACATTATTTTTAACGAATAATCTTTTAAAATGTCATAAAATACTTCACTTCTATGATTTTTATCAGTGATTACGGTAAGCATTAACATCTCTTTATTTCCACGCGCCCAACATGAAGTGATTTCAAAATATAAGTTGATCAACTTTAGATCTTCTTCAACTAAGGAAACTTCAAAAAATTTATCTGTCATATCTAAATCAAAAAAACCTAAAATTTTTTTACTTACTTTCTCTATAATTGACCCAGGATGAGAAAAGTAAATTTCTGGGCCAGTAATTGTATTAAAATACAGTAAGGCTAATTTCATTTTATAAAAATCGATAAATAACTTTTTTTAATAATATAAGTTGTAACTTTAATTTATTTAATTATTTAGAAATGGCTTAAGAAATAAAATTCTTAACTTTTTAGAAATTTTTCCCAACCCACTCTTCAAACTTTATTTTTCTAAGTTGTTCAGCCCATAATGCCTTTAAATTTGGCTCTTTAGGTAATAGATTTTCTTCTTTAAGCAAATTATATAATTTTTCAACTGATTTTTCTATTATTATTTCATATAAAGAAGTTATCTCCTCAAAAATTCCGATTTTTCCTTTAAGTTCATCTTTTAACTGCTTGATAATAGTAATCCAATTTTGTGTAAATTTTATTAAAAATTCTTCTACTTTCTGATTATCTTCAATAGATAATATAGGGAAGTTCAATTGGTAGTGCTTATTTTTCATATTAATTAAGTTATACCATTCTAAATTCAAAAGGTGATTTTCAACCGTCTCTTCTGTCCATTTGAAGGAAATATGACAATCATATTCTTCTTTTGTTATTAGTAACGGCTTGGGTGAGAAATTAACACTTTCATAGATTTCTTGAAAAGTTTTTGGACCTTTAGCAAGTTTTATTAAAATTTCACGCCGTACTTTATTATCTAAAATCCATGGAATTTCAGGATCGTCCCAAGGTTTTGCTGTTGCAAAATCAAACCAAGGTTGAATTTCATCCACGTTTATTTTCCCTACAAAACGAAAATTATGATATTTGGTATTTTCTTTCATTTTTATCCCTTGTTTCATTATTTTTAGATTCGATTTTTTAATTTTTATTCTTCTTGAAGCATCGCCTCTATAAGAACTTGAGTAGCTTCTTCTTCAGTTAAACCCTTAGCTTGTAATTCATCAAGCCATTTTTGTGGAAATCTTCCTAAAGAAGCTTCATGGGAAACACTTGATGTTGGGTCTATAGCTCTGATAAAAGGACGAGCACGACATATAGATCCTTTTCCCAAGACAATTTCATTACACTCTACATGACCATTACATCGAGGAGCATTTCCTTCAGTAATTCCATACATTAACACTTCTCCTCCATCTTTAGCGGCAGCTTTCATTTTAATAATACTTCTTGCATTTTCGCCTTCAAGAAAAACAGAATCTCTTATTCGGATCGAGTCTTTCTTGCATTTACCAAATGCTCTAATATTCGATTTGATAACACTATTTTTCATAGCATAGATATCAATCAATATTTTTACTTGTCCTGGAGTCCCTCTTGTGAGATTAAAATTATTTTCAAAAACACTATTTTCACCAACATACATATAACCTACTGGGGCAACTAAAGCTCCTGAATTTTCGCCATGATAATGAGTTTCACTATATGTAAAATTACAATTTTTTCCAATATAAAAGTGCCCAAACATTTTATGAATTAATCCATTTGCTTTCGGAAAACTGCAGTGAGCTTGTACAGTTACTTCTGTATTATCTTCAGCAATAATTCTTGGAAAGATTTCTTGAACACCAGTTTCTTTGTTTACACCAAAACATAAATGGACTGGTTCTTCAATTCTGGTTCCTTCTTTAATAATTATATCAGCAACAATTCCATTTTCAATTTCTCTACCTTTTAAAATAACCCCATCAACTTGTTCTACTCCACTAATCTTATTAAAATTCAATAGAAGCTTCGCCCCTTTCCCGTGACCAGGCAAAAAATCTCGTATGTCAATGTTATAAGCTTCAAGGCTTTCTAAGATTTCTTTTGGATATTCAGTGCTACTCATGATCCTTGTTCCTCTCTGAATATTCTATCAATATAATCCTCATCAAAACAGGCACCCTCTCCATTAAATAACTTTCTCGCACAAAATTCACGGAGCCCAGCTTTAGCGCAATATCTTAACATAACTTTTGGAAATACATCTGTTAATATAGCGTCACCTCTCCAAATGAGAGTCCCGTAATCAGCTACCATTCCAATATCTTCTCTATGGGTAATCAACAATATTGTCATGTCTAATTCTTTAATTTTTCCAAAGATATTTAGAAAATCTTCAATTACAATAAAATCTAAACCAGAATCAGGTTCATCTAACATGATTAATCTAGGTCTCATAGCTATAGCAGCTGCTAACTCAATTCGTTTTCTCTCACCTCCGCTTAAAGTCTCATCTATAGTTCGAATCATGTATCTTTCAGGTTCTAAATTTACGATTTGTAATGCTTCGATAATTCGTTCCTTAACTTTTTTTTTATCTTTAACTCCAAGAGATATATACTTAGAAATCGATAGTCCCTCAATTCTAGCAGGCTCTTGCCATGCTAAAGTTATTCCTAACTTAGCACGTTCAGTAATGTTCATATTTGTTATATCAATTCCATCGAAATAGATTTTTCCCCCTGAAGGTTTATAATTTTGTAATCCCATAATAGTATATGCCAAGGTTGATTTACCAGAGCCGTTTGGGCCAATTATCGCATGAATTGACCCTTCTTTTACCCCAAATGAGACTTTGTTTATAATTACACATTTTTGATCCAATGTGGGTATTGTTAAATCTTGTACTTCCAAAATCAATTCAAATCACCGAGTAAATTTTTTCATAATTTACTAATACACATTAGCTAAATTATTTAATTCTCTCTTTAATAAAAATTTAAATTATCTCTAAATTTTCTCAATTAGGAAATATATAAAATTAAATTAATAATTGAATTATACTAGGTAAATTAAAATAGGCTTTTAATATTATAATCTTAGGCTTTATTATATATTTTAAAATAAAAAATTAAGAAGAAGTGATTACAAAAAGTAATAACTAAAAATGTGTGAATGCAATGGTAAAAAAAGAATATGTTTGCGAAAAATTACCTACTCATTTCGATTAGGTATTTCAAGGTAAAAAAAGCAGTATAATTATAGAAGATTTTGCCGAATTACGAGGCGGTGCTACATTAATTCTTGGTTTTGCAGGGATTGGTCTTATTGGCCCTATTGTAGCCAATACTCTTATAGAGCAATTACCTGATGTAAAAGAGATAGGGTTTGTTACAAGTGAATATCTACCTCCTATAAGTGTTTTTTATGCTGGTGTATTAAAACACCCTTTCAGAATCCTTTATTCACCCCAACATAACTTGATTATTGGTGTATGTGAGGTACCTTTTCAAGTTACTACTGCATATAATGATCTTGCTAAAACAATCTGTAATTGGGCTTTATCTGAAGATATTAAGGCAAAAGAGATAGTAATCTTCCAAGGAATCCCCCAGAGAGGTATTATTGATGATTATCCTGTGTATTATGCTGCTGAGGAAAATATGATGAAATATCTTGAGAAATTTGGAATTAGTAAACTCGAGAAAGGAATCATTGTCGGACCGGAAGCTACTATCTTAAACGAAGCACTAACAAACAAATTGAATGCTTACGCTTTATTTACTCCTGTGCTGGAGATACCCACACCAGAAGGTGCTGCCAGCATTTTGGAATTATTAAATAAAATATATAAATTAAATATAGATACAGCATCCCTTATAGAACAAGGGAAGGAAATTAAGGCTAAGATGTTAGAATTAGCACAGAAAGCTCAACAATATCAGCAACAACAACAATTACCCGGGACTGGTAAAGAATATACAGGATATTTTCAATAATCTAATTAATAGCACACTTTTTATTTATTTTATTTAATATTATTTTTTCCTAAATTTTAAGCTTAAATCTGTAAAATTCTATTGTTAAAGATTGATATTCTATAAAAATTATATTTATAATACACCTTTATTTAGATAACTTGAATGACTATAAGGGGAAAACTAAATATTAATTGAAGTGTAATCTGCTATTAAAGAAAAATTTATCCCGGTTCAGATCGATCAGGAACTATGTGTGAGATGTGAACGATGCTTAAGAGCTTGTAAAGCCAAGGCTATCTATTTTGAACATGGAATAAGAAAAGTTGATTATGTTAAATGTAAAGCCTGTTTAAATTGCGTTCAAGTTTGTCCAAGGAATGCAGTACAAGTTTCTTCTATACTTCACCCAGATCAAATTATCAGTGTTAAAATTGACCATGAGAAATGTAGTATGTGTGAGCAATGTCTTGATGATAATGGAAAATTTTGTCCTAAAAATCTTTTTTACAAAGATATTGTTAAAAAAGTGGGAAGAAATGAAGAGGGAATTAGATATAAATTTAAAGAAATTGCAAAGTGTCAAGGATGTCTTAAATGTGCTTTATCGTGCCCAGAGGGTGCAATTGAACCCGTAAAATTTGAAGCTTAAAATAATCTTAGATTTCAACACTTTTTTCCTCGACTTTTCCCAAGATTAGTGGTTTTATTTCAGAAAAATCTGATATTACTTTGATCCCTTCCATATTTTTTAATTTCTCAATATTTTCGAGTTCAATATCTCTTATCTTCAAAACTAATGGGGATCCATCTGGTCGAGAGGTCATGATTGGTTCAATATCTTGATCTGATGGAAAAATATACACTATCTGCCCACCTTTTATAGCTTGGGCCACACAATTGGTAATAATTGTATCTGCAATCCCATTTACAATTTTGGCCACACTATTAGCGGAAACAGGGCAAACTAAAAACATATCATAATTTCCAAGTTGTAAAGGTCCAGCATAAAAGGGTATATTCGGCGTTTTTTCTATTTTCACTTTTTTAACTGCTTCAGTCAGTGCTAACCACTTCTTATACCATTTAACAACCGCAGCACCTTCTTTCGATAAAATAACAGTTAAATCTATTTTAAAATCTTCTTGTAATTCCTTCATCAAATCAATTGATTCTTGAAGAACATAACCGGTTCCTGTTATACCCCACATAAGTTTCATATTTTTCTTATCACCGTTCTTTTTCATATAATTTGGGTAAAAATTCAGTAAAATACCCTATTTCTTCAATATTATGTTTTCTTAAATGTTCGATGAATGAACTTGTGACTTGACGGGGTAAACGAAATGTTGATCGTAAGAGTGTTCCCTCAGGAATTGATCGATATTCATGTAAAATCCAACTAATAGGTTCATCTTTATTATTTAAAACACTAGCAGCATTTTTATGTTTAAATTCAGCCTTTATAGGTATTGAGTTAGGATTCTCCCATCGAATTCTTAATGTGGTTGGTCTTCCTTCGATTGTTTCAACAACGCGATGTATTGCTCCTACATGACCTTTCACATTTCCAGGAGAGACTTCCCATTCAAATGACTTATGGTCTATAGGATGCCATAATCTATAACGTTCCGAATTATCAATATGATCCCACCACCAATCAATCATTTCAGGTGATACTTTAGAAAGCTCATGTTCTACGATTAGATCAATAGTTTGATTCTTAAATTTTTTATTATTCATTATTAATTTCAAACAAGCGATTTTAGAAGTAAAAATAATTCTTAATTTATGAATAATTAGCTTTATTTATAAAATCTAATTAAAAGAATTAATAATTTAAGTATGATAATTATTTAATGAGAACAGTCTAAAATTATCAATTTTAGATTTAATATGAATAATATGAAATATATTTACCTTGATAATGCTGCAACAACTCCAATGGACCCTCGGGTTATAGAAGAGGTCACTAAACATTTTAGAGAAACCTATGGCAACTCTTCAAGCCTACATTCAGTAGGACAAAAAGCGGGGCAAGTCCTACTGAAATCTCGCGATATTATAGCATCACTAATCAATGCTAATAGAGATGATATTTTTTTTACCTCTTCCGGAACAGAGGCAGATAATATTGCCATTTTTGGTGTTGCTTCAAAGAATAAAGAAAGAGGTAACCATATTATTACGACTTCAATTGAGCATCATGCAGTAGAAAACCCATATAAAGAATTAGAAAAAAGGGGATTCAAGCTTACTTTTCTACCAGTTGATAAATATGGTTTAATTGAGATTAACGATTTAGAGAATGCTATTACAAACAAGACTTTACTGATAAGTATTATGTTTGCTAATAATGAAATTGGGACAATTGAACCAATTAAAGAAATTGGCACAATAGCAAAAAAACACGATATTATATTTCATACTGATGCTGTCCAAGCATTTGGAAAAGTTCCGATTGATGTTAATGAGATGAATATTGATTTGTTATCTGCTTCTGCTCATAAATTGTATGGCCCTAAAGGAGTAGGATTGTTATATATACGCAATAAAGGAGTAAGAGAAGGATGGGGAAAATACATTGAGCCTATTATGTATGGAGGAAGCCATGAGAGGGATATGAGACCAAGTACGGTTAATGTTCCAGGTATTGCAGGATTTGCAAAAGCAGTGGAGTTGGCAAAAGAAGAAATGGAGGATGAAGCTCAAAGACAAATTAAATTAAGAGATAAAATAATTAAATGGGTTACAGAAAATATTGAAGATAGCTATTTGAATGGACATCCTACACAAAGACTTCCTAATAATGTAAATTTAGGATTTAGATATATTGAGGGTGAATCTATCGTATTGGATTTAGATATGGAAGGAATTGCTACCTCAACTGGCTCTGCATGCTCATCTAAGTCGCTGGATCCCAGCCATGTACTCCTAGCAATTGGACTGAAACCTGAAGAGGCTCATGGTTCTTTAAGGATATCTTTGGGCAGGTTTATTACAAAGGAAGATGTTGATTACTTTTTAACAAAATTACCAAACGTTATTGAAAGGCTACGAAAGATGTCGCCGCTTAAAAAAGGAGTTAAATACATGTTTGATGAGAATACCGAGAATAATCATCATTAAGATCTATTTTAAATAATAATTTTAAAATGATTAACCTAACGAAAAATTTCATCAGGTGGTTCTGTTTCTACCACTGTGTAGTTCCCACTGCTCCAAGAATTAATGATACCAGACCAATTTGGAAAGATGTTGTACCTTGGTCTTAAATACACAGTAACCCAATCGTATGGTGCAATCATAACATGTCGAGCCAATTCCATCTCCCAAAATGTTGATTTAAAAAGGTAATGCTCAACAATTATAATTTGAGGCGGATTTCCAAGCCATTCCCATATTGTGCTCTCATTTATTTTAAAATTTGAATGATTATTAGAGAAATATTTAACAAATTCATCTCTCATTGTGATGATTTCAGGAGAGATGTCTATTGTCCAGTTTATAACATTGACAATCGCGTTATCTTTTTTTGTAATTCCTTTGCTATTAATAGTTGCTTCAACTTCAATTATATTATTGATATGGGTAGTATTTGGATATAAAAAAACCTCAATAGTTTTGCTCAGTGGAGCTGTTTCCCAAATTTCATATTCCATTTTTATCGACGTATTAGTATTAATTTGTAAAGATAAATTAGCCATTAAATCAGTTGTCTTAGTCCTTATATCCAAAAGCAACCAAGCAGTATGATTGGGGCATGATTTCATTTGCTTAGGAGTAAATTCAATTTGGATATTATCTTCTTTCGCTGTATTAACAATAATAATAAAAATAATTGGAATTGAAGCAACAATTATAGCCATTACCAAGACGAATACAACAAGATATCTCTTACGATCATTCATCTACATTATCCAAAAAATAATGTTAATATAAATAAATATCCAATGGATAAAATTATGTGAATTATTGCAAAAGTTGCTCCAACTTTCAATAACCTTCTAAAACTGAAATTTTCTACATCGTTGTTTTGGGCTATTTTTAAAGTCATTACGTCGCAAGCTGCACCTTGAGGTATTAAATTTCCACCAATGTTTACAGCTATAATTAGTGAATAAAATAATGGGATTGAAGGAAATCCAAAGCCATCACTAATACCATCTGGGACTGTGGTTAATAGTCTTACAATTGGAATAAAAACTAATGCTGTAGGGGTATTAGCAACAAATCCGGATACAAAACTAACAAGTACTAAAACAATTAGACTTACTAAGAAAGGATCCATAGTTTCGAAAGGGATTCCTTTAAACAAATTCTCAAATCCGGCTATTTCTAAACACCCAACGATAACATATAATGAAATAAAG
>JBHLLJ010000037.1:0-25560 GCA_048885705.1 Candidatus Hermodarchaeota archaeon | reverse complement strand
CCAATTTTTTCGGCACTTATAGATCAAGGCTTCTTTCCGAATCCAATTATCATTGCTTTCATAGCTGGCGTTAATATGGCAGGTAACTTTTTACCTCAAGGTTCTGCTTGTGATCTTCTTACTCTGTCACTAGCAAAAAAATATAAAGTGACAAACTTGGATTACAAACGCTTACTAAAAAATGGTGCATTCTTCGCATCAATGCACCTTTTATTCACATTGGGATATACAATGCTTTATACTTTAATTTTAGGTTAAGAGATTTCTAGATATTGGAGTCGAGCATATCCCTTCTTAGGAAAATCATAATCAAGCAACTCTATTTTGTTTGGTATAATTTTTAATATTAATTTTCTTTTTCCTCTAACTATTTTTTGCGCTTTTTCGAATTCTTCATCTCCTTCTTTTAAAAAGATTAAGTTCTCTTTCCCAGAAGCTGTTATTTGCATTCCTTGAATCTTACCTTCGGACATTGGTGTATATATACCTATACTAACATTTGGATTTTCCTCAATATTTTTTACTTTCCTTCCTGGAGCGGGCCCTACATAAATATTAAAACTATCTTTTTCAGTATAAAAATCCATTGGAGTAGCGCGAGGAATGTTATTACTACATGTACAAAGAACCAAAACTTTCCTTTTATCTAAAAAATCTCGTATTTCATTTTTGAGGACTTCTAATGGCATCTTTTCTTTATTCATATTAAGAACACAAAAAATCATAAATTTAATTATAATTAAAAATGAAGAGATATAGTAATAATTTTTGGAAAGAGAATAAATTAATTAGGTGTTTGCTTTAAAAACCAACAATATTAGTGGGTGCAAAATCAATATCTGAGTCTACAGCAGCTCGTACGTAAGGAGATACGGGTCCATTAGCGAGTACCATTATTTTTATTTTAGAACCCATATCGGGTTTATTTTGAACACCGAATTTTAATTGAGCTTGTTCAGGAATCTCATTTGAAATAGTAGAGACAACCTTATCAACTTTAGATAATGTTAGATTATGATCTCCGGTAACTGATACTAAACATCTATTTACTTGATTTGGATCAGGTTTTAACAGAGGATTGTTTAATGCTAATTTAGCTTTTTCAATTAGATCTGACTCATCTCCCAAACATTCCGCTATACCAACTAATCCTGAAGGATATTTCCCGGTTGGATTTTCAAGAAGTGTCTTCTTTACATCCGCAAAATCAATATTGACTAAACCACAATTATTAATTAAGTTAACAACTTCACCAATATTTCTTATTAGAATCTCATCCATAATCTTGAAACCAGTAATCATAGGTATTTTTCCTACAATTTCGAGTAAATTATCATTTGGGATCGGAATCAGGAAATCAGAATATCTAGCAAGATTTTTTAATCCTAAAGTTGCTCTTGCAGATCTTTGTTTACCTTCAGATGTGAAAGGGAGTGAACAAAAGGTAACAACAATAGCATTGTTTTTTTTGGCTTCTTCTGCGATGATTGGGGCTGCTCCAGTACCTGTACCACCACCTAATCCACACGTTAAAAAGATTATATCTGCATTCAGGGTTCGACTTATCCGATCTCGGTCTTCTTCAGCAGCTTCAGCACCAACACTTGGGTCATTACCAGAACCTAATCCATTACATCTCTCTTTTCCAATTAATAGTTTACTTTTTGAGCTTGAATAGTATAAGTCATGCGCATCAGTGTTAATATTGATAGTCTCAGCATGACTAATTCCCATATCCTCTAAACGAGAAACTGTATTATTTCCAGCCCCACCAACTCCAACTACATATGTTTTAATTTTTAAAACTTTTAATAAGTCGGCTAGAAATTTGTCATCATCACAACCGGGAGTAGCATTAGGGTTTTGATTGTTTTTTGCGATTTCATTAAATCTTTCTCTTACTGAAGATCTTTTTTTTGCTAATTCAACTAAATCAAATATATCATCACTCATTTGACATCATCACAAAAATGAGATATATGTATTATAATACGAGAACGATATCAGTATAATATATGAAAGTAATATGAAGATGTTACGAAAGAATCAGTAATTTTCAAATCTTTTAATATTAGTTCTAAATCCATAGGTAAATTACTTCTAACTAAATCTTTTTTTTCGTTTGAAAAAGAAGAAAAAACATTAGAGAGAATAAATTTATAAAGTTAAATTTTCATGTTTATCATGCTTGGGGGTATAAAACTTGGAAATTGATAATACTAAAAAAAGCAACGATAAATCAGAAAATATTTCAGAGATTAGCAATTTAATTGATGTAAGAGCGATAATCAGCTGTCCAAATTGTAACTACAAAAGGAAGTTTAGAAATCAATTTCCTCGAAACCAAATGGAACTATTAGTCACTTGTATTAAAATTTTTGATTGGTTAACTTGCAATAAGTGTGGAGATCTTTTAAAATTAGATTTAGAGTTTAATGTATAAAGGTTATTTTTGACTTATTGTTAATTAAACATTAATATTTATCTGTCCATAGGTACCTCCTCCTCCAGGAGTGTACTCAACCTCGTCATTTCTAATACCATTTATCACGAAAGCTATATTCTTATCAAAATCCTCAATTCTGGTAATAGGTATATCTATTAATATATCAAACTCAGTCCCAAGTTCCTGAGTTATTTTAGAGTAATAGTTTAAAACTGTTCTACTAGTCGGACTTTTAATATTTTTTACAGCTCGAATAATCTCAATTAATGGTACAGCATTGAAATATGGAGGTCTATGATCTGGATGTTTAGGTTCCATAAATGTAGATATTTTTTCAATTCTTTCACTTACTCCTAATTTAACCTTAAAGTTTTTATTTAATTCATCTTTACATGCTGGGCAGTTCATTTTATTTTTAGAAACACTCTCTAAATAATCTAATCTTGAAGAACTAGGATCATTGGAATAATATATAACAAAATTATCAGTTATATAATATTGATTTAATATTGTATTTACTTGTTTTTTTGATTTTTTAAATAAAATCCTTCTCCTACATTTATTGCAAAACATATTATAATATTTTCCAAGCTTTGGATTTAAACCTACATTCAAGGTTGTTTTTCTTCCATTTTTCCTTTCTAAGGCTTGAAAGAGTTCATTAAAAGAGGGGTTATCAAGATCGAATCTATTGAACTCCCTGCCTAAAGAACGAGGATCTTGTGAATGGGCGTCACTATTGCTTAGAAAAGTAACATCTTTTAAACATTCCAATCTATCTGCAAGGTCAGTATTAGCAGAAAGCCCTAACTCAATGAAATTGATTTTTTTTGTAGCATTACCATAACAATCTTGAAGAGTTTCGAATTTATTTTGACGAAATATGGCTTTGAAAGGTGTAAAGGCATGAGCGGGCCCAATTAGAGCACCTTCATCTGAAACAATATCTGTTAATTCTGCAGGGGTTAGGTTGACTCTTGGGCGGCCACCCCATTCATTTAAAATATTTTTTGAATAAGGTTTAAGTTTGTTTTGAATAGTTCTGACCATATCAAAATCTTCAAAAAGGATAACTTCATGCACACTTTCTTGATCTTCTATTTCTGTTTGAAGAATAAAATAAATATCTTTATAGCAATATGCTCCATCTTTTTCTTTCACTAGTTTTTCTTCTAAATATCTTAACCATTCCGGTTGTAATACATCTCCAGTCCCTAAAATGTTTAAACCTTTCTTTTTACATGTGTTGACCATTGTATCAAGATTCAATGATTTGGAGACTCCTATTGAATGTGGAGAATGTATATGTAAATCTGCGTTATATATATCCATTTTTTTTTATTAATTTTTAATTATATAGGTATCTTAAGTTCATTTAAATTAAGAGCATTTTGGTTGTAATTAAACAATAATCATTTTATCATAAATAGGATCATTTAATAAAACCCTGAAGTATTCTAATTCATTCTTAAAATTAACTTTCTCTATTTTTCCTTCAACAAATACAGTTTCACCCTTTTGGGCTTGCTCACAAAACCTTCCTCGGAATGAATTTATTTCATTTAAATGACTTATTTTGAATTTATCTGCTTTAAAATCCATTTTAAGAATTTTTATAGGTTTTATTTTATATGAACAAGGTGTAAAAATTGAATCTTTTGAATCTAAGATTTCTGCTTTAATTTTAATTCGCCCCAAATTTTGATACTGGTAATCATAAAAATTTCCTTTCCAGTCTTTAGGACTTTTGATATATCTAATAAAAAAATCACGATCCATAAATTTGCCTTGATGTTGCTTCCTTTTTTCACTTTTCATAAAATCTCCAAAAGAAATATCAGCCCCACCGACTCTCCAACTATAGTGAGATTTATATTCATCTTTAGTATACTTATGTAAATTACTTGACTTTTTAAATATCTCTTTCATTTTCTCTTGAAATTTCAAACTTGCTTCTGTACCATATATAATTATATCAATATCTGAATTTTCCGTATTTAAATTAACCATTATTGAGCCTGTAATTCCTATAGATTTTTCAGAAAGATTTCCTTGATTAATTAATAAATCACATAAGCTTTTAGAAATTTTTTCACTATTGGATAACTGATTCTTTTTTAAGATATCTTTGAAGCAATTTCTGGGAGTGTATATCTTTTGAATATCATCATTTTTAACTCCTTGAACTTCTAAATCTAGTTCCTTAGAAAAAACGATGTAATTAGGATATTCTTTTCTCAAAAGGTCATATCGTTCGCCTAATTGGTAAATTTTTTTGAATTTAATTCCATTTCTTTCTCTTTCTCCATCTGGATGAGGGAAAAAACGTAAAAAGCATATAATATAATCATTTGGATGAAGAAGCCCTTTTACATCAAAAATCAAATTATTTTCTTTTGTTTCTATATAATCTCCTTCAATTGCATCATTAATTCTCATAAATTTCACAATAAGAATAATTAATATTCTGAGGGAGTTTTTGATCTAATATTTGAAGGAGTTTTTGATTTAATTGTTGGAGTTTTAGATTTAATCCTTCTAATTTCTTTTTCAAATTCTTTTCTTTCTTTTTCGAATCTTTGTTTATCTTTTTCCAGTTTTTCTCTTTCACGCTTAATAAGACCTTTTTCCCTTTCTAAGTTTAATTTTTCTTTTTCTAATTGTCTATATTCATTATTTAATCTATTATATTTTTCTTCTAAATTAGGAATTTTGTGATTTAAAGAGTGATATCTATTCTCCAATGCAGGGACTTTTTTTTCTAATTCTTTTAATCTTGCTTCGTGTTGGCGTCTCTTTTTCTCCAAATTTTTTGCATCACTCTCTAGTTTATCTCTATACTTTTTTAGATCTGCTCTTTTCTTATCAAGTTCACGAGTTTTTAAATCTAAATCTTGCTTTTTATAGCGGGTTTTTTCTCGTTCTTCTTTAAGTTTTTGTTTTTCATCAGAAAACCGATTTTTCTCGTCATTAATCTCTCTTTTAAAGTTATTAATCTCCTTATTCAAATAGTCCCTTTCATTAGTTAATTTTTTAATTTCATTTCTTAAATCCATTAATTTATTTTCTAAATCATTAATAGTTCTTTCTAAAGCACTTTCTCTTCTTTCCATACCTGGAATTTTTGTTTTAATTTCCTTTATTCGCTTTTCTGTTCTTTCTTTTTCCCAAAGTAAATTCTTCTTTTGATTAGCTATATCTTCTCTTAAATTATCTAATTTTTCTTGAAATCTTTGTAATTCAGCATTTTTTTGATCTAATTCTTCATTTTTACTTCTAATATTTTCTCTAAATTGTTGTTTTCTAGCAATTAATTCATTATTTTGCTGTTCTATTTGATTTTTCATTCTCTCTAACTCATCTTTTAATGTATTTCGTTGTTCAAGAAGAAATTTAATTTTAAGTTCTTTTTCTTTTCTTTTCTTTTCAAGATCCTCGATATTATCTTTGTAATTTTGAATTTGTTTGACAACTTTTTCCCATTCATTTTTTTCTTTATCTAGCTTTATTCTTTCTTTTCTTATTTTTTTTAATAATTTTTTATCTTGAATAGCATCTGATCCTTCATCTGGAGTTTTTTCTCGAATTTGGTACTTGGGAATAGGTTCCTCATCCATAGTTTTTTAAACCCTTTCTAATTATATTAATAAAATCATATGAATATTGACTCTAAAGTATTTGTATGATAAAATTGAAAATAATTAAATTTTGTTTTTTGTTAAATCTATTTATATAGCTTAGTTTCTATTATTTTCTTATAATCATGTAAAAAGACTTATTAAGATGATACATTAAAAAAATATCTACTAAATTGAGGTAAAAATTATGGGTTTTGATGATGAGTTTGATGATGAGTTTGATGAGCAAGAATTTGATGAAGATTTGGAAGATTTAGATGAAGAATTGGATGAGAAGTTCGAAGAAGAACACGAAGATGTAAAAGAAGAGCCTTTAGTAAAAATTCCAGAGGAGGTAGTTGAATCAAAAACTCCTTCCACTAAAGTTCCTACCGAAGGAAAGAAGATTTCGGTATTTTTTATGTCCACGATTGGCCCAGGTGAGAAAAAGCAAAAATTAACTGTAAATGATGGGAATTTTGTTGGAGATATAAAAGAAACAGTTGCTAATCTATTTGGTTTAGATCCTGCTGACTTCTATTTATCATCTGGTGGTGTAACTATGGAAGAAACAAACACATTAAATTATTACCATGTTTCCGATGGAGATGATATTCTCCTAATTCCAGCAAGTATCGCTGGTTTAAATATTCTATTGCTTTATTAATTTTTTTCCTTCCTTGAAGGGATTAGAGCAATTTCATCATCATCATCAATATTATAATCTTTAATTAATGAGTCCTCTTTTAATAGGATCCCTCCACTAGAAAGTAGAAAATCTTCTAGATCATAATCAAATATTACTGCAATTTTACCCTTAATTACACTGGCTATATCATTTGTGTCAACAATAATTATTTTCGTTTTCTCTCCGGGCTCAAGTAATGATCTTACATAAACACGAATTTGGTCCTCCATTTCAATTGTATTCATTGGTGGTACGTAATTTATTTCTCTATCAGTTTTTTCCTCATTTTTTAGCATATTTTCGATTAAATGCTTTCTCTCATTACGATTGTAATATAACATTTCCCTGATAAATAATATCTTATCCATTTTTGGCAAATCTAAGAGATTTATCTTATCTAATTCTTCTTTACTAAAGATTGAAAAAATAAATTTATCCATTATAGGTATATCCTTATATGAGTCAGCTGATCCAACATAATTTTCTATTGCAGGCATAGCATCAAAATAATCTTCAATCATATCAATAGATTCAATTTCAATCGTTTTTGGTTTAGTAAAAGATTTTTTTTCTTTTACTCGCTTATCTTGACTACTTTTAGATTGTATAACTGTATAAATGGTGCTAGTTGATAAAACTGCAACACTACTAATAGTGAGAAAAATAAATATTGGAATATTTAGTATATGAAATAAGAAAAAAAAGACATATAACACTATAAAAAAAGTGTAAAAACCAATAACAATTAAAATTCTATAATTTTTTTTCATGATTTTGTGATTAGATTTTATTCTGAATTTAACATATATAATTTAAAATTTAAATGGGATTGGAATAAATTTGGAGTTTTTTATTTTATACATCTTCTATTGATTTTTTTGTATTAGAATATTTCTCTAAATCTAATTTAAAGATATTTCTATTTTTCTCTTTCTCAATTATTATTAATTCCAGTTCAATTAGAATATCTAAATATTTTTTAATAGTACTATGATTTTTATTTAATTCAGTTGCTATTTCTGTAATTTTAAATGCTTTATTGCCGGTTTTCATAAAGTTAATTATTTTTTGAACAATTTTTTTATTCAAATAATAGTAAAAAGCATCAAGTTTTGGATTAGAATCAAATTTGAAAAATAATTTATGATTATTGATTTGTTTTGATCTTATGAATTTGAATTTTTCTAAACACGACAGGTGCCATAATGCTTGATTACTACCAATATTTAGGGTTCTCATTATTTCGTTAATATTGGACGGATTTTTTTTGATATAATTAAAGATCTCATTTCTTATAGGGTGTTCAATTACATTATTCTTCATTAACCGAGTCCCCGGTAAAATAACACGTCTTTTAATTAAATCCTTTAGAATTAACTCTATTCTGTTCTCATTTATATTAGGATTGTATCTTACTCTATTATTTATATAAGAAATAATATCTCTAATTGAGAAGAAGGTTTTTTTTGTCAAATATTCTTCTACTAATTCAAGAACAACAGATTCTGCTTTATCCAGAGAACTCATAAGCCCTTACTAAAATATTGTTGAATTTATTTGTTCTTATATTTACATGTTCTCTCTAATACAATATTTCATGTTTTATATATATTGATAGGCATTCATACAATATATAATATAATTTCTTTAAAATCTCAATTTTCTTAATTTGGATTTTAATTAGATCTTAAAAAACTTCAAAATCATTCCAAAGGGTTTTATAATAACTTTTTAATGCCATTTTATTAAGTTTAACAAAATTTAAAACCTAAAATAAAAAAAATTGGAAGTGATATGAATGAGTTTTGATGAATTTGATGAAGATTTGAGTGGAGAAGAACCTGTAAAATCTAAAACTCCTGCCTCTAAAACCCCTGTAGGAGGAAAGAAGTTAACTCTATACTTCATGTCAACAATTGGTCCTGGTGAAAAGAAAGAAAAATTAACGGTGAATGACAGTAATCATGTAAGAGACATAAAGCAAACATTAGGAAATTTATATGGCCTTGATCCTAATGATTTTCATTTGTCATCTGGTGGAGTTACAATGGATGAAAATAGCCAATTAAGAGACTATAACGTAAACGATGGCGACGATATCCTATTAATCCCAGCAAGCACAGCAGGATAAACTTATTAAACCTTCTTCATAAATTATAATATAAGGGCATCAAGCCCTTCAATTTTTTTTATTAATACTAGTAAATATTAATGGTGATAAGATTGGATAAGGATTCAGATTTTTTCGCAAAAGATCTATCAGTAGAAGAGAGAGAACTATATGACCGCCAATTTCGTCTGGAAGGATGGTCTCAAAAATTAGTGAAAAACTCAAGAGTATTAATAGTTGGTGTTGGAGGCTTAGGTTGTGAAATAGCTAAAAACTTAGCAATGCTTGGTGTCGGTCAATTAGATCTTATTGATTTAGATATCATCGAACATTCAAATTTAAATCGACAAATTCTTTTTGCTGGAGCGAAGTTAGGTGAACCTAAGGCAGTGGTTGCCGCAAGGAAGTTAAAAGAAATAAATCCTAATACAATAGTTAATGGATATCATACTTCTTTAGAACGGTTAAATCCGGCCCTTTATCTTGCTGCTGATGTTATTGTTGGAGGCCTTGATTCGATGAATGCACGTTTAAATTTAAATGCCCAATGTATTAGATTTAAAAAACCATTAGTAGATGGAGGAGTTTCTGGTTATCATGGGCATGTATACACAATATTTCCTTATAAGAATGCTTGTTATGAATGTAATCCATTACCCGTAGGAGAAAGTGATGAAATGGCTGCTTGTACAGTGGTTGGAGTTCCACGAAAAAGGATTCATTGCGTTTTTAAGGGAGATATGGCATTTAAAGAGAAATTTGATAGAGATCCAAATCCAAAAGATATTAATGACATTAAATTTATTCAAAAAGTTGCTAATGAGTTAGTAAAAAAACACAATTTCTTACCTGATTATACCAAGGATGATATTGTAAAAATCATCGATAGACATGATCCAGGGATAATAACAATAAATGCTGTCATTTCTGCATTACAATCACATGAAGTAATAAAAATTCTTCATTCTAAGAAAGGTCATAAGGGATTAGGTGAACCTCTTAAAACATATATAATATTTAATGCAATTACAATGAAATTTTATCATATTGAAAAACCCAGAAATCCTGAATGTTCTCAATGCGGTAAAAATGTTCGTCGAGTATCGATAAAATTGAAAGCACAATCACCTTGTATGAACATTATTAAAATTTTATCTAAAAATGGATTTAAATTGGATCCAGAATCAGAACCAATTCTAACCTTATTAGATTTTAATGACGTTAAGATTGTTGATCTAGAAAAGAGTCCTATTGAAAATGGGTTGAGAAATTACGAACTTATGACAGCTGCAGGGTTTGAAGGTGAAGAAATTTTTGTGACATTAAAATTAAAACAAAATTCTAACCAAAAAAGGTTTTAAATTAAAAATGTCTGAAAAAACAAATATTTAAAGATAAATTTTTAATATTATATTAGGGAAAATAAAAAGGGTTGAGAAAATGAGTATAAGAAGTAGTCGTATTTCACGAGACTTTGCGGGACTAAAAAAAATGCTTAAAGAAGGTAGTATTGTACAATTAAAACCATTTAATCCAAAAAGAAAGAGTATCGATCATTTAGCAATCTCCTTTAAAGGACCTAAAGGTACTGCTTATTCCGGTGGTCTTTTTAGATTGGAAATGAGATTTCCTGCTCAATATCCTAAACAGCCTCCTTTTGTAAGACTGCATACACCAATTTGGCATCCAAACTTTTGGCCAAAACCATCTGAATATAAAGGACAAAGAAATATTTGTTTAGCTTTAGTAGATCCCTCCTTAGTTGGAAAAAAAGGCGGATGGAGTCCCTCAAAAACAGCTATTACTGTTGTTCAAGCAATAATTGCTATGTTAAACACACGTGGTAAATATGTTAATCCCACAGATGTTTTTAACAAAAAAGCAGCAATAGAAATGATGAAAAACCAAAAATTTTTCGAAAAAAAGGTAAAAAATCTTGTCAAAAAATACGCAAATAAAAAATGGTGAGAGCTTTATGGAAGATAAAGAAATAGCAAGCAATTCGATAAGGGATGTAATTAAGCGGAAAATAAAAGAAAAAATAAAACAAGAACTAATAGACGAAATCTGTGAAGAACTTCAGTTAGAAGAAGATGAATTAACTGAAGAAATTTCATCAATGCTTACACAAAAATCTTCTGCTAAACCAATAATAAAACTTACAAAAATACCTATAACCAATATGTTAGAAAACACTAAAATTGAGACTCAATTAGAAGAGGAAACACAAAAGGAGATTTACATTTCAGTAAAAGCGATTCTAAAGATAGCAAGCCATGCACTTAAATATGCGAATTCAAAAATTCCAAGAGAAAAATGGGTAGAAGTTATAGGACTTCTTGCTGGAGAATTAGATCGGAATAATATAATCCATATTGAAGATTCTTATCCAATGGGACATGGTACAGCAGTTTATGCAGAAATTAAAGATTATAAAAATTATGTAAGAGCTTTTAAAGATATAAAAAAGCAGAAATTATTTATTTGCGGATGGTATCATTCACATCCATCATATGGGTGTTTTATGTCTAATGAAGATATGGGAACTCAAGCAAGATATCAAAAACTTTGGGATAAAGCTGTTGCTCTTGTCATCGATCCTTATCAAATTGATGGTAAATCTACTGGATTTGAGATATATAAAGCAGATTTTAAATCAAAGACATGGTATCCATTGGTTTATGGAATTAAAGGATCTTTAGATATAAAGATGCTCCCAGAAATTCTAAAGTTTATGAATCCAATTATTGAAGGAAAAGCTATATATCTTGAATATGATGAAGATTAGATTATAATAGCCAGGGTGATGAATAACGAAGACTAAAATTAAATCTGTGGTAATAACAATCTTAATATTTTTAGTAATTGGTATTATACACGGAGCTATTTTAAATTCTTTTAATGTGTTTGTTAGTTGGTTATTAATCGGAATCTGGTTAATTTTTTCTTTTAAAGTTATAAAAAATATTAAACAGTATCGTGAATTTAATTCTCCTCATAATACTGCTTTTTTCACAATTGGACCCGTTTTTATGGGAATTTTTTACTCAATTTGGGGTAATTTTACAGGTTTATTAGGGGAAAATCTTCTCGAAGGTTCTAGCCTATATCTAAGTTGGTGGAGTATCTTATTCGGATTTCCCTATGTATTGTATGGCTCAATATCATTATATCGTTGTTTTAAAAAATATAATGTAATCTATTTTGGGACAAAATCAATAAAAGCACGTACTTTTGGATATTTCTTAAGTTTTTCAATTATTATCTTTATTGTTATTTATTGGGTTAGTTTTTATTCATATGTCGATTTTTATGGTTCATTATTAATTCCCCTCCACTTTCTAATAGATCTCAATCTTTTTATATTTCTTATTAGTACAATACTCATTTTGATTATATTTGGTTTTTTTGGATCAAGAACACAATTGCCCCAATTAACCAGAGAATATATCACGCAACGTACCCAAAGGTTAAATCAATTAGGATCACCTCCTAGAAACCAAAGACAAACTTATCGTACTACAGTGAGAACATCCCCAACACCATCGACGAGAACAGTGACTCGTACTTCAAGAACCACATCTCAATCATCAAGATCAACTCCTAATGGACGTATTCAGTCTCGAAGTTCTAGAGTTACATCAAGTACACATTCTTCCACTCGGAGTACAACTCAAAAGCCAATAAGAAATTTTAAAGTATATAGACCACGGGCAGCTAATTTATCAATAGAAGATTTTAAATGCATATTTTGTTTTAAATTACCAGAATATCCTAAAGATAATGGTAGAGGAATAATTTTATGCCCAAATTGTAGATACCCCGCACATGCAGATGAATTCAAAGATTGGCTGAGAACGTCTGTTCTGTGTTCACGATGTAACGCACCTATACCTTTAAATTTTAGAAGGAATCCTAAAATTATTAGTGTAAAAAATTATATGATAATATGTAAAGATTTTCTGAAGAAAAAACAATGAGATATCTTTTCATATTAAGTTAGTTTAAAAATTATAACTTTTTTTTTAATTCTCCTATAGTAGTTTTCAATTCTGCATATACATTGTGAGGATGAATCGATTCGAAGCTTTCAATCTTGAATTTTATTTTAAAGTTATCTTCAAGGTTAGGGAAATCTCTTAGGATGAAATTTTTTGCCATTTCTCTAATAACATCTTCAGAAAAGAGAGGTTTTAAATGTGCACTCCTTACTAATTCTGCTTCTTCCGGTCTTTTTAAGACAGATTGGATCTTACCACTCATAGATTCCTCTATTATTCCTATTATATCTAAAACATCTATCTTATGGTTTTCTAAATCCTTAATTTGAACTATGATCGTGCCAATGGATCTTTGATTATGGGAAGAAAAAGGAAGAATGTTCAATAGTTTTTTAAGATCTTCTTCTGATACATTAATGTCTTTTCTTGATTTAACTACTTCTTCTGCGTATTCCAGAGAAAGTTCTTTAGCACAAGGACATACTGTCATACCAACAGCACTACCCCCAATAAAATAATTAAAATCAATTTTGCCAGAATTTAATTGGTGAGCTTTTACGTATGAACTAATATTATATGATTTTTGGATAATCCGCTCATCATTTTCTCTTACTTGGACAATAATCTTGCCTTCTAATTTTACTTCAGCTTTAGAAGTATAAGGGTGCCGTTCCATTAGTTTTTTAACAATTCGATCTCCTACGAGTTCAATAGTGGGAGTGGGTTTAAATATCACTTCATTAATAACTTCTTCTATAGTTTCTGAAGTACGAGACATATGAATACCGCGTTGTTCAGCAGGAAGATTAATTAAAGCTGAAATTTTAGGGTAGAATGAATATTTTTTATTCTCTTGAACTATTTCAACTTTTTTTTCCAGTTCTACAATACCAACTTTATCAATTGGAATATCTATTCTCGAACCAGAATCTTGTAAATCTTTTTTAAATTCGTGAATTTTGAGACACCAGTATCAAAAATTATTTTTTTTTTTGTTCTATTCTTTAAAAGGATTGAAATAATATAAAATATTAATTTCAATTAAATTTAGATTGTCTAAGATTTAATGCCAAATAAATCTTTATTTTGTAAGTATGCTTTACTTGGTGAGGATTTAGAATTAAAGCAGAATGTAAATTTAGAAATTGATTCTACCGGAAAAATCCTTGAAGTCTCTTATGACAATATCACTACGCATTTAGATATTTTACCAGATAGTTTCTCTTCCTTACTGATTCCAGGATTTATAAATTCTCATGTCCATATTGGAGATAGTTTTGCTAAAGAACTCGGTTTTAATAAAGATTTGGGGGATATTGTTGCCCCTCCATTTGGGCTTAAACATAAATTATTAAGATCTACTTCCCAAGCCATTAAAATTAAAGGGATTCAAAATGCTATCCTAGAAATGCTTTCAAATGGAATTACGTTTTTTATCGATTTTAGAGAAGGAGGAGTGGAAGGGATAAATCTTTTAAGAAAAGCAGTTTCTGATAGTCCTATTAATTATTTAATCTTAGGACGATTTATGGATGAAAGTGAAATAGATTCTGTTTTTGATTTAGCAGATGGAATTGGGTTATCTAGTTATAAGCAAATAAATTCCTCAAATAAAAAATATATTTTACTTGCTAAACAAAGATTTAAAAAAATTGTTGCTTGTCACTGCGCTGAAAACACTCGTAATAATATTTTAATAAATGAAATGTTTGAAGATAATTTTGTTGATATAATTGTTCATGGGACAAAATTTACTAAAACTGATTTGGAGAAATTGAGAAAAAATAATAAATCGCTTATTTTATGTCCCCGATGTAATGGATATTTTGGGATTGGATTTCCTCCTATTAATGAGATTTTGAATTTAAGAATTCCTATATCATTAGGAACCGATAATTTAATGGTAAATAACACAGACTTATTGGAAGAACTACGTTATTTCTATCGAATTTCAAGGATTTTATGTAGTCATAATAAGCAACTTCAATTAACGTCAAAGGATCTATTGAAAATGATAACAATTAATGCTTCAAAAAATTTTAATCTTGAAAAGCAGTTTGGATCCATTTCAAAAGGAAAATTTGCTGATTTTTTTCTAATTGATCTTAATGATCCAA
This sequence comes from Candidatus Hermodarchaeota archaeon, assembly GCA_048885705.1. GTDB lineage: Archaea > Asgardarchaeota > Lokiarchaeia > Sigyniarchaeales > SOKP01 > Loki-b32. The sequence goes on along the minus strand of JBHLLJ010000037.1, from coordinate 10,581 downwards.
ATCTTTTTTCTTCTAAAGTAGATATTTGTAATATTTATGATTTAATTACCCAAAGAGTAAAATCAGAAAATATAAAAAGAACATATATTAAAGGAGATTTAGTATTTGAAAGAAAGTGAATACCCTTATGTAATTTTAAGTGCCGCAATGACTATTGATGGGAAGATAGCTTCAAAAGTAGGAGATTCTAATATATCTGATGATCAGGATTGGAAAGAAGTCCATAAACTTAGAACTCAAGTAGATGGAATAATTGTGGGGAAAAATACCATATTAAGAGACAATCCTAAACTTCATATAAAATTCTATGAACATAAGGGTTATTATAGGATTATTGTCGATAGCAATCTTAATATACCTATTGAGTCTAATGTAATTACTTTTCAGCCAAATATATATCCAACAATACTTTGTATTACTGAAAATGCTCCTTTAGAGAAGATTAAAGAATTTGAGGCAAAAGGCATAAAAATATTAAAAGCTGGCAAGGGCAAGAAAGTTAATATCATACAACTTATGTCAAACCTATACAAATTGGGCATTCGAAGGGTTTTATTGGAGGGAGGAGGAACGTTGAATTGGAGTTTTATTAAAAATAATTTAATAGATGAATTAAGGTTAACTATTGCTCCATGGATGATTGGGGGGAAGAATGCAATTAGTCTTATTGAAGGGAAAGGTTTTGAAACTATGGATAAAGCACCAAGGTTTAAATTGCATGAAATTTTAAATAGGGATAATTATTTGGTTTTAAATTACAAGAAGATTGAATAATGGATAAAGTTAGTGAAATTAAGCACTTTAAGAAACTCACATTTAATCAACTTAGAAAAAAAGTACAATTGATAAGAGATCAATTACCCGATGAACAAAAAAAAGTAATTACTTATTCTAAGAATTTCACCCTTTCACTTTCAAATTATTGTGTTAATCAATGTGGTTATTGTTTTTATCATTATACAATCCCTAAGTCAAATGGTGAAGCTAATGTAATATTACTTAGTAAGGATCATATAAATGCATTTATCCAACAAGCTCTTCAATTTGATTGTAAAGAAGCTCTTATAATGTCTGGAGAACGCCCTGAAAACTTTCCAGAAGTAAAAAATGAATTAAACAAGTTAAAATATCCGAATTTTATAGATTTTGTAAAGAATATTTGCTCTAATCTACTTAAGCTTAGAATTTTACCACATATAAATATAGGTTATTTAACTTATGATGAAATGAAGGAATTAAAGAACTATTCTGCTAGTATGGGTTTAATGCTTGAAAGTACTAGTATGGATCTTTTTAAAAAGGGGAAGGTACATGAATATTCTAATGGAAAACTGCCATTAAAAAGAATAGAGCATATTGATAATGCAGGTAAACTAAAAATCCCATTTACTACAGGCTTATTACTCGGTATAGGAGAAACTATTGATGATATTATAAATGATTTAAATTTAATAAAAGCAATAAACCTAAAATATGGACATATTCAAGAAGTAATAATTCAAAATTTTGTAAAGAAAGAAGGTATTTCATACCAACCTAAAAAACCTATTTCAATTAAGGAAATGCTTAAAATAACTGGAATTGCTCGAATTATTTTTGGAAATGACATAGCTATTCAAGTACCGCCAAACCTCATTTCTGGTTTTGAAAAAGAATTTATTGAGATGGGTATAGATGATTTTGGCGGGATCTCTCCTTTTTCATTAGATTATATTAATCCTGAAAATAAGTGGCCTCAAATAGATAAGTTATATAACTTTTGTAAAGATAATGGCTTTTATCTAAGAGAAAGACTCCCTATATATGATAGATTTATAAGAAAAGAAGGATTTTGTTCAGAAAGTATTAAAGAAGTAGTAGATAATATAAATTTAGATGATTAGCTCTCAAATTTTTAAAAATATTAAACAAGAAATTAAAAAAATTTTAAAAAAGTCTTTAGTTTCAGATGAATTAAACCCAGAAGAAGCCTTAGAATTATTAAAGGTGAAGGGAAAAGAATTTTTTGCTCTACAATATGTAGCTAATCATAAATGTTTCGAAAAAAAAGGTAAGTTTGTAACTTTTATAATAAATAGAAATATAAATTTTACAAATATTTGTTATCAAAGGTGTAAATTCTGTTCTTTCAGTTTACCAGCAACTCATCCTAACGCTTTTTTACTCAGTATAAAAGAAATTAGAGAAAAAGTAAGTGAAGCAAAAAATCATGGATGTACAGAGGTTTGTATTCAAGGGGGAATTAACCCCGATTTAAAATTTGAATATTATTTAGATATTCTTAAAAATGTTAAAGAAATTGCTCCAAATATGCATATTCATGCGTTTTCTCCACAAGAAGTATACTATATGTCAAAATTATTTGAAAATTCAATAAAGGATACTTTGAAGGAATTAAGAAAAGCCGGATTAGATTCAATCCCAGGAACAGCGGCAGAGATATTAGTAGATAAAGTACGAAAAATCATCTGCCCTAATAAAATTAATACCGCCCAATGGATAGAAATTATATCAACATCTCATAAATTAGGAATTCCTACCACTTCTACTATAATGTATGGCCATATTGAGACAATCAATGATCGAATTAAACATTTAGAAATTTTAAGAGAGCTTCAAAAAGAGACGAAAGGGTTCACTGAATTTGTTCCATTACCTTTTGTAAAAGAAAAACCAATTTTATCTCGACTTGAAAATGTTCATTTAAATCCTAGTTATGGAATGGATGATTTGAAACTTTTCTGTGTTGCTAGATTATTCTTGAATAACTATATTGATAATATTCAATGTAGTTGGGTGAAATTAGGACCAAAATTTGCCCAAATTTCTTTAAATTACGGGGTTAATGACTTCTCAGGAACCTTAATGGAAGAGAATATATCGAGAAGTGCTGGTGCAGAATTTGGAGAGTATTTAGCACCTAAAGAAATAATAAATATAATAACTGAGGCTGGAAAAAAGCCTGCACAGAGAGATACTATTTATAATATTGTAAAATATTATTAAAATTTATTATTTTATTATTGATGAGGTTCTTGGGATTGTAATAAATCTAATGCATAACGTTGAGCAATTAAGTCTGAGTTAACTTTTCCTAAAACAATTCCTTCTTCAACAACAGGCATTGCTGAAATTTTATATTGCTCTAATTCACGCACAATATCTAGAAGTGTAAAATTTGGATGAGCAGTAATAACATCCTTTGTCATTATTTTGTCAAGATTTGCATCCATATTACCATCTGCTATAGCTTTGGTAATGTCCCAAACTGTTACAACTCCCACAAGTTTATCCTGTGAAAGAACAGCTATGATATCACTCACATCATGAATAATTAAAGAAGCTGCTTCTTGAATAGTACTATTAACATCTATTGTTGGTATTGGGATCATTATATCTTTTGCTGTACGTTCTCTTTCTTTAGCTGTAAGACGTTGAAGACTTAATTCTTCAGCAGCATTACAAGGTAATAAATCTGGATGTGATGATAACAGATCAACTAGTTCAATCATATTTCTACGGATTACATTCTCCCTATATTCTTCACCTGCTTTTAAACGCTGTTTTGATAATTCTGCAAATTCTTTTTTATGATCTTTCAACCATTTTTCTACTGCATCACGATTACCTATTACTTTTTCTGGGAATTGTAAGTGATCAGGAGTTCTTATGATATGTTCTTGTGCTGCAAATATGACACCTCCTGAATTAACTAAGTAATCATTTGCAATCATCACTCCCTTTTCTCGATACACAATTTGTTCCATCCGAATTCTAGCAGCTTTCCTATTAGGATCAGGGGAGTAAGTATTAGCGCCTTCAATAATCACTGACCATTTTCCCATTCGGTCTACTGTCATTGAAGGGTTTTCAGATCTTCTAACACACAAATAATTAAAAATTGGAGCTGCAGGAATGAAACAAAAAGCATTTTCTAGAAGTAAATTATCGGTATTAGTAGAAAATTTAGTTGGATGTTTATATCCTTCAGAGATTATTTTACTTTTAAAATAATGATTGGTTACTAAATTTTTTTCTTTCCATAAGTTAAATAACTCTTTAATAGGTAATCCAGATTCATTATATAAATACCCCTCCAAATCACTGATTCCTATAACTTTTGCATCAGGCAGTCGTTCTTTTAATATACGAGCCGCATGGGCACCAACTGCCCCAAAACCTTGAATTAATACTTTTAGATCTCCGCTTATAGGAGTTTCCAAATTTGCGAATTGAGAAAGTATTCTTAACCTTGGCATAATTTCTAATAGAGTTTGTAACGCAATTACAACACCTCCAGCAGCAGCGCCAAGCTCATCAATACGATTACCTCCCATATCAGCTGGTTTAGATAGAGCATTATCTAATCCATTTTCTATGGCAATAGTCTTCATATCAGCATCATTAGTCCCTACATCCGGTCCTGGTAGATAGATATCTTTATACCTGCGAATTAATCGAGCAAAACCACGCACAATCTTAGTATGTTCTTCATCAGAAAGACCACTCTCAGCAACTATTCCTGCTTTTCCGCCGCCATAAGGAAGATTAGCAGCTGCATTTTTTAAAGTCATACCACGTGCTAAATTATGGATATCAGATGGAGTAATATCTGGTAACATTCTTATGCCTCCCATTGAAGGACGTCCTCCAGCGAGAGAATCAACCACTACATATCCACCAACTTCTATTGATGAATTCTCATCCCAAATACATGCAACTAAGTGAGGGCCTACTTTATCGCGTATAATACCTAAGTGGGATAAGAGGTGCACATCCAAATTACCAAATTCCAGGTAACATCTTCCATCATCCTTTTTAAGTCGAGCTTTAAAAGTAGCTTTTGGGAGGTGCTTATTAAGAAATGATTCCATTCTTTTTGGTATCATTATATCGACCTATTGGAAAAACTTTAGTTTTTAGGAGTATGCTATATAAGTTTAATAATTATTTAAATTTCTACTCATGAAATAAAATATAATATACTATACAAAACTCAATCTTAGAATTTTGAATTGATTAGTTTTACAAACAATTATTCTTTAAACGCTATTCATCTTGAATAAAGGGTTTACCATAAAATAAATGCATTTCTGCCTTTTTTAATTCTCTGCCTATATAATTCAAGTGATAAAGGTTATTTGTCAAATTTAATTGAATTATTTTTTTACTTAGGGCCTCTGCATTATCACCCATAAACGTATGAAGTAATAAATCATCATTTGAGTAAAAAAGAACGTAAATTTTATTCAAATAATGATTAACATATATTCTAAAGTAACCTAATTCGTCAGGAATATAGTCAATGTCAGTGGTATTCACAATAGTCAAGTTATTTTCATTTATTTTTGGCATCTCTTGGCTAATTTTACCCTTAGCTTTAAAGATTTTAATACCTTGATTGATAGGTGGAGTTTTTCTATGTTTTGCTACATAATTTAATTTTACACTTTCTTTTAATTCTCTGACTCCTCCCATGAGTTTTGCACTATGTTCAACTGTAAAAAGAATACCCATATTCAATTCAATAGCAATACTCGCTAAGAGTCCATTAATTCCAACAGAATCTATATCCATAAGTTCTACTACATTTGATATGCCAAAGAATAATGGTAATTCATATTTACGATACTCATTTTCAGTAATTTTCTTTTTATATAAAAAATACGCTTCTAAGGAGTTGCAAATTCCAGGGTTGATAGGGGTTTCTAATAAAGGATCAGCGATTATTTTTGTAAAACCATTATCAAGTAACTCTTTCGTTAGCTTAAATAAATTTTCTATTCTTGTTTCTGGATCTTTTGGAAAATAGGCTTTTTTAATGTTAGTAGGAAGTATGACAATTGGTATATTTTTAGGTATGTTTAATAATTCTTCATAATTTCCAAGATCGAAACTTAAAATAAGGTCAATATTTTCTTCTACCGCTGCTTTTATTTCTTCTGTATTCATAGAATCGATGCTAATTAACACATCATGATTTTTTCTGATTAATTTGATTATATCTTTAATTCTTTCGGGATTTGGTTTATTAGATACACATCCAATATCGATAATATCTGCTCCAGAATTAATGTAATGTTTTACTTTTTTCAGGATATTATCGTTACTTTTTTCTGTGCAGTTTACTATTTCAGCAATTATCGGAGGCGGTAAATTTCGACCTATTATGATGTTAGATTTTTTCTTATTAACGTAAAATGTATGAGTCCCTAAATTGTTTTTCAATAAGTTTAATTGCTCATTTACAATTTTTATAAAATCATTTTCTCCCGAGATTTCTAATAATCTATTTGCCGGGATTGCATTAGATAACTCGAGAATTTCTAAGTTATCCAAAGTATAAGGTAAATCAGAAGCGAATTCTGGACCCTTCCTAACTTTTATTTTGTATTTCTCTTCTAAGTCACTAGAATCCCACTGAACAAAACCGGGTAATAAGATTAAATCATAATTGGAAGTTTCTATCTGTTCTAAAATATTAGATGTCATTAGTTTTGTAAGAAATGCGGATATTGATATTGGTGCCTTTATTATATCAATCGAATACTTTTTGATAGGAGTAATAATTTTTCGAATTGTTTTATAACTCTGTTGACCAGTAATTATAAGTATTTTAATCTAAATCACTTATCAGCTTTTCTTTTTCAAATGGGATAAATATATCATCTAGTATTGAACCCGTAGCATCTTTAATTTTTAAATTGTTAATAATAGGTTCGAATCTTCCCCCTAAAATTCCATTTGCTATGAAAGCTGCTCCTTGGGCTGCTCGTTTTGCAATTTGACTAAAAGAACTCATAACTCTTACAGGAGCAACATTTTCTAGCCCATTTATCATTTTTTCTCTAAAATAAGCTATATTCGCTCCTCTACCAGCTAATAATATCTCTGTTATTTTATTTTTATTTGAATATGAAGATGATATTCCAAAAACGGCTTTTTCAACACTTGATAAATAAGCTTTTAGCGCAATTTCTGTCTGTTCATCTTTCTCTGCTAGAAGTGTTATCTCTTTTAGACTCAAATCAGAATATCCAGAGATATATGCTACACCACCTTTATAAATGTTTCTCTTACGAATATTTTTGATTAAATAAGCTAATTCACCATCAAGACTACCACATGCGCGAAAGCCCATTATATTGGATCCCCCAATACCATCTATAATTTGACCATTTTCAATTGCTAAGACTGCTGTGAAACCATAACCTATCTCAACTAAAATAAAATTTGTCTCTTGAGGGGGAATATTATGCCGCTCCATTTGATCTCTAATTCCTGTTACTGCTGTACAAAGTTTATCAGCAGTTCCCATATCAATTTTATTGATCTTTCGATATTTAGGAACAGTTAGTAGGTGCTTAACTCCTGGAACAATAATTCCTGGGATATTTTGAGCTTTAATTAATCTTAAAACTTCTCCAAGTCCAACCAATTTATTTTTTTCTTTTTGATCAAATTTTAATAATGTAAAAAATATATCTTGTTCTGTTAATTCTTGAACATTTTTTAAAGGAAGTCCAAACCCACTTGGAGCCACCATTAGATCAATATCTTTTACAGATTTAATTATTGTAATAGCTTTTTGCGGATCTTTAATAAGCTCTTTAGTAGGTAAAGATGTATCTAAAATTATTTTATCATCCTCTAAACCGAAGAAATCCCAACTTTTCGATCCTGGGTCAATACCAAGAACTCTATTCAACGATAATCAGATTAAATCTATTAATACATTTTAAAAGATGCTATAATTCTTTTTATATTCTATTTTTTTTTAATAATTGTATTTACTAATTTTATTTTTAGAATTTAACTTAAAACTATAAAAACAGTGGAGTTTTTTAATAATTTAACTTAGATTTGAAATCTTATACTCTAAAGTAAAAGAAAAATATGAAATAAAATAAAAAAAAGTGAAGTATAATGTTTGTTAAAGTATATGTGTGTAAGATATGTGGGGAAGCTTATATTGGAGAAGAAGCACCTAGTCGATGCCCATTTTGTGGTGCTTACAAAAAGTATTTTGTAGAATCTACAGAATATGATGATACTGGTGCTTGGAACGTCGAATTAAATAAAAAAGATAAAGCAAATGCCGAGAAAGCTCTAGAAGTGGAGGTGTCTAATAACATTTTTTATAAATGTGCCAGCAGCAAAACCCCAGAGCTGGATGGTCAAAAGATATTCAAAATTCTTGCTAAAGTTGAGGCTGAACATGCGGCCGTTTGGAAGAAAATCTTAAAGTTAGATAAAGTAGAATTCCCTAAGTATGATAAGTGTGCTGCAGAATATAAACCAAATCTTGAGGAATCACATAACAGAGAAGATAGAGCAATAAAATTTTATGGTCAAGCTGCTGCTGAAGCTGAAAATCCACGTGTAAAAGAGATATTTGAAGCCTTTGTAGAAGTAGAAACAGATCATCTTCATCTCTCTGAGGTAAGGCTTAAATAAACTAGGATTTTTATTTCTCTTTTTTTTTAATTTAGGAAATTTATTTCGAAAAATCTTTTAAATTTGAACCTCTCTTATTTAGTTTCGCCTATTTAAAAATTGAAAAACTTATTACAAATTTAATTTTTACTAAATTAATCTACTTTAGAGCTATATAATATGAACCAAAGACCAAACATTATCTACATTCTGAATGATCACCAAGCTTTTTATGGTCATGGTAAAATGGTTGGAGGACCCAAAATTCATAGACCAAATTTTGAAAAACTTGCTAATGAAGGTATAGAATTTACCCAAGCCTATACTGCCTGTCCATTATGTGGTCCAGCAAGGAGAACTATGCTAACAGGATTGTTTCCTCATAATCATGGAGAAATTCATAATGAAACTAATCATAAATATGATAAAGAAGTATATTTAAATATTCTTGCGAAAGCAGGATATAAAAATTATTATTACGGAAAATGGCATGCAGGAAGAGGTAGTGCCCTCAATTTTAAATGTAAAGGATTTAGTAGTGGTTCTCGGTATGGGAATCCATATATATCGCATGAATATAAAGAATATTTAAAAAGACATAAACTCCCATTTATTCAGGCAAAAATACAAAAGAATTTTTTAGGTCCTGAACATCCTTATACAAAAGCTCTTGGAATACAAGAAGGTAAACTTCACAATCCTAAATTTCCTATATTATCTCAAGAGACAACGGGGATAATGACAACACCTAAAGAAACTCATGAAGCTTTTTTTTTAGCTTCGCTAGCTTGTGAACAGCTACAAGAAATCGCAAAAAGTAGTCAATCAACACCATTTCATTTACGTTTAGATTTTTGGGGACCCCATTTCCCATATTTTGCTACTCAAGAATATTTAAATTTATACAATCCTAAAGATATTAATGAACTTCCAAGTTTTCGGGATGATTTACAAGATAAGCCAAGTATATATAAATTAAGTCACCATTATCCTATAAGTGAAAATGGTCAACTTCTTTATCCAAATCCATTACCTTGGACAGATTGGCAAAAAGTTTTAGCACTAAATTACGCTCAACAAACTCTAATTGATGAAGCAGGTGGAATGATTCTTGACACTTTGGAAGAATTGGGCTTAATAGATAACACAATCATTATTTGGGCAAGTGATCATGGGGATGCAGTTGGTTGTCATGGGGGTCATTTTGATAAAGATAGTTTTATGCCTCAGGAGATGATACGTATTGCAATGGTTATTAGTTATCCAGATCACTTTCCTAAAGGAGAAAAATGCGATAAACTTGTAAGTAATCTTGATTTAGCCCCTACATTTCTAGATGCTGCTGGGACAAATTTTGCTGAAAGTCCTGATGGCGAAAGTTTGATGCCATTATGTACAAATAAAGATGCTTTATGGCGTAATGATTTATTATGTGAAACCTATGGTCATTGGACTAATCATATAGGACGAGTAGTAGTTTCAGATAGGTATAAATACGTTTATAATGATGGGGATATGGATGAATTTTATGATTTAAGAAAAGACCCATTTGAGCTAAATAATCTGATTAATATTGAAGAATATAATGATGTATGCTATGATATGAAACTACGTTTAAAGAACTGGCGTCAAAAATCAGGAGATAATATTAGAAAAAATATGATAAAAGGCAAAAAATTAATAAAGTAGATTATTTTCATAAAATCCATCTAGATTCCTTGTAATTTTATTTGAAATTAAGTTTTATTTTGATTTACGAGGAATTTCTTATTAAAAATAAATTGAATTTATAAATGTTTACTTGCTTTAATATTAATTTAAAGAAAGAGCTCTTAAATTAATAAGATATCTAATATTATTTATTAATAGTTATTAATTAGGGATAAAATAATGAGTAAAATTAATGGAAACATTACTAATAATAAAGGAGAGCCGAAGTTTCCTATTGCTAAACCTCATGATCTTTCTCCACGTTCTCAATGGCTTCGAGATTATTACTTTAAAGGAATAGAGCGACAATGGAATAATCAATATATGCCATTTACTACTGGTACTGAATGGGATCTAATTTTTGAGGAAGCTAATATGTATATTGTTCCTGAAGCTTATTTATTTTTTGGAAATAAAGGTAAAGGAGCTATAGAA
>JBHLLJ010000036.1:0-25656 GCA_048885705.1 Candidatus Hermodarchaeota archaeon | reverse complement strand
CCTCTCATTTTTTGTAAGTTCAAATATTAATTTTTTTTTTTTTTGTCTACTTAACAAATTATTAATCTCTTACTAAAATAATACACACTCTTTTTTTTCCTCTGTAAAATTTAATTTTAGAATATTATAAAAAGATATTATAATATATTTTAGAATAAACCCCTGTAATTTAATCATATAAATTATTTAAATAATTTTATTAAAAATTAAATAAACTATAATTCCGTTAGTTGAGTTTAATTATATAAATGAAGTTCCACTCGAAATTAAGGAGTATAAAAAAGTATTTAATAGTTATAAAATAATGAATTAATTGCTCCAAATATACTATTTGGGGATATAATAGTATTCGTTTATCCTTTTTTGATAAATATCCTTATTACTACCAATTTTATTTACACGAGGTCTTTTTGTAATATTGTCTCTCCTAAATGTTATCCCCATAATTTTTAAAAAGGTGTTAAATCCATCTCTTAAGTTCTGAGGTGGTAAACCCTTACCTTTTAAGCCAGGAGTCCCTTCAAATACTAGTATTGAATCAGCTATAAAATCTTGTGTAATTATATCATGTTCAACAACAAATCCTGATTTCTTTAATTCCTCAATCGATTTTCTTATTAATTGAGCCACTTGTAATCGCATCTCAACATCCAGAAAAGCTGAAGGCTCGTCAAATAAATATATATCAGCTTCAGTCAAGAGGCATTTCGCAATTGAAATTCGTTGTAATTCACCGCCACTTAATTCAGAAAGTTGTCTCTCCTTTATATTTTCTAAATTTAAATTATTTATCAATCTCTTTTTATAAGGTTGGCCTAAGTGGGGAGCTAATTTAATTTTCGTAATTAGGTCAGAAACCTTACCTTTATCTTCAATTTTAATATATTGTGGTTTTAGGGAGACTTTTAATTTTTGTGAGCTCCCCTCCTCTTTATATTCCTGGAGTTGGATATTATCTTCATTGTTTACAATATCTGCAACTATATTAATAAAAGTGGTCTTTCCAATTCCATTTGGCCCTAAAATTCCAATTATCTCACCAGCATGAATTTCACTCCCAGAAGCATTTAAATGAAAGGTCCCCAATGAAATATCTATATCATTATAGGAGAAAGTAATATCTCCCGAATCAAATAAGGAAAACTGAGGAGGTCGTTCATGGAATATAATAGGTTCTTCCCTAAATCGAACATTTTCATCTTTAATATAACCGTTTAAATAAATATTAATACCAACTCTAACACCCTGTGGATGAGATATGATTCCATATACTCCAGGTTGACCATATAAAATTGAAACATAATCACTCAAATAATCTAAAATTGCTAAATCATGTTCAACAACTATTATTGTTTTACCTTTTTCTGATAAAGTACGGATTAATTTTGCCATATTAATTCGTTCACTAACATCTAAATATGAAGTTGGTTCATCAAACAAATAAACTTCCCCATCCTTAAGGTATGCCGCAGCAATAGCTACTCTCTGTAATTCTCCTCCTGACAATACTGAAATATCTCTATCCAAAATTTCAATAAGGTTAAGATTTCCAACAATTTTGTCTAGCTGATTTCCCACATCATTTTTATTCAGAAGATCTGCTACTTTTCCGGATACAAATTTAGGAATTACAGTAATATTTTGAGGTTTATGGACAATCTTAACATTATTTTCTTGAAGTTCAATAAAATATTGATGAAGTTCTGAACCTTTGAAATGTTCAATTATTTCTTTCCAATTAGGAGCTTCATCACCAAATTTTCCAAAATTTATTCTTAATTCATTAGATAGTAATTTTAATAATGTACTCTTTCCAATTCCATTTTGCCCTATAATTCCGAGAACCTTTCCTTTTTTTGGGATTGCCATTCGGAATAATGAAAATTGATCTTGTCCATATCTATAGATTATTTGATTTTTTAAAGGATCAGGTAAATTAACAATACTTATCGCTTTAAAAGGACATTTTTTAATACAAATACCCTCTCCAGAACATAGACTTTCTGTGATTATAACAGATTTCTTATCAGGACTTAGAACTATCGTTTTATCACCCGTCCTGACCCTAGGGCAATATTTTATACATGGTTTTTCTCCAAAGGGACTACATTTATCTGGTTTGCAAAAATCCTTATTTAAAACGGCAATCCTCATTTTTTAATTCACTTCTATTTAAAAGTAAAAATGAAAAATACAATTTTCTTACGTTAAATATACTATTAAGCATAATAGAAAAATTTTTGTAATACAGAGTATTACTTTATTTGAGCAAAAGCGCGTTAGTGAAGAAAATTTGAATGAAGATTATTCGACTCATTGGTTAGAGGAAATTGTTAAAGAAATATATACCCGGAAGCCTAATGAAATAACACTTTCTACTGGTAAAACTCCTTCAGGTCATATCCATTTGGGGATATTAAGAGAAATAATAATTTGTGATGCTTTAAGGAGAATTTTTGAAAATGATGGTAAGAAAGTCAATAATTTGTTGTTTTTCGATAGCTTGGATGCTGCTAAAAGATTTCCTCCTTATATAGACAAAGATTTTCAAATTAAACACCTAGGGAAACCTTTTGCTATGATTCCATGTCCTTATGAAGATTGTAAATGTAAAAGTTATGCCTATCATTTTGGTAATGAATTAACAGATGTTTTCCCTGATTTTGGGATTAAAATAAGGATAATTTGGTCACATGATTTATATAAAACAAAAAAGATGCAAGAAAAAATAAAAATAGCATTAGAAAATACTGAGAAAATAAAAAAAATACTGAGAAAATACATAATTCCCACATTAAAGAAAGAAGACAGAGAAGAATTTATTGAAATGCAGAAAGATTGGATGCCAGTAATGGCAATATGTGAAAAGTGTAATAGAATTCAACATCTAGATGATTCCGGATCTATTAAACCTAATAGAATTAAAAAATATTTTCAAAATGAAGAAGTTGTTTCATATGAATGTGAAGCGTGTGGTTATAAAGGAAAAATTTCTATTTGGAGTGGCAGATTAAAACTTAATTGGCGAGTGGATTGGCCTGCTAAATGGGCTTTATTTAGAACCACCTGTGAACCTGCTGGTAAAGATCATAGTGTTAAAGGAGGTGCTTATGATACTGGAATTGAACTATGCCAAGTATTATATAATTATGAAGGTCCTGTTAAAGTCCCTTATGAATGGTTGAGGTTAGGCGATCAAGATATGGGAACATCTAAAGGTCATGTTTTTACTCCAAAGAATTATTTAACCATCGCAGATCCAAGAATATATAGAACAATAATTTTAAGAACAAATCCAATAAAACATATTACATTTAGAATTGAGGAAATCCCTCAATACTATGATTATTATGAGAGAATGGAAGATATTTACTATGATATAGAAAGCACAGAGAATTTTGAAGAGAGCAAATTTTTCAAATATATATTCCCATTAACTCAAATAAATCATATTCCTGAATCAAAGTTAAAAAGAATTCCTTTAAAAATTTTAATATTTTTAACCCAAATTCAAAACATTTTAAGTTTAGAAAAACTCTATGAAAAAGCTAAATCTTATATGGAGAAACATAATTTTAAGCATGCATTAACAATGCAAGAATTCAAACATTACTTTTCCTTAACAAGCAATTGGATTAAAGAAGTAAAGGAAATATTGGAAAGTGAAAAAGATCCTAAAATTAAAAAAGATATCACAAGAAAATTAGAGCTTTTTACTATTCCCAAAAAGGTCGATGAGGCTATATTAAACAAAATGGATAGCAAGCAGATCAAAGGAATTCGGCTTTTAAGAGAATATTTTGAAAAAAACGACAGCCTTGAAGCTAATTCCATTCAAAATAAGATCTTCTCTATAGCTAAAGATGAAATTAATATCCCTCCAAAAAAATTTTTTGAAATAATTTATCAAATAATTTTAGGTAATAAAAGTGGTCCACGATTAGGTCCTTTTCTCTCTTTATTAGATAAAAGTTGGATTTTAGAGAGATTAGACATTTAACATTTAAAATTATAGATTTTAGTATCTTATTAAATTGAATCTTTCTTTTTCCTTCTGAAGAATCTTCTTTTTTTCTTCTCTTTTAAACTCGTGTAACATTCATTACAATAAGTAAGTCCCTCTGTAATCATTACTCCGCATTTTTTGCAGTGTTTGTGTGGGTAGATATATGTTTCGACTTTTTTTTTATATCTTTCAAATTTACTCAAGTTAAATCTCCAAGTTTTTCAATATATAATTATTAATGAATTATAACTTTTTCACTCCATTCTTATCAATCTTTACTTGAAAAAATTGAGCATCTTTTAATTTATTCATAATCTCAAATGGGTATGATGGAAATTTTAAAACGAAGGCTTCCTTATTAGTGATTATTTGATTTAACCGTCCTCGCCAATAATTCAAAATAGATTTTATATTATTTGGATTAACTAAGGCAAAAATTGACCCTCCACCGCCTGCCCCTGTTAATTTAGCAGCATATACTTCAGGATGATCTTCTATTAACTCTATTAAGATGTTGTTTGCTAAACCAATACCATGTTCAAATCCAGCTTTTTTCATTAATTTATTCATAATTATTGTATTTTCCTTGCAATATTCCCCTAGTTCAATCCAATTATGTTTCATTATTGCAAATCTTGATTTCCAGGATATTTCTGCTAACTTTTTATAGTTATTCAAAAAAAAAGCGTTATTTTGCAAATAAATTTTTCTAAGCTTTCCATGAATATCCCCACTTTCATGATGTACTCCAGAATAACATAATATTATAGGAATGTTATTTAAATCATAAACTTCATCGATTTTATCGTAGATAGCTAATGGTTCTTTTGTTAAATCTTTATGGTAAAGCTTCCCATAGTAAGAACAAAAACTTAAACCCCCTCTGCTTATAACATATCTATCTCCATAACCTGCTGTAATTTTTAAATCTTCATCCTCAATTTTAGTTGCCATTTCTGCAATAATGTCTTTATTTATAGGGAATTCATTCTCTTCTAATATTCTAATATTATTATACAAATCAAAATATTGTGCTAATCCAAAAATAAGAGCAATTATTATCGCAGCGCTTCCCCCCAATCCACTTTTTTTAGGTATAGTTGAGATTAACCCAATCTCAATGTTAGAGTCTAAGAAGACTCTCTCAAAATAAGAACTCATTTTATAAAATCTATATATACTAGCATATATTAGTTTATTTTCCCCATTAAGCTTAGCAATAACCTCATTTCTACCTTTTGAAAGTATTTCTTCTGTGTTAATTTCTATTGAATATTGGTCATTCAAGTTCTTCATTGTATATATTTTCAATCGACTTTTTCCTTTAATTTCCTTGATATACAAAAATACTGAAAGTGGATTCTTGAAACCATTTATGGCTACAGACGGCATCCAAAAATCTCCTTCTACAGCATCTAAAGGATTAATTATATTAATCCGAGAGGGTGCCTGAATTATTACATTGGGATTTAAACTTCTAATAAAATTCTTTATTTCTTTAAGCATATGAATTACCAAGATAAGAAATTAATTTGATTTATAATAAATTGAACCCGGTTTTAAGTTTTGCTTTAAGAGCTAGTTATGAATTTAGAGTGGGTTCAAATTCATACCATAAAATATACATTATATAGACTTTCGATGATGAAATAATTTATGTTTTTATAAATTGGATTAAAAATATTAATGAAATGGCAAAAAAGAATAAGTACAAACTTTTTTCATATCTCATTGAAAATAACTTAATCTACTATAAAAGTCTGAAAGAAAACAGCAAAATTATTTCATTCGCAATTTTAGAAAGCCAAAATTATAAAATAATAGATCCTTTCTTAAATGATCTTCTAAAACGCAGAATTATTAATTACTACTCTATTCAAATTGACACTACTGATAAAAATAAGAAAATTATACTACTCAATTTTGAAGAGTATAAAAAAGAAAACGTAATGAAATCTTTTAATGTTGTTCAACAAAATTTGGAAGAAATTAAAATATCTACAAAATTTTTACATGAAAAAACTTTAGAAGAAAGATTTTTAACAATTATTTTTCAAAATTTAAAACCTAATACCACCATTACAAAAACATCTGAGTCAATTATAATCACAGAAAAGAATAAGTCAAAAATTTTTAGTTTTTATACTATTGATTTCAATTATATTGAAAAAAAAACAACATTTATATCAAGCTTCTTAAATCTAATTACTAATATTGGAGAGAAAGGCTCAATGATACTTAATTTTAAAACAGGTAATTCCGAAGAAATTATGATTTCACCTTATTTTGTTCTAAAATCTGAAAATTTTGATAAAATACATAACTTTGATAATAATGTTAATAGTTTTTTTCATTCTAATTTGTTAAGAAAGTATAATGTTAAAATAAAGACATTTGTAAACTTACTTTGGAGATTAGGAATTAACAACAATTTTTTTTTTTTAAGTGATTATGATAATTTATTTGATTCTGAAAATTTAACCATTTCCTTAGATGTAATAGCAATGAATAAAATTCTGGAAGAAAAACTATTAAATTATCAAATAGAATATATAAGATTGAGCAAAAACTTAATTTTTATTGAGCAAAAGTATGTATTTTTAATATTAGAACATCTTGATTATGATTATATTTATAAAATTATTGAAAAATACCATTCTAAATACTTTATTTATATTTTAATACTCAATGATTTAGGAAATAAAGAATTACAAAAAATTAAATCTATAAAATTAATAAAATCCATAAAAATATTAAATCCTATCGAAATTAGGGATTTTAATTATAAAAAATTCAAAACTACTGTTCATTAAAAGATTCCTAAGTCAATAGCTATATCTTGAGCTGAGAATTCAGGATGTAATTTGACGAATGCTTTTTTTTCTCCCTTAGGTGTAATCAATGTGTTAACTTTTATAATTTTAACATTATGCAATTTCTCAATAGCTTTTTTAATTTGATTTTTATTTGCTTTTCTATTTACTAGAAATACTAATTTGTTCTCTTTTTCAATTAAATCAAAAGTTTTTTCTGTAATTAGTGGCTTTTTAATGATTTTATAATATATCTCCATCTATTCAAACACCTCATAATTATGTAATTCATTGAAGGCAGATTGAGTCCAAAGAATTAATCTCCCCAATGATCCACCAGGGGCAAGATTATCAATTGATAGGTTTTCAACTTTAATTACATCCATTCCTGGAATATTTCTTGAAGCTTTGATAATACCAAAATCATCTTTTATTATTATTAAAATTCCTTTTTTTTTTTTATATTTACGACCTCTCAATTTACCTTTCCCGGCTCTTATTTTCACACTTTTCTTAATCTTTATTAGATTCTCCTTTAATCCAAGATTACATAAAATTGAATATACATTTGAGGTTTTTTTAATTGTTTGGATTTTATCGTCAATAACCAAAGGAATTTCAGGTACACTTTCAATATTATACCCCCCTTTTATTATCCATGATTTATCTCCAGAAGCAGAAATAGCAGAAATAATTGATAACTTATTAATATGTTTATTAATTTTCTTCTTAATGTTTTTTTCTTTTTTTATTGGGTGTGATTGTCGACCTCCTTTAGCGAATGGCACACGACCTACATTTCTTGCCGTTAAAAACCCACTTCCTTTTATTCTAGGTGCTCTTGAGATTCCATGACCAGTTCCCCAAGATTCTGCAGTATTTCTTAATCCTGCCCTTTTATCTCTTCCTTGAATTTGTTTATTTTTACTCTGAAAAACTTGACTCGCCATTTGAACAAGGTCAAATCTAGGTTTTATATCAAATACTTTTGGTTTATCGATAAGACCTTTATTCCTTCCTTCCAAATTATATACGTTTATCTTTTCCATTTAATCACCATAATTATAAAAATTATCTTCTTTGTTGACTCTCTCGACTTATAAATGTAATTTCGGGAGCACTTACTATAAAGGATCTCGATGGTCTGATTGTTTTTCTTATTCTTATTAATCTCTTTTTAGGTCCTGGAATAGAACCTAAAAGCAATATATAATCTCCTTTTATTTTACCGTATCTAATAAATCCTCCTTTTGGGTTTATTTCTTCTTCATTTTCCCCAATTTGCATAATTCTTTTGTGATATTCTGTCCTTTGATGAAATCCTAATTGACCTGCGCGTGGAACAGTATAGAGAACTCTAGCAGGATGCCAAGGTCCAATACACGCAACAGCTCTACTTACTTTACTATTTTTACGAGTCAGAATTTTTACTCCAAATCTCTTAACAGGACCTTGAAATCCTTTCCCTTTTGTTACAGCAATTATATCAACTAATTCTCCTTCAGTTAAAACATCTCGTGCCTTAATTTCTTTGTTTAAATTTTTATATGCGAAATCAAATTCTTCTTTTGGGTGATTAATCGAATTTAGCTTTATTTCAATTATATCAGGTTTCTTTCTAGGGATAGAAGTTTTATAAGGTTGTGTTTGAAAAATCCCTCTAATTTCACTTGTTTCATTCAATTTCTTATATATTTCTTTTCTGGTATCCTTAATATCCTTTTTCTCTATTTTCGGAAGGTTTATTTTTCGAGACAAATGATTATTAAATTCTTGAGTAAGTATTTCTCCAATTATATACGTCCCATACTCATCTTTGTTATAAACTCTAATCCCTATAAGAATTAAAGGAGGGACTTCTACAATAGTAACAGGTTTCATCAATTCTTTTCCATAATATGGACTATTTTTTTGATCTTCAATATAGGTAATGTGAGTCATACCTGCTTTAAATCCAGCAAATCCAAGAAAGTTAATCTCGTCTAAACTATCTATCCAATGTCGAACACGACCTTTTATTTGTATTGCTCTCTTTCTAGGTAGAAATGCTAATGATCCATGTCTGGGTGCGTGCTTTTTACGATGGCCCATTATCATCACATTTGGTTTTGAAATTGAATATTATAAAATAAATAAATTTTTTCATTTAAATCTGATTTTATCGCTTAACGATAAATTAGGGTTATTTAAATTTTTTTTTTTTTAAATATGTTTAAATGTCATTGAAATATCCAAGCTATTTTAAAGAAAAAGAAGATCTGAATGGTCAAAAAGAAGTTATTTTAATCTTAGATTGTAATAATTGTCCCAAAAAAGAAGAAACCAATTTCTTTAAATCTAAAACATGTATCAAATGTTTTCTAAAAACCCTATTTGATAACAGAAATCAAAAATTTGACTATATATCAATATTATATAATGATCTTTTACTTAATAATGAACAATTTGAATTATTTTTAGATTATTTCAAGCTTTTGAAAAGAATTAAAAGAATCCAATCCAAAATTGAAAAGATCCGAAATCAAAAATGTAGATATCAAGAGTTTAAATGCAGAGTTTTTCCTAATATCTCGTCTTTGTATAAAATTAATGATTTGGAATCCTTAGATCCAACTATAATTTATAAAATATATATTAATGGATTTTCAAATCTAAACAAAGAAAATCTAACTGATTCAATATGTCAAGAATGTTACAAAACAATTAGAAACTTAATAGATTATATTCTTGAAATTTTAAATGATTTAAGAATTATTCAAAAACTTAAAAATTTCAAAATTGATATTAAACCATACAAAAATCAAATTACGTTTTATGAATATCTTTTTTTAAAATGTTCATTATTAATAAATGATGCCCAAGAAATTCAAGTTGCGAACTCTGAGAACGTTAATCAATTGTTATACTCATATAATCTTGGTAAATATAATATATTTAAGGTTCTTATTTTTGAAAAAAAGTTCGAAATTGAGAAGAATTATAGAGTTGAATTCTTCTTTAAAGGGGGAAACCAAGAAGATTACTTCGAAAAGATAATAGAAGAGGTTTGTAAAAATGCTGAAATTATAGAACTTGATCAAATAGTGCCTCTTGAAAAATTAATAGAAGTTTATGAAAGGGAATCATTAAAAATATTAAATTCAAGATATAAGTTTTCAAACTCGATTCCTCAAAAGATCGGGTTTATAACCGCTATAAAAAAGTTGAACTTAGAAAAGTTATTTCCATTATTAATTGATGATTTCATTGAAGAAATATTTCTAGATTCTCCTAAAGATGAAATTTATATAAATCATCAAAAATTTGGACGCTGTCGCACGAAAATAAAATTTAACTCAAAAGAACTTGAAAGAATTAAAGCTTTAGTTAGGTTATACAGTGGGCAGCGGCTTGATTTTAAAAATCCAATAATTAAATTTGTTATAAAGAACAAATATTTTAATTGTAGACTTTCTATTGATGTTGAACCGGTCCAAATCAACAATTTTGCTTTAGATATAAGGAAATTAAATAGAAATATTTTTACGATACAAGATCTATTAAAAAATGAGACAATTGATCCATTAATAGCAGCATTTTTATATTTCAATATTCTTCGCAGATCTAATATTACCATCACTGGTGAAACTGACACGGGAAAAACAACTTTGATTAATGCTTTAGACTTATTAACACCAAAGGAATTTAGGAAAATCTATGTGGAAAATATAACTGAATCCTTAAATCAAATCCAATTTGGCAAACATCAATTAAAATATAGAGCAGATTCATTAGAAGAATCAATTTTAGAAAGATATTCAAAAACCAATCAAATTAAAACACTTTTACATAGAACACCAGATATTATATATTTAGGTGAAATTCTCACAAAAGAAGAATCAGAGGCGATGTTCCAATGTTTGGCAGCAGGGTTAACTGGGTTTCAAACAATTCATTCAAAAAATATGGATTCTTTAATGAATCGATTTTTATTTCACTTTAAAATAAATAGATCATGCCTTAATGATTTAGATCTTATTATTTTAATGAAAAAAAAATATAAGGAGAGAAAAGTCGCTGGAATATTTGAAATAAATAAAAATGAATCTGAAAACAAATTATTCTCCTCTATTTTTGAATACAGTCCAGAAACAAATAAATGGATATTAACAAAATCTCTCTATGAGACAAATATAGTGGAAGATATGAAGAAATATGAAAATATACCAAAAGAGACTTTTTCATCATTGATAGATTTATATCATGAAATCTTTGAATTTTTATTAAAATCAGATAAAATAGAAACCCTCCAAATAATTGAATTTTTTCATAAAATTTCATATTATTCTACAATTTCGCTTGACTTATTGAAAAGATTTTGGAATTTTTGGAAAAAGAATCGAAGTTTAAATCGTTAAATTAGTACTCAATTATATGACAAATCTAATTGAAAAATCTTTATTATTAGGATTTGGGATTTTTACACTTACAATATTTTCTTCAATAATAATTCCTTTCTTAAGTACATTAGCAGATTTTAATCAGAATGGACGGCATAATATAGAAACATATATATTCTTTATTAATGAAATTGATCAAGGAATCAATTACGTAGCACAAAATCCAGATGATGTATATTTAAAGAATATTGATTATCCCTCTGATTTAAATATCTCATTTTATGATAACCTTGCCAGATATAGCTTTTTTGTTGAGAATCAACTTTGTGTTAAAATAAATGAATATAATATATTTTTTTTCAATCAGGATTTTTGTCAAATTTCACCAGGAATATATCAATTGAATATATCCCACTATTCAACCACAATTAAAGTAAATTTTAATAACTTAAATTAAAATCCTAAGCTACATGAGAAACCTTAAAAGTTATATCGATTTTTGTAAAAAATTTCATAGCTCTTATTTACCTAAGATAAAATTTAAGGAATTAAATGAGCGTTATACTAATATATATAAAAATGTATATCAAATCGATAAAGATGATGTTAATAGAGCAAGTTTTATGGTTTGTATATTTTCCTTTACTATTTCTTTATTAATATCAATAAGCATAATAGCAATAAATATTCTAATAATAATTTTGTATTCACTTATTTTCTCTTTAATACTGTCATACAAATTTAATTTAACTATTTATCATGATATTAATAAACGAGAAGCAGAAATTAATGCAATACTATACCTAATCAAGATAGATTTTTCATTAATCAAAAAAACCTTAAAACCTAATTCTGATTTTTATTTAAACTTTATAAAATTAATTAAAACATATAAACTTCCTATTTTACAATACTTTAAACACGTTTTAATAAAGATTCATGAAGGTGAAATTCCTGAAAACGTATTAATGAGAATTATAACGCCATCAAGAGATTTTAATCAATATTTAAAAAATCTTTTGATCAATGATTTTGATGATAAATTTTTCCCTGATAAACTTTCTGAAACTACATTGGAAAAAAGCTTTAAAATCTATTTAAAAGAAATTCAAACAAAAATAAGTATTTTATTTTTTATAGGTGTTTTTTTTCCAATTGGTCTATGTTTTTTGATCTTATTTCAATTGGTAAACATCATTACTCTAATTATTGTAATTCCTTGTTTTTTAATTTTACTAAATTATTTATGCCGCAAATTTATAAGAGTAAATATGCATATGATTGGGGTATTAAATGATTATTCAAAGGTCGAAAAGAAAAAATTTAACGATTTTTTATTATTCTTGAATAGTTTTGCTCTAAATTTAAAAAACAATTTATCTCCTGAAAAGGCATTTCTTAAATCATATTCACAAAATAAGAATTTATTTATTGTATTAGAAAAAACTATTAAAAATCAGTTATCGAAGCTTTTGAATTTTAACCACTCATTTCATGAAATTTTCCAATATTTTAAGTTAGAATTAAAGTCAACAAGATATTTAGTAATATTAGATCTTGTTGAAAAATTAGTAACCGAAAATCCATATCATACCTCCGAAAAAATCTATGAAATCATCAATTTACTTCATAATCATCAAAAACTTGGAAGAAAATTGGAAATTATTATAAAGGGAGAGAAATTTAAAATATTTTTCTTCATTTTTCTTTTGCCAGTTTTAATTGGGTCAATTTCAGGTATGTTTCCTTTTTTTATCTTAATGACGAGGAATATCAATTCAATTTCTCCTGTAAATTTTGTAAATTATATTAATTCAATAAATTCTTATTATATATTAATGATATTTATTACATTTACATCAAGTATTTCAATTACATCGAATTATTTCTTGAGAGTAATCCAATATCGGAAAAAATTTCTAATAATCTTTATTTCTAATCTAATTTTTATTCTAACGTTTTTTTCATCTTTTATCAACACAATAAATTTTATCTAAATGACTTTTTAGATAATTAAGAAAAACCAATAAGATAAATGGATTCCAAAACAAGAAATAATCCAATAAAAACAATTATCACTATAGAATAAAAGGAAATTAATTTGAAGAAATATATGCTCTCTAGATTATTTATATAAATAATGTTTTCTAATTTTTGTAATATTATATAAAAAGGAATTAATAAAATAAGAAAAATTAAAAGAGAAATTAACGTTGTGAACATATCAGTAGATAAGGCGGAGTATATAAAAATAAAAATAAAGATACTCAAAATAAAAAGGATTTCAAATAATAAGATATTAAATTCTAGCATACCTTATACTATATGCCCTATAAATTATTTAAAGGGCTCGTATTATCATTTCTAATAAGTTTATTTGCTTATTTTAATGATTTACATAAAGATGATTATTCTTAAAATCAAGTTTTTATGAACAATAGCAGCGTTAGAAAATATTATATAAGAAAAAAAGCTGTTAATAATTATGAGAAATTTAAAATTAAAAGGACTCAAATATAATAAGGGCAAATATTATCTTTATAATCATCGATTTGTTTTTTTTCCTCCTCAACTCATTGATATTTTATCATCTATTTATGGAGAAGGAGTTAAATCATTATTAGTATGGCTTGGTAAGAAAGCAGGTTGGAACTTAATACAAAGTTGGGAAGAAAATTTAAAACCAAAAACTTTAGAGGATTTGGTAAATCAATGCTGTAATATCTTAAGCAATCTTGGATGGGGACGTTTTGTATCAAAACAGATAACTGAGGATATAATTATCCTGAATTTATTTCACAACATATCTTCTGAATTAGAAAACAAATCCAAATATTTCTGTTACTTTATAACTGGTGTTTTATCAGGAATAGGTGAATTTGCTCTTTATAGGGTAAATGTTTCTGAGACTCAGTGTTGTTTGGAAGATCTAAGTTTAGATTTCTGTGAATATAAAATTGAACAAATAAAGTAGAGATTTTACCAAGGATCCCATTCTTCAGGATTTAATTCTTCCTCATCGTTTTCAATATTATTCTCATTATTATCAGAGTTTAACTGAAAAGAATTCTCATCTATTTTTTGAATATTTTGTTGAATTTCTCCTCCATAATCGTCAAAATAATCCATCTCTTCCTCAATTGTGAGAGACTCCTCTCCAATAACTACATCCTTAAAGGCGGAGATTAAAGATAGAAAATTGAAAAACTCTTCTTTATTCATCTCAACCTTAGTAGTCTTATCATTATTTAGGAGCGCTAATTTAATCAATCTAACTTCACCACTTATTTCTACAGAAGTTATTTCAATATTTTCATTCTTGTTTTTTAACTGGATTTTCCATGAAGTTTCTCTTGTTTTTTCAATCTCCATTTTTAATTTTCACAATAAAAAATTTTTAAAATTCACTAATTTAATAAAAATTCTTAAATTTAAAATTAATTCAATAATGATTAATTAAACCATAAGATTAATTACCCAAGTAGATAAATATGTTAAGATGATTATTGCGATGAGCAGAGGTCTAGTTTGAATTAATACTTGGAATTCCTTTTTTCTATCATTAAATACTAATAAAATAGATTTTAGGAGGATTTTCTCTTCTTTATAATCTCTTAATTTTGAATAATTTAAGAATTTATAACAACTCTTGATATAAAATTTCTTAAAGATGGGAAGATTAAAATCAAGATTAAAAAAGATATTGAATGAATATTTTTTTTTAAAAAAAGAATTCAACACAAAATTTTGTATGAACATTAATACAAAAAACATTGAAAATAGTAAAAAGAAAGTTGTAACAAACAATAGATTTAAAAATTTTGAGGGGTGAACTAAAAATAATAATATCATAAGTTTTCCATCACTCCCACCTATTATTTTTAAATTAAACAAGACAAATACATGGAAGAAAACAACTAAAAAAAAAAAAATTTAAACAACACTATAATAAAGAAATAGTTGAAATCTCTCAAACATTCACTAATAATTAGTATAAAAGCTAAGCTAAATAACACCCTAAAAAACTTATCTGGGATTTTACGATATTTTATATCAAAATACAAAGTTATGATAAAAACTATATTAAAATATAAAATAGTCAAGAAGTAAAATACAAGGTTCATATTAATAATGATCTCCTTCCCAAATTTCGATAAAATTTCTTAGACTCCGAGCTTTTATATTTTCTAATTTATATCTAAAAATTTTTATTCTCCCGAATGTCTTTTCCTGAATTAAATTATGCAATTTAAGGAAATTTAAATGTTTTAAAACACATGAATAATTTAATCTGGTTTTTTTAATAATTAAAGAAATAGTTAATTCCTCATAAATCGCCAAAAATTTTAGAATTTTTACTCTAGCTCTTGAACCTAATAAGTCCTCAATCAAATTTCCTTTTTTTAATTCTTTATTAATCATATTTTAAATCCTTTTGAACTTAATATTTCAATTATATTTCTTTCTAAATTAGGTAAACTTAAATCAGGAATTTCAATTACAGCTCTTCTTCCTTTTATGCTTTCGCTTACAATTTTGGTTTCTAAAAGATTTTCTTTCCTAAGTTCTTGGAGATAGTTCCAAAGTTGAGAATTTGAACGCGGTTTTAGTCCAATATTTTCACAAATCATGTAGTATCTTTTAAGAGCCTCATTAAAAGATATTTTAATGTTATTATGATTATTTAAAGTTTTAGTAATAGCGAGTAAAAATGACAATTTTTGTGAATTCATATATTCTAAAACGTCTAAAGTCGAATATGGAAGCAAATCCTGGTTTCCTAATCTAACACATTCGGCGTTAATATATTTTAAACTCTTACTTTCAGCAATTTTACATGATCGCCATATAATATTTAAACCTTGTCTTATATCACCAGAATTAGATGTTATATCTGAAATCATATCAATCATTTTATCAGATAATACATTTTTTTTGAGGCTATCATCTGCTCGATATTTTAAAATGTCAAAAGTTTGATCTTTTGAATATTTTTTAAATTCTAATATATTTCTTTGCAGTGTACTCATTGTACTGTTATCTAAATTGTTTAAACATGAGAGATCTCTTACTATTCCTATAATTGATAGTCTTTGATCACCTTTTAGGTTATCATCATTAATTCTTGTTAAAGAATAAATTAAATCTTCATGCTTATTTATTAAATAACTTAACTCATCTAAAACAAGTAATATATGCATATTATAGCGATAGAGAAATTCAGTTAAAAAGTCTAATAAATCTTGTGAAGAATACCCTCTTTTTGGAAACCGGTTGTCTAATAATTGAATTAAGCGAATTAAGACCTTATAACTAGTTCTTTCTTTTCTACAATTTACATGAGCATATTTTATATTAACATTTCGTTTTTTTGAGACATTTTCTAATATTTTTCCAAATAACTTTATAGTTACAGTTTTTCCTATCCCTGTTTTTCCAGTTATTAAAATTTTCCTGGATATCGAATTTGGATTAGTAATTAATCCTAGACAAAGTTGAGACAATAAGGAAAGCTCTTTCTCTCTATGGGGCAACTTATCTGGAATATAGTTAATATCAAGTTTTCCCTCGTCCTTGAACAATGAATCTCTCTTTAATAATTCTTCAAAGTATTCCATATGTATATTAATCATTAAATGGGATTTTATGGAGACTTAAGAAAACATTCATTTATAATAAAGTACAGAGTAATAATTTTTTATCACGATTTTCTAAACATCAATTAATTATTATATTCAATTTTTAATCCAAAAAAAAGAATCTGTTAAAATTTGATTTGTATCCAAGATAAAACTGGAAATTGTTTAACTTTTAAATTATTTCAATAATTAGTTCTTGATTGTAATAATTTAAATATGCTTCCTAAGCTTCCAAGAGTTCAACATTTCAGGTTAATACCTTATAATCAATTCTGTAAGTATTTTTTCATTTTTGCCCTTTTTATTAATAAATACATATGATAAAATGATTAGCATTATAATGAGAACCGAAGTAAAAGAGAAAATTTTAATTTGAAATGAATTTAGTATTTTCAAATAATTATTTTGGTTTAAATTAAGATTTAAAATCAAAGTTTTATTGTATAAAAAATCTGTTTCATTTAAAAAAATTTTAATCATATAAATTTGATTTTTTTGTGTATAGTTAAACGAATCTTGAGAAATTGAAACTTCTAAAAACCCAAATTTATCAGTTATGTATTCATTGATAAAAATTAATGATTTGTTATCATATATCCTTATTAATAAATTATAATTTGCCAAAATTATTTCCGATTGATTAAGAGAATAAAAACAACGTAATATTATATCTAAATCTTCACCATGTTCTAAGTAATTCTTAAATTTTATAATTTCTATAGATGGTTCATTTTTATCAACGTATATTTCATAATCAAATCTCGAATCATTGTACAAATTATTATTTGTTATTGAAAGTATTAAAAAATTCTGCCCTATCTTTAAATCTGCAGGTGAAATCAGGTTGAGGTTAATTTCTCCTGATATATTTGTCGTGTAATTAGTTTGTTGTATTATTATGTCATTATTAATGATCATTAATTGTATATCCTGATTAATTAAATATTGAATATTTTCTGAATTCGCATCATAAAATCTAGCTACTAAATTTAGATTTTCTCCCATTTTTATCTCATCTCTATATCCGATTAAATCACATGAGATATTTCTTTTTATCACACGAATTTCTATAGTCTCTGGGTAGTAATACAAATCACTGCCTGTATCTTTATAACAAAAAAACACAAAAAATTTAACATAGAGTATATAGGAAGAGTTAATTATTTCTAAATTAAAATCTTTGATATCCACAGTCCAATTTTTTTCATAATTTCCAATTTGGTAATTTTTTGAAGAATTCCAAATTAACTGCTCATATTTATCTTTTATTTGAATTTGAACGTAAGCAATTTCATTCACAACGTCATAATTCAATTCCCAGGACGCATTTATTTTGATTAATTCATCGTTATAATATTCTGGTTTATTAGTATTTAAAATAAATAAATTATAATCAAAGCCTTGTACCGAATTGCTTACACTAAAAACTTCTACTATAGTTAAAGTTAAGATAATAATAGCATAGGTTTTTTTTTTCACACCATTTTCTTCTAGTTTTTTCTATAAAAACTCAAATAATTCCAAAAAAATTTATTTTAACAAATATTTAATTTTAAATAAGAAAAGATTGCTAGATGGAATTGAGATGGGTAAAGTACGGACTATTTTAATTAAGAATGTATCAAAAGAATTAATAAATAAATATCCAAACGTCTTCACAACTGATTTTGAAATAAATAAAAGATTATTAGATAAATATCTTGAAATAGATTCAAAACATCTAAGAAACAGAATATCTGGATATATTGTAAATTTATTAAAAATTCGTGAAGAAGAATAAGTTAAAGAAAATGGACAGTTTGTTTATACATTTTAGATATGAATAACCAGAAAAAAGAATAAAGATGGATGAGAACATCAAAAAAATGGCAGATCTTCTCAGATCTGGAAGCACCATGCTAAATATAGCGTGTCCAGTTTGTAATAATCCAATTTTCCGAAATAAAGATGAAAATACTTTTTGTCCAACATGTAATAGGAAAGTTTTAATCATTAAGGATGACGTGTATAAAGGGAATAAAATTGAAGATGGTGAAAGAATTCACAAAAGACAAGAAAAATCTGTTCAAAACGGAAATGTTGAGTTATTCTATTCATTACAGGATATAATATTGGAAAAAATTGATGTCATTACTAAAAAATTGAAGAATGAAACGCATTCGCAAATAATTGAAAGGTATACTAGGATTTTATTAAACTGTCTGAAACTCCTTAAAAAAATCCCGATCAATAGAGAATAATAATTACTTATTGTGTACGAATTTAACAGTAATAAATTCATAATCTCTTCTTAAATTTAAAAACGTATTAATACTAATTGTTTAATGCTTCTGCCGGGATTCGAACCCGGGTCCCGAGGGTGAGAGCCTCGTATGCCTAATCCTAATCATAGTTTAATACAAACTATAACAGATTGACCGTGCTACACTACAGAAGCAGAACTAAAGTGTTTTATACTTTAAGGCTAATTATATTAAATTAATATAATTTAAAAATTTAATACAATCAAAGGTATTTAATATTTTAGCAAATAATACAGAAATAATAATTGAAATTTAGAATAATTCCATCTGAACTTCAAATACATTTAGAGAAATTCAATCAATTCATAAACAGGGGTTTTAAAAGATTTACATAGTGGTCTCTGATTGAATATTCCGCAATTTCAGTAGCTTCGGAAATAATTTTCTGCGTAAGAATCGTTTTTTGATTATATTCTTTAGCTAATAATTTGTCTGCTAAATAAATTATTGCTCCAGTTAAAATAAAAGGATTTCTTCCACCTCTTTGCCCTAAGGGTAACTTTTTTAGGATTTCACGACATTTTATTAATAATTTATTTTGGAATTCACTTTTAGACCATTTAACTCCTTTTTTCATTAAACGTTCTTTCAATAAATTATGTTTTATTACGTCATACACTAATCTGATTAGATAATCTTCACTTTTATGAGGAGTAGTATCATCATTCAAATGACGTTTGTACCTTATTCCATCCCTTAAAATTAATCGAGGATTTACTCTGTGTCCAAAATTTTGAAAAGCTTTTGAAATTTCATTAATTGTTATAGGTGCATTATGGAACTCTTTTCTAGCAGCGAAAAAAATACAAAAAGCAATAAGAGAAATGTTATTAATTACTTTCTCTTCAGATTTGGAAATTTTTTTGTAGTAATATGCAGCATTATTTCTAATATTTTTATTAAGATTAAGATATAATGTAATTTTATTTAAAATATTGAAAACTCTGTATTCTGTCTCGTGATTCTTAATACGTAAAAATTGAGCATAATTTTTCTTTAATCTTCTAAATAATTTTTGGTCTAGCGGAGATAAAAGCTTTCCGTTTTTATCTTTTAAATATCTGGAATTCTCATAATCAATAAATGAACCTAGACCCCCTATAAAGTCTGTTCGTTCTCCCAAGGCGACGTATTGTTTGTGTAAGCTATTTTTGTTTTTTGAATCATTAAAGATATAAGTTGATTCTTTAAAAAAATTATTGATTACTAATCCACATTCCTTACATATCTTTTCGAAGCTATTTACAATTATTTTACCTTCACATTCAGGGCATATATTATTTTCTTCTTTATAATTTTCAATTGAGCTAATTTTCATCACTTTTATGCTTTCACTTTAACTTTAAGATTATAAGCTTATTTTAAATTGATTTTGGATATCTAAATTACATCTTGGAAGAGTACCCTTTCGATTCAATGAAATAATATTATTTAGGGTAAGAGAGAGAAGATTAAAAGTAAAAAAAAAAATAGTAATTTAAAAGCTTCAGTTCAGAGCTATATTAGTCTAATATATGAAAATAGAAATTAAAAATTAATTCTTAATGAACCCGAATTATGATTTACCAGACACATAATAATATAGATAAAATTGAAAAAATATCTACAAGTAATTGTGAAGTTTTGGAGAATATTATCAAAAAAATTGAGAAAAAAGTAAAAGGTATACGAAAAATCATGTACTCTGATGTCATAAATTTAATTCTTAGAGAAGACTATAAGGGAGAAAACTATAATAAATTGATTTTATGGTGTAATTATAAAATAAGACTTGGAAAAACTTATATCGAGTTTGAGTGAAAGATTAAAGGTTTTTTAAATAAATAAAAAGACTTATTTCTATAGTAAGTAGTATAGACAAAAAGTTAAAATATCACAAAGGAATTATAAATACTAAATTATAATAATACCTATTAATATATTTTAATAAAAATTAATTGAATATTTCGTTATTTAATTTCTACGCGAAATATATCCAAAGGAACGATTTTTTTTACTGTAAAATTTAATAATTAAGGGAAGATTCTTCATGGTACGGTTTACAGCAGATCATAAAGTATATATAAAAATCTTATATTGGGGGATGGCGGGATCAGGAAAAACAACAATTGTTGATACACTATATAGATATACTAAAGAAAATGAAAAAGATATCGAACCCACTGGCAATTTAACAAAAATCTCAATGGCATCGGGATCTACATTATATTTTGATCGAGGAATCTTTCAATCTACAAAACAAAAAAGTCGGGGAAAAGTGTTTTATCACGTATACACAGTTGCGGGTCAAAGAAGATTTTCTCCTTTAAGAAAAAAGATATTCAAAGGAACCGATGGAGTTATATTCACGGTTGATTCTCAAACCCATTTTTTCGAAGATAATATAGAATCTTTAAAAGAACTGAAAAATGTAACAAGGGGTAAATTAATTAAGGAAATCCCATTAATAATAATGCTGAATAAACAAGATCTTTCAGAAGTTATAGGAGAAGAAGATTTTAAACAAGTATTAAAAGATGAAAAACTTTGGTATGAACCCGATCATGAATTATACATTTGGAATCCTATAATTTATAAAACATGCGCCTTGTATGAACAAAGAAGAAATGTCTATCGTAGTTTCTCTGAATGTGCAAGAAGAACGGGGTTATACCAGATTTATGGTGATGGAGAAGCTCCTGTTGGAGATAATTTGAAAGAATATCGTGAAATTTAGATCTTATAAAATTGCATATTAAAATTACTTTAAAATTAAGGTTAATTTCCATTTTCTTAATTAAATACCAATAATAATAGTTTATTCTAAGAATATAAGGAGTTAAAGAGGGTTGTAAATATTCAATGAAAGAAACTAGACAAGGATGATCTACGATAAGTAGGGATGATAAGTTATAGTTACTTTGAGGATTATAAAAACCTAAACTCCACCTAATAAATTTTTACTAATTTAAATAAAATATAAAAAGTTTTCTTCATTTTGTTTGAGTAAAATATAATAAAAATTAGTGTGAGCTAAAACGGGTTTATATAACAATATAAAGGATAATTTACCAAAACAATTTTCGATTTTTCAACTGATGAGTGTTTTAGGTATCGATGCATCAGAAGAACGTAAAGTAAGAAATTTGTTAAAACAGTTCTATTTACATGGTTTTATAAAGAGAATATCAAAAAATATGTATCAAAAAGTTGAAAATGAAAATAAAAGTGTGAATTAATTATTAATACTAATATTAATCTTTAATTGTGGAAAAAGGAATTCAATTAATTCATTAAATGTGTCTAATACGCCTTTCCCTTCTATTGCTATTGTTTTTTTAAATGAAATATATCTAAACTTATTAAAATCTATATATGATAAAAAATCATTTTTTTCAAAATTGGTAAAACCTAATAAATCACATTTATTTAAGGAGATTACTATGGGAATTTTATATAACTCAGGACCAAATATTGTTTTTAATTCATTCCAAGATCTAAGGTTATGTTCTAAGTATTTAATTTGTGAATCAACAACGAATATCAAACCATCTACTCCATTCAGTGTTGCTGGTCGGGTGCTTGCATAAAAATCTTGACCTGTTGCTGAATAGATCAAGAATTTAAGACTCCATTCAATTCCTTTAAATTGTAACACACCAAAATCAAAAAATAAGGTGCGACCAACAGAACTATCAATAGATTTGATGGAATGCTCTTTCTTAAAATAAGAGAACAGAGATTTTATTGATGTTGTTTTCCCTGACATTGCAGGCCCATAATACACTATCTTCACTTGCAAAGTTTTATTTTCATAATTAAAAATCATTTTATTTTCTAACCCCAAAGTGAGACTATTTTATCACCCATAATAGCTTTTTTTCCATCTTCAATTAAATTTGAATAATCATCTCCCCACTCATTTTTAATAAATGAACAAATTCTATCTATTGGAGCTTCTTCATAATCTATTGTTTCCGAGATGGTTTTACTACTAACTCGTGTCTGAATTCCGATATTATTTAACAAATTTAATCTAGATAAAATAAAAAATGCTCTTTTTGACCCCGAATAAAAATTTTGAATTTCCCTTTTAAAGATATTCTTTTTTAACTCATTTTTTTCTACTTCAAAATCTAATAATGTTTTCAGCAAGTCTTTATCAAGTTGATTTGTTGTGATTTTATCTGATAATACTCTTTTCATTTTTACTATTGATTTTTCAGTATCTTGTGTAATTTTTTTGAAAATGTTCTGTTCAAATGTTAAATCAAGTCCTTTTGAATTAATACCCTCGATCTCTACTGAAATTGTATTAGATATCATAATAATATAAAGTAAATTGTGAGTATTTCTTTTTATTAAATTTTTAACGTAAATTAATTCTTCTTTTTTTTCTGGTATCTTTAATCCAATAAGCCATGAATAGAGATTATCAAATTGACTCAAAGCTCTCGCTGAAACATTGCAAGGACATCTAACATGTGCACGTTGATAATTATAATCTATGCTTTCGTTTGCAATAAGATTTTCATAGTCTTCTTTAGAGATAAAATCAGTATAGAACACATATTCTTTTCGAAAGTGAATTAATTCAGAGAGTTCAATCAAAAGCTCATCAATTTTATCGGAATTTTCACCTAAAACTATTATAGGAATTCTATTTAATAAACAATACAAAATTAATGAATTATTATTAAGTTTTAACCCGTCTAAAAATTCGAAAAAGTTCATGATAACACCCTTTCACTTTATTACTAATTCTCCTAACATTCTTTTAATGTCAAAGGTTTGATGCTCATGAATTTCAGATGCCTTTTTAATAAGAGAATCAATTTTTTTTGAAAATTGTGGAAGTATTAATCGTATTAATCCTAATTTTTGTCTTAATTTTCCAATTTCTGTGCTAAAAATTGCTTTTCCTAATCCATCAATAAATTGGAAAGAATTTTGGCAATCCAGCAAAATCCTCTCAGCTTGCATTTTTTTTAATAACCAAGCGCATCTATTAGCAGTTTGGAATAATGAATAACTCATTGCTGAAATCTTGTCTAACTGCTCAGTATCGGTTTCAATTTTTTTTAAAATCTGAGAAGCAATAAAACCTCCTTCAATAGTTATAAAAGCATACTTTAAGTCTGGAATTGTAACTGATATATTATATAAAACTTTCTTTAATTCTAGAGATATTGTTTCTGAAAAACTTAAAGAAAAGGTTGATAATCTCAAATCAAATTCTTCATTTTCTTTAACATTAAACCCTTCAATAATACTTTGAATTTTCTGATTATTAAACTGAATTAATGGTGGTTTAAATGACTCACCTGATGTAATGAGTGTGGTTTTTATTTTTTTTAAACATTCATTAGTTTGTAGGAAGATACCTCCTAAATTTATATTTGGTTGAGCAGTAATTGCTATAAAAAATTCATGATTTGTATCTAAAATCCCTTGTGATTCTAATATCTTATTTAATGAACTATGTAAGGGGCTATTCAATGGTGCAATCAAAATTTTTGCTTTTTTTCCTTCAATTAGGATATATTTCAAATCTTTTGGGTGTAAATGAATTCCTACATTAAATATTGCACTAGTAGCTGAACTCACATTAAAAATCTCATCTTTAGAAAACCAAACTCCTGTAGATTGTATAGGATTCCCATCTCGCTGAGTTAAAACAGCATTTTCTACACCTTTAAGCTGTTTTATTTGGTCTAAATGGATTCCTATTTTATCTTTTAGATGCATTTTAATTCTTAAATTCTCTTATTGAAATGATACCCTTTAATTTTAATAGAGACTTTTAAACTACGAAAATTTATTAAGAAATACTTAACCTTCTGCTTATAAACAAAAAAATTTAAAATATAGTGTACCTTTATAATATATTAGCAAATCGTATCTTTACCGGTGTAAGCTTGGATTACGGTAAACTTCCGTTAAATGAAGAGTTGAATCAAAGATGCGGTATAAAAAATGTGGTTATATTTAGTATAAGTATAACTGAAGAAAGTTTAATTAAGAACTCCTAAAGATGACGAAATATTAATTCCGATTAATAGTTTAAGCCTTTAGAAATTACTTCAAAACAATTAATTCCGGTTGATCCTGCCGGACCCGACTGCTATTTGGGTGAGGATAAGCCATGCGAGTTGAATGGGATACCTAAATTTCCCATAGCAAACTGCTCAGTAACACATGATCAACTTACCCTATAGAGAAACATAACCTCGGGAAACTGAGGATAATATTTCATAGTTGAATAGGCTTGGAAAAGTTTTTCAATCAAAGGGATAAAAAAAATGGTTTTTATCTGCTATAGGATAGGATCGTGGACGATTATGGTTGTTGGTGAGGTAACGGCTCACCAAGCCGATAATCGATAGGGGCCGTGAGAGCGGGAGCCCCGAGATGGGTACTGAGACAACGACCCAGGCCTTACGAGGCGCAGCAGGCGCGAAACCTCCGCAATACACGAAAGTGTGACGGGGTTACCCAAAGTGTTCAATTTTGAACTGTGGTAGGTGAGTAATGTTC
>JBHLLJ010000035.1:0-25673 GCA_048885705.1 Candidatus Hermodarchaeota archaeon | reverse complement strand
TGCATCATTGATATCAAATCCATAACCTAAATGGATTACTTTAGAAATTGGCAGATCTTGAGAAGGTGCCCACCAACCCATTGCTCCAGCTAAGCCTCCTGATTGGGCAATAAAACTAATACCCTCCTTGATTTTTCTATGTCTTTGCATAAGATACTGTCTTACAGGAATTATTGAAGTCGTAAAGTTATTATTAAAATTGATGATACCTAGCATTGAAGGTCCCATGTATGATATTCCATACTTTTCACTTATATTATCTAAATTCTCTATTAAGATAGGATCTTCAGTTTCAATTCTTAACTCTGATTCAATAGCAATATTTTTAACTCCAAATTTAGCTAATTTTTCAAAAACTTCAGTGAGTTTCTTTCCTAAAACAATTACTGCAAGTTCAGGTATCTCTGGTAATTCCTCTAAAGAATGATAACATTGAATACCAAGAATTTCATCTGCATTTGGATTTAAAATGTATACATTCCCTCGATAAAATATTTCAAGAAGATTCTTAAGAATAGTATAACTAAAAGTATATGCTTTTCTTGAAACTCCAACGATTAAAATACTCTTAGGATTAAAGAAAGGTTCGAGATTCCTCAAGATTAGTTTTCAAATGATTTTAATATTTTTATTAACACTATATAATAATTTATAATTTAACTAGATTTATTTAAGTATTTTAGATAATCTATAAAGTAATACTTCAATGGTTCTGTAAATTGTCAGTTGCATTAGGACTTCTGTTTGGAATTATAAATACATTAACACTGCACCTAGCAAAAGGTATGGAAAGACATGGCATCGAAATCTTTTCTCGAAAGAAATCTTTTAAAGAAAAAGGTAAAAAACCATTAATTTATATTATAGGATTTGCATTGAATAATACAGTGTTTATTTGGCAGATATTAGGCACTACTTTTGCCTCAGCAGCGGTTTTTTCGAGTGTATTTGGGTTGGGATTGATTTTATTAATGTTATACTCAAGATATATCCTTCATGAAGAAATAACGAGGGTAGAACTATTGGGAGCTATTTTAATCATCATAGGAACGACAATGGTAGGTTTTTTTTATATTATCGAACCCACAGTTACGGGAACAGTGAATTATCTAAATTTTTTCATACTGATAGTTGTAATGATCCTTCTTTTTTCTCTCCTTATAGGTTTTTCTTGGAAAACTAGGATTGCAGTTGCTTTTATTTTTGGGGCTGTTGCAGGAACATTGGGAGGAACTGATAATGTTTTAAAAAGAATTGGATTATCTTCAAGTAATTTTATCGAAACTTTTGCAGGACTTCTTCGAATGGAGCTAGATAGTTATATTTTCCTTTTTAGTTTTCTCGCAGGGTTTTTCGCATTAATTATAACCCAGATAGGTTTCGCTAAAGGTGCTGATGCTTCACGATTAGTTCCTATGTATAATTCTTTGTATATATCAGCACCTGTCCTTTTTGAATTATTAATTGTAGAAGGCGCAAGTGTTTCTTTAGGAATAATTTTATCAATAGTAATTATTATTATAGGAGTTTTCTTAATGAATATTTTTAAGAAAAAAGAAAACTTACATAAAAAAAATGATTCAGAATAAACAGTGAAAAGTTGATAATTCTAAGCAGTAACCAATTCTAATTCATAAAGTGGAATTTCTTTTCTTTTTTTATCATCATATAATGGTAAACCCGACTTTTTTAGTAGTTCTGGAGTTTGATATTTCAGGACAACAATTTGACAAGAACTTGAGACTTTCATTGATGCTACTCTCAATCTTTCTCTTACTAATGTGAGATTTTTAAGAGATGTGCCTACTTCGGCGATAATTTGTCCTGCTCTAACTCGAGCACAAACTCCAGTAGATCTTCCAAATGAGTTTCTCATCCCAGATTGAACACGATCTGCCCCTGCAAATGCTAACATTCTGTTCTCTCGATACTTTTGAAATGGTACTGGTCGTACTCGAAGCCGATAACCTTGTCTCCCGAGACTTTTTTGAAGAGCACTGTTAATAGTAATTCTTATCGCTTCCAAAGCATTAGAGGATATTTGAATCTGAGAGTTTACTTTAAGCCCAACTGTTAATTCAAATTCTTCCCATGGTTTATTCTTGTTTCCTCCCCAATACCTCTGAATTTTTGATTGAGAGCCACCTCTAGCATATTCACGTCTGCGATTTGAAGATCTCTTATATTGGTAAGGTCTTCTCGTCCAACGAGAGTAACAATGCCATGGTCTTTTGTGCGCCATTTCTTCCAATTCACCGTTTTGGTTACTCTTCTTTAATTTTTTAGATAATATATAAATCTTATTTAATAAAATCTATTATATTATGATGTTTAAAATTTGCTATTTCTAATAAGTTTTATCATAACTAAACCAGAATGATAAATAGAAACCCTTAAGGTTTTTACTAATTTATAAAAAAAAAGAATAAATTTGCATTAAATTGGTTATTTTTTGGAGAAATTATCCGGATTTCCCCCTGATTCTAAATATTCTGCGTATTTTTTCAAACTTTTTAAAAGCATTTCTCCGGCAATTCCTAAAATGGGTTCTTGTCCGGCATCATCAAATTCAGCCCATATTGTTGCTTCTACAGCGTCTCCTTTAGGCTTTAAAACATAGCCTAAACTTGTCATAGGACTTCCTTCTTGAGTTGCTGCTAAACTATTAGGTGGATTAGTTTCTATACGAGTAGAGTTGATATCTCCAACATTTGTTTTGAAAAAGTACTTACCCTCACCGAGTTTCTTAACCTCGTTAACGACTATGTTCCATCGAGGATATTGATCATCATCATCTATAATTTTCCAAATCTTATCTTGAGATGCTGCAATATCAACTTTTCTTTCTAATTTTGGCATTAATTAATCACTATTAGATATTCTTTGTTGTAATGTAATTTGAGATTGGATAAAGTTGTTAATAAAAGTTTTGATTAATAAGATTATTTTCAATAACACACAAAATTAAATAAGCTCTATATTTAAATTCCTTAGAGCATAAATAACAAGTGCACACCTAAATTACGGTTAATAATTATCTTTACTCTTTAGAAAATTATGATAGATACAAAAACTGCTTTAATCCAGAAGACTGAATTACTATGTAAAGGATTATATTTAGATAAAGAATTGATTCCAAAATATAAGGAACAAGGAATTGAAATTGATTTTGGAAGAAAAGGGGGGGCTGGACCATTAGGTGGGAGATATTTTATTCTAGAGGATGATAAAACTTTAGTAAATGTTGCCTTATGGAATAATAAAGAAAAAATTAATCTAGTTTTAGGAGAAAGAAAAGGAGATTTTTTTGAAGTATATGATAATAATAAGAACCAATTTTTTGGTAAATTAAAGCTTGTTAATAATCCAAAGTTTTATTCCCAAAAAACAACAGATGGAATAGAAATGAGGAAAATAGCTTTAGTGCACGGTATTGATTGTTTAGCCAGTACAATTTATCAAAAATGCATTTATTGGGCTTGTGGTGAACCTTGTAAGTTCTGTGGTATTGAATTAAGCCTTCAGTATGATACCACAATTGAAGAAAAAAACGCAACACAGATGTCTGAAGTGATTACAGCAGCAAAAAAAGAAGAAAGGTGTTCTCATATGACTTTAACAAGTGGAACAGATGAAAATGTCGATAAAGGGGCAATTCGTTATATTGAACTATTAAAAGGTATCAAAATGGACCATCCTGATATTCCTTTGCATGTTCAAATTGAAGCATTAGAGGATTTAAG
This sequence comes from Candidatus Hermodarchaeota archaeon, assembly GCA_048885705.1. Taxonomy (GTDB): domain Archaea; phylum Asgardarchaeota; class Lokiarchaeia; order Sigyniarchaeales; family SOKP01; genus Loki-b32. The sequence continues at coordinate 21,930 of JBHLLJ010000035.1, read as the reverse complement.
CTACATTAACAAGTTAAAAGAAGCTGGAGCAGATTCTATAGGAATTCATATTGAAATTCTCAATAAATCTTTAAGACAAGAGATAACACCGGGTAAATTCACTATTCCATATGAACTTTATAAAAGAAATTGGAAGCACGCAATAGAAGTCTTTGGGAAGAATCAAGTCAGTAGTTATGTATTAACTGGATTCGGAGAATCTAAAAATGAATTTTTAAAGAATGTAGAAAAAATTATTTCAATTGGAATTATCCCTTATATCACACCAGTAAGGTCAATCCCTGGAAAAAAGGATTTACCCATCACCAATTACATCGAACTATTAGAAATTTATAGGAAAAGTGCAAAATTAATGAAGCAATATGGCGTTAATCCCTTAGAAAATAAAGCAGGGTGTGTTAAATGTGGTGGTTGCTCTGCAATAAAAGAAGCGTTTGTTGAGAGATAAATTAATAGAAAAGAGTTTACAAAAAATCTCGTCTAATATATTTAACTTACTAAATGTACTCCACATTCTCCGCAAAATTTAGCTCCTTCAGGTATTTTAGCTCCACACATAGGACAAAACTTGATTACCTCTTCGGGTTCGCTTTCTGGAGTAATTGTAGAGACTGGTTGGATTGCTTGAGTAGTAGTAGAAATTGGTTGATAACCTTGAACTGAAGGAGTGATTGGTTCACCTTTCATTCCCCATTTAGCGACATTGCTTAAAGTAAAATAACCTATTAACTGGAATATCCATCCGATTATAATAGGAATTATTAAAAATCCAAGCGCCCACATCAAAGCTCCAGTTCTTAAATTATCTACGCTAGTTCGAATATCGTTTATAGTTCTCTCTGGGAACATCTTACTATTGCCTTGAATGAAAAATTTTAAATTATCCCATGCGCCTACTTCTACAACACTTCCAATAATCATAATTATAAATCCAATAATTAATAATATAATTGCAGAGGGCATAATCCTTACTGGAAAGGGAAAAAGACTATAAGGATCAAATATAGGACCAATTGAGAGAATAACAGCTAACATTGCTGCTCCAACATGAACTATTATTGAACCAATAAATTTGATAATACTTGCGGCTAAATATTTAGAATGAAAATTGCGAAGAAATGTGCTATTTAGTTCACGATTCATATTATTAATATCCTTTATAGCAACCATTGTCAAAATAAAATGAATAGGAATCATCACAAATGCTAAATACGGAATTATTATAAAAAGTAATAAAACTCCTACACTCCGAAGACTTTTAACGAAACTAATCCAATTCATTTCTAAATTAGATTTTAACATTTATTTTCTCACGTTTATGTATGTTAATGTTCTAGTATTATAACCCAAAATAATTATATATATTTTTAGGAGCCCATTTTTCAAAATAAGCCTATGGAAGCATTTCAGAGATTCCTCATATTAGCTTATTAAATAAACAAATAAGTAATTAATTAAAATTAGATAACTTTAAAATACTTTAAATTCTAAATAAAATTACATTTTCAAAAATATTTAACAAAAAAAGATGATAATTTAGGCGAACATGATGACTATATACGCTCTATTATTTACAGTCGTATTTCCTTTAATTTTACTTGCTCTTCTAGTAATTATTATCATTAGTGGGATCCCTAAGAGGAAAACTAAGCAAGAATTCATGACTTGTGATGAATTTATAAGAGATTGGCTTAAAGATCACGGACAAGCGCATAAGTTAGAAGAACAATTTGCTCAGATGAAAAAAGATCCTGCAGGAAAAATATATATGCCAATAACTTATAGAGGCGCAAAACTTTTTATAAAATTGGGTTTAAGTCCAAATAAAGTATCATTTATGAATTTAATTTTATCATTTCTCATATTCTGGGGTGTGATAATGGCTGGTATGGGACATACACTTGATCCAATTAATCAACAACCATTATACGGATCTTGGTTTTTTGTTCTAGCATTGCTAGTTCTCTTTACCGGAATAGTTGATGGTATTGATGGTGCAATTGCAAGGTTGTTAGATATTAAATCAAAAACAGGTGCTTGGTTGGATAACGTAATAGATCGAGTAAGTGATATTTTAATGCTTGTTTGTTTGATTCCTACTAGTATGATGTTTTATCCTGCCTTTGGACTTGATTTTAGATGGATAGTTTGGTCAAATATATACCTCATATTTATTTATGAATACATGAGGGCTAGACATGAAGGTTTAGGCTTACTTCAAACAAAACCATTCATTGGTGAGAGAATAACACGAGTATTAATTAATGCAACATTTTTTGTAATGTACGGTGTCTCAAGCATTGCAACGTTATTTACCAACTTAATTAACCCCTCTGCTACTATCTGGAATGCATCACACACTTGGATAATAACATGGACGATGCTTATTTATCAAATTAGTTTATTCGTAATTATGCTAATTTCAATTATTCTTTTTGGTAAATATATCTGGAAAAATTTAAAGAAAATTGAAAAAATTGACTAAAAGTAAGAAATCATATAAAGGAGATTGATAAAAATGAAATTTTATAGATATTTATTATATGGTTCTGTATGGGTAATAGTATTTATTTTACTACATATGTATTTTCCGCATTTTTGGTCTTCTGGAGTAAAAGAAGCAATTGATACTTTTTTACTTAATCCTCTAACTTATTGGTGGTTTGTATTTCCCTTAATTGGGTTAATTATGGTATTAGGTTTTGTTCTTTATTATGGGATCCATTTCCTTGCCTCATTTGGGAGTGGATATAAACCAAAAATAGCGTATTATGAAAAAATTAGTATACTTATTGCATGTAAAAACGAAAGAGTTTTATTAGAGAGAACAATGGATTCTATTGTAAAATCAGATTATCCTAAAGAAAAAATCCAATTGATTATAATAACTAGTGGTTCAACGGATGATACTACAGAATATTGCAGTATTTTTGCTAGGGAACATAGTGAAATTGAAATAAAAGTCTTATCGAAGGATTTACCAAAAAAGGGAAAGCCAGCGGCACTCAACTACGGTTTAGAACATGTATCCCATGATATTGTTGTTCTTTATGATTCAGGGTGTATTTTAAAACCTAATACACTCAAAAATTTGATATCTCCCTTTCATAATGAGAAGACTGATGCAGTTATTGGTCCCGTTTTGGTTAAAAATTGGAAGGATAATAAACTAACAAAGGGAATATTTTTGGATTATGGCATCGTTTCTGGTGGAGGTTTGCTCTTTGAAATTAAAAATAGATTAGGCTCTTCTGCTTATTCATTTGGACGAAATTTCGCGGTTAGAACGAAATACCTTCGGAAATATGGAGGATTTAATGAAGATTCAATGACAGAGGATCTTTATCTCTCAGCACTTTTAAACTTAGATGGTGTCCTCATTAGATTTTCTCCTAAAGCGAAAATTTATGAATATGTACCTAATAGTTGGAATATTTTGGTAAAACAGCGTACACGTTGGCTTGCGGGTTTTACTGGTGATATGCCTCAACTTATGAGGATGAAAAGTGAATATAAAGATGGTAAGAAATTAATAATTGCTAGAAATATGACAATGATGGTTTTAGCAAATATGGATACTTGGATTCCAATTGAAATTGGATTTGCTATATTTCAATTGCTCATTGGAGAGTATTATTTACTGATTTGGACCTTATCTTGTTTATTTTTTCAATTTGGCTTTCTATTTAACGTTATAAGGAAATATTGTGACAAACATTACAGCCTTATATTTTATTGGCCAATAAGTGGTTTTATTCATCTTTATATGTTTTTACGCCAATTTAAACTTCCTAAAGAAATAAGTTGGGAAAAAACTCCTATGCTATTAGAACGTGAAGAGGCAGAGATCATAGCCTTATCGAATATATAACTTTCTTTTTATTACTTTTTTATTATTTTTTAATATACAATCAATGTTCTTTTAAATAAGATTGTAATTTATTTTTATAGAGGTTGTTAAATTGTTCTTAAAGTTTCGCGATTACTTGCCAGAGGAGTTAGAAACAAAATATTTTGATTTTAAATTCCATGATTATCCAGATGATAATTTTTGTAAAGATTTACTAAAACAGATTAACTTATCCTATAATAATTGTACATATTATAAAGAAAAAATTTGTAAGAAATTCAATTTTAAGATTCCTGATGAACTCTCTATTAATAATCTAAAAATAGTCCCATATATTCCCTCAGATATTTATAAGAAATCAGGAAATCGGACTTTGAACCTATTAAAAGTACCTGTAGATAATATTGCTTTGTTTTCGTGTTCTTCTTCTACTACAGGAGATCCCTCGATTGTGCCTCGAACATTAGAAGATTTTGATCAGTTACAGTATAATTCAATCAAGGTTTTTTCAGAATTTTTTCATTGGAAAGAATTAAAAATTGGGTCTAAAAGATGTTTAGTTTTTAATTTCTCGCCAGATCGCTTATTCATGTCATTAATGGCAAAAAGAAATGCAAAAGGATTTGAATATCTTGGTAAAACTCGGTATTTCACTGCTTGTATGAATAAACCTTGGGAATATTACGGATATGAAGAATATTTGGTAAGAATGAAAATCTTGAAAACAATTTGGGCAATAATATCAACTTTTTCATTAAAGGGAGGTTTTATTCTAGACGTTTCAAAAATGCTCAAAATCATTAAAAAGATTAAAGAAACAGGATATTGGAAGGACCTTGAAGTTAGTAAAATGATATTTGGTGGAAGTGCGCTTCTAATGAATAATATGTTTGAAAAGAGATTGCTGACAGAAAATGTATCTCATGATCTTGAAGGAATTTCTTTTGTAGGGTGTGGTGGGGGAGGGTGGGATGGTGTTAAAGGAGAAGCAAAGATGGGGAAGGTAAATAAAAGCAGATTCATCGAATATTATGAAAAAGTGTTTAATATTAAACCAAAAGATATTGCAGATATTTATGCATTCACAGAGGGTCCAAGTCTTTTTGGAGGTCATTGGTCAGAAAAATACCAGGATTTCTTATTACATTGTCCTAATACATCACGAATTATTGTAAGAGATCTTGACAAATTAGAACCTATAGGTGAGGGTTTGGAAGGTTTACTTGAAGTAATCACACCATATGGGGTGAATGGGAGTATAAATCAAGCTGTTTTAGTTGATGATATCGTTGAGCTTATATCTAAAAGTAAATGTCCTGATTGTGGTTATGAAGGGGCAACATTTAGAGTTATAGGACGTTTAAGAAATGCTCAAGGGAAAAGTTGTTCTTCTATTATTAATTGGGTTTATTAAAATATTATTTTTTAATATCAATCCTAAATTAATAAAATAATAAAACAAAATTCTGTAAAAATAGAAAGTATTTATTTTTAATACTATAATAATATTAAATGATAATATCTTTTAGGAGATAATTAAATTTTGGAGGATAAATTATGTTTTGTCAAAATTGTGGGGCACAGTTAGAAATGGAAAATCAAAGATTTTGCCAAAACTGTGGAAGCGAAATCTTAGATACATCTCAACCAACTAAGACGACAATGACTATGGATCAAGATAAAACAATAGAAGCTCCAATTCCGGTACCTCAATATACTACAAGTTTTAAAAAAGGAGAGCCACCAGGTTCTTTTTCAAAAAGATGTTTAGGATTTGGAGTAGTTTCTCTAATTATCGGAGTAATTACATTTAATATAGGTACAACCTTTGTCACGGGTCCATTTCTTTATTACTACGTTCCAGTGGGAAGAATATTTATAGGTCTTGCAATAGTCCATGTTGCAGGAATAATATTTGGAATTTTATCTAGAGTAAATAGTGGAAAAGCTAAAGGATTAGAACCTGAAACTACTGCATTAAAAGCGGGAAGCGCATTAGGTATAATAGGCCTTGTTATAAATTCAATACTATTGGTTGCTGCACTAGTATTGATTCCATAGACAAATACTAAAATGAAATTATTAAAAAAAAAATTAAATTTTCTTCTTGATTTTATTCCAAATAAACCCATGCCCATCAAAAAGTACAAAAAGCGCTATTACACTTATTATTAGACAAAAAATAAGAAGATCTAAATCTGTTGGGACGTGACCAAACAGAACTTCCAAATTAATAACAAAATTACTCATCCAAGGCCAAATTCCAGGAAGAGATTGACCGTTTAAAAGGAAATATAAGAAATCTTCAAATGTACTGTATTGTAAGAGCGTCCCAGCTATAAATATATTCCAACTTTGTCTTTTATTGCCTCCACCTAGTTTCCACCCAATAGCAATAATAAGATAAAAGAAAGTCATTAATAATCCCCAAAAAGATAAGTAATACATGGTATTATCAGGAGCGCCTGCCCATAAAGCATCAATTGAAAAATTAACCAGAACACCAATTGGGATAGTAATTACCGCAAATAGAATTACTAATATAAGAATTCTGTAATTGAATTTTTCAGGTTGAAGAAAAAAAGCAGGAATTAATCCAAATAATGCTAGTTGTAGGTATAAGAAAAACCCAGGTGGATTTCCAAGAATCACATAAAAGACAATAGGGATTCCATTAGCAATCAAGAATAAAATTACAGCAATCATTAACCATTTTTTATCAGATTCAGCTCTTTTACTTTCTTTATTACCAGCTAGATACATGAATCCAATAGGCAAGATTATACCTAGAATTATTAGAGTAATAAGCCAAAAAAGCCGTACGCCTAATCCGACCCCTGGATTCATAGCAGCCCAATCTACTTCTGCAGTAAAAATGATTACAACTATAAATAAAGCGAGGATTATCAGCATTTTTTTCCATGGATTTGTATCATTTTCAGACATAGTGAGTTGTCCTATAATTTTGAAATTTTTTCATTAAATTTGTTAAAATTACAATATTAAAGCTTGTGATGCTTATATAGTATCTGACAATTTAAATAAATATTAAAGAAAGTTTTCACAATTCAATTCAAACCTTTTATATGATAAAAAATAATAAAGAATACTAACTCTGAGTTAGGGGTAAATTGATTAATCCTTATAACAGATGGCATTTTAATAGGTAAAAACTGTAACCCAAAAGGAGAAAAGAATATGGAATCAAGAAATAAGGATTCAATTAAGTTTCCATTAATAGGATATGCGGGTTATGGGATATCAAAATTTTTTAGTTCCTTCAAATTTATCTCCTTTTTTCTGGATAGAGTAGAGACTATGTTTTTACAAAATGACATAAAAAAGTTAGAAATCGATAGACCAATCTATATTACTGGACTTGCTCGAGCAGGGACAACAATCGTTTTAGAAATGTTAGAGAAACATCCAGATTTGGCATCACATAAATATAAAAATGTTCTAATGCCATATCTACCAGATTGGTTTAGTCAGATAGCAGACAGATTTAATTTTTACAACAAACCATTTGAACGGCTGCATCGAGATGGTATATTTGTTACACGTGAGAGCCCTGAAGCGGTTGAAGAAATCTTTTGGCAAACCTTTTTTGATGATCTTCATAATGAAAAAGTTTCAAACATACTTACTAAAAATAATGTTAATCGAAAATTTGAGAAATTTTATCGTAACCACATAAAAAAACTTATAATAAATCAAAATTGTGTAAGATATTTAGCCAAAAATAATTACCTAGTTTCAAGATTGGAATATTTGCTCAAAATTTTTCCCAATTCAAGAATTTTATTGATCATTCGCAATCCAATAGAACATATTGCATCATTAATTAAACAAACGAAACTGTTTAGAAGATTAGAACAAGAAAATCCTCTATTACCCGATTGGTTGAAAATTGTTGGTCATAATGAGTTTGGTCGCAATCAAAGCTGTATCAATCTAGGCAATACAGAACTTATTAATGAAATTTATAAATTATGGAGAAGTAGGAAAACTTATGTCAAGGGTTGGGCTTATTATTGGAATTCTATATACGATTTTCTTGCTAATCAAATTGAAACAGTGAAGAAACTCAAAAAGGCGACATTTGTTGTCAAGTATGAGGACTTATGTGAAACTCCAGCAACTGTAATAGATAATATACTCAGACATACAGAATTAGCTATCGAGAATTTTGAGAAAGCTAAAAAATATTATATTCATAATTTGCATAAACCCACATATTATACTCCAGATTTTTCAAAGAAAGAGGTTTTAGACATTTCTAAGATTACTGAAAGAGTTGCCTCAAGATTTGGTTATTAAATTATAATTTTTGTATTTGTTTTCTGTCTAAATTATATTTCTTTTTTAGCATATAGATTAAAGAATAATTTACAATGCCAAAAATTATAGTAAATTTATAAAGTTTGAATAAAATATCAATTCTTCTTAAGAATCGAAAAGCAAAATAAATACATAGAAATAATGATATTAAATTCATTGAAAGATTTAAAAGGACATTAATAATCATGAAACCTAAAAGAAAAGTTCCTAAAAGAAGCAGAAAAGGAAGAGATATTAGCTGAAAAAAATCAAAAATTGCTTTTCTATCAAGAATTGGATCTGTTTTAAATGAAAAACTCATTTTGTGAATAAATGCTATTTTTGAATATGATTTCCCATATTGAAGATATTTTCTAATATTTTGGAGTGGTGTTCTATTACCATGATGAATTACTAAACCTTTAGGTGAATAAATTAGTTTATATCCTTTTTTCAATAATCTCCACGAAAATTCTAAGTCTTCAATTCTATAATTTGCAAATCCCCCCGAAAACCTCCATGTCTCTTTTTTAAGTATCATATTACTGGTATTGAGAAAATTAACAGATGACTTTTTACTTAACAATGTTTCATTTTTTGTATTGAAAGGATTAAATCTCTTTTCTGTATCGTCGCAAAATATAACTCTTCCTCCAACTACATCATAATTTTTTAAATATGGAACTAAGTTTCTTAACCAATTTTTTGATACAAAACAATCGGAGTCAGTGAGAGCAATAATATCATTTTTTGCCTCTCTAATTCCAATATTTCTAGCTTTAGCAGAACCAACTGATTTTTCTAAGGTTATGACTTTAATTGGATAGGCTTTTAATAGTTCCTTAGTGTTATCCGTTGAACAATCATCGACAATTATTATTTCATAATCGGGATAATCTAAATTTAATAGATTCTTAACCAAATTTGGTAAAAGATCACTTCTATTCTTTATAGGAACAACAATTGATACTGGATTTAAAGTTGAACTCAACAATATTTTTAATACCAAAATTAATTATTAAATAAATGTTTAAAAGGTTTTGATATGGTTACATCACTTTATACTATGAACACTATAAAAAATAGAATATTAAGAAATTTGGGAATAAGCTATTTAAAAAGGATATTTAAAGTTATTAATGGTCCAACTTTTGTGAGTATCTTTTTTACTCGAAAATGTAATTTTGATTGTTATTATTGTGCTACTTCAAAAGGTCAAGCTAAATCTGATATTTCAATAACGCAATGGAAAAATATAGTGACCCAAATATATAATCAAGGATGTAGATTTATTACAATATATGGTGGTGAACCAACACTGCGATCCGATTTAGGGGAGCTTTTAAAACATTGCATAGATCTAAAGATGTTTACTCATATAGTAACAAACGGATCTTTATTAACAAAGGATTTACTTGAGGAATTTGCATCATATGGGTATTTTCTTTTAGGTGTAAGTATTGATAGTTTTAGAGAATCTAACTTTACTCCAAAGAAATATCGCCCAGAATTAATCAGCATGCTTCAAGATATAAAGGAAAAGTATCCTGAAAATATAGATTATAGTATTCACATTATAAACACTAACGAAAATATAAAAGAACTTATTCCATTAATAAAAGTTATAAAAAGTAAATTAGATTGCCGATTTTCAATAGATCCTGTACATTCATCAAGAAAACCAGAAGAAGAATACCAATATAGAAGTTACTGCCCAGAATTATTGTTAGAAACGGAAGAAATGAGGAAATTAAGAAAAATAATCCAAAATTTGAAAAGACAAGGGATTCAACTCATGTCACCAAATAGTTATTATTATTATATGAATAAATGGTATGAAAGCAAATATTCTTGGAAGTGTGATGCAGGAGATTTATATTACTCAATTGACAATGATGGAACTGTAATGCTTTGTGAAGATGTTAAAACTCCTATTAACTTTAATGATTTTATCAAATTAACTCATAAAACCAGAGTCAAAAAAATGAATAAATATAAATTTGAATATTGTGATTGTTTTAAACCATGTTATTGGAATCCTACAAATTTTGTACGACATCCACTAAGAAATTTTATTTATAAATACAGATTTAAATAGAAGGATTTGGATGAAAATTGCCTTTTATTAATGTAAATCAATGCAAAATTTTTTATTATGATAATAAATTAGAAGGGATTCCTCTCTTATTCATTCATGGATGGTTGGGAAGTTCACTTGAATGGGTTTATCAATTATTTCATTTTAATCTTAAAAAACATATCATTATGTTAGATTTACCAGGTTTTGGAAAATCAGATAAACTAAAGACTGATTACTCTATTGAATTTTTCACAAAATATATATTAAAGTTTCTTAAATTGCTTGGATATAATGAGATCATTCCTATAGGTCATTCATTAGGTGGTTTAATTGCCCAAAACATCACAATCAAAAACCCAAATTTAGTGAAAAAGTTAATATTAATTAGTACTAGTGTTGGGTTTTGTCCCTCAACCAAAGATAAACTTGCATTTTTTTGGTTAAATTTATTTTTCAAACTATTTTATCGAAATATTTTAAAGAACATTATAAAAAGGATCCTTTCAGTCGAAACGGAAAATAGAAAATTTAGAAAATTGTACACTGATGTGTTAAAATTACCGAAAGTATCAGTGCTAAGTACTTTTAAAAATATGAATTCTAAATTGAATTTAAAAAAGGAGTTATCAACAATCTCTCAACCAACACTTATACTTTATGGGACTGAAGATAAAATTATTTCAAAATCAATGGTTGGTGAAATAAAGGATTTAATTCCAAATTCAGAATTAAAAATCATTGAAAATGGTTCACATCGGATGATGTATGATAATTATGCTAAAGTTAATCAATTTATTGAAGAGTTTATCAAGAGTAGTTAATATTTTTTGCTTACCATATCTTTTTCATCATCATTTAATTCACGTACTACTTTTGCAGGAGTACCAAATGCAATTGAAAACGGTGGAATATCTTCACTTACTAATGAATTGGCTCCAATGATAGATCCTTCTCCTATTGTTACTCCAGGTAAAATAACAGAATAAGCACCTATCCTAGCATTTCTGCACACTTTAATTGGTCCAAAACTGAAAGATCCATGTTGAATATTCATTGCATTATGAGTAAGCAGTTTAACACCTATACCACATCCACTTCCCTCTTCAAATTCAATTAATTCAGGTAAGAGAGGATCAGGTATTGCTTTTTGAGATATATGGCAATTTTTACCAATCTTCATTCCTGTAAATCGAAATAATATATTTCTGGCTCTTGGCCATCCGGTTAAATAAGTAATAATTAAGGAGATTAAATGATTAAAAGCCCCTCTTACAAACCATGAGACAGAAAATCCTTTAGACTGAAGATATTGTGCAATGATTAACATTGGGACAGGTGTGAAAATATGTTCATTAGTTTTTACGTTAATATTAGTTATCTTCCCTATGACTTCAATTTCAAAATCAGGTCTATTTCGTTTCCAAACTTTTCTAGCTTTAATTAGATCTTTAAAAAAAACTAAGAAATCTGTATTTACTAAAAACATGAACAAACTAAAGGCAAAATTCACGGGTAAAAAGACTATAAGCAACATTAATCTTACATTTAATGATAAATCTTGGTTGAACAAGATACTAACGTACGAATATTGAGTGGCAATGAAAGTAACTAAAACAAACCCTAATAAACTAAACACATATATTATTGACCCAGTCATATGTTTCACTTTTGCGATATTATACCCTAAAACGTAGAGTATAAGTAAAAGCGAATAACCAATGAAAATTCCAGCATAGATAAAGACATTATAGTTAGAGAAAATTAATAACAACCATGGTCTTAAGAATTCATATAAATAATCAATCCAAGGAATTGGCAGAAAAATATGGTTTATTATTAAGAGTACAATTAGAGCTGCGCTTAAAATTAAAAAAAGAAATGAAAATATGAATCCTTTCGTCCAGAATTTCATTTTACCCGAAACCTTAGACATTGTCTTAATTTTAAATTAATTAATTATTTAATAAATCTAATACTTGTATAGAATAATAACACATCATCTTCTAAAATATATAGATTTTCTGTTTTCAATTTACCCTAGAGAAGAAATGAATCAAAAACCAAAAATATCGGTAATTATCCCCACTTATAATGAGGAAAATAACATAAAAAGAACATTAATAGCGGTTAAAAGGCAAATATGCAATATACCTTATGAAATTGTAGTAGCTGATGGTCAAAGTTCCGATAATACCGTATCTATTGCCGAAAAGTATGCTAGAGTATACATTTCCCCGGAAAGAGGAAAATCTTCTCAATTAAATTACGTTGTACCAAAATGTTCTGGCGATTTACTAATATTTTTAGATGCTGATACTTTAATAGACGAATATTTCTTACAAAAAATATTTAGAATTTTTGAAAAGCATAAGAAACTTCTAGCGTGTAGTGCTAGAATTAAATATTATGATGGAAGGGCTGTGTCTTTTAAATTAGGTTCCCAAACCTTTACAATAACAAACTATTTTTTCCTTAATTTTAATATGCATATTTGGTATTTTTTTAAAACCATAATTGGATTTCCAGAACTTATTGGATGTAATATAATTGTTAGGAGAGAGATTTTCTTTAAAGTTGGTGGATTTAAACAATTACCGGATGGATTAATAGGAAGTGATAAAGTCTTCTCAGATTCATTAATATATCTAACTAGAAAAATGAAGAAAGGCAGAATAAGAACACTTAATTTCGTTTCGGTATTAACAAGTGGTAGATTTCTTAATATGCGTCGTAGTTTAGGGCGTATCACTCAATATCGTCAAAAAAAGAAAATATTTTATGATTTGGCAAAAGACATTGAATGGAAGAATTAGAAATCTCTTCTATTAACATTAATTATTCAATAGATTTTTGATTTCAAGATAGCGCTCTTTGGGGTTTAAATCTTTCCATTTTTCGATTAGAGGAATCATATTCATTGCTAAAGACATAGCTTTTCCCATTTCTAAATATTTGTATAATCCTAAACGCCCAACAGGAATAATATTATCAGATTTACAGGCTTTAGTTAAGTATCTATTAAATAATTCAATATTTTTTTTAGTGTATATTGGATATAATGGGATATTAGTGCTGCTTGCTGGTATAGGTTGCTGATATTGAATTAATATTTTACTCGTTTTTTGTTGATGCATAACCTTAAAATTAACTTTTCGTATATATTTTGGATGTTGTGGAAGATTAATTGTTCCATAATTCTCATTCTCCCAATTTTCCTTCTTCTTATATTCAAATAGTAGAGATCTAAATTCTAATTCACCAAGCTTAAATTTAAGTAGTTCATCAATTCTACCTGAAAAGAGAATAAGGTCATATAATGACTCATCAAATTGATTACTATTTAATTCTATAGGAATATCATATATCATATTTCTAAGTAATTCAGTATATCCTTTTACGGGTAAGCCTTGAAAATTATCTTCAAATATGTGAGTATTAGTGTTTTTCAGTTCAATACGATTTTTAATATATTCTGTTGTCAATTCTTTAGGTTCTAAGCCCCACATTTTCTTAGAATAATTATAAATGAATAATTTATATAGAGTGATGCCAAATTTGGAAATTGAGTAGGTCTCAAGGTTTGTTAAATCTGGGATTTTTGGCCGTTCTTCTAACTCCTTAAGAATTTGATCACTATCTTCCATTTCTAAAATTGATTCTTTACTGAGAGGAAAATGGCGTAATATACCATTAATTACTATCCCTTTATTATGTCTATAATCATTAAAATCTGAAAATTTAAGAACTAATTCTTTGACACGGTTATCATTAGTATGAAAAGCATGCCCACCATACGGTTCATAAAATATACCACTAGGACTTATCGTTGTGTAGCATAAACCTCCAATATGATCTTTCTTTTCTATAATTGATACGCTATAGCCTTTATCTTTCATTAGACGTGCAAATGTACAACCACTGATTCCCGCACCTACTACTAAGACTCGCATATTTTTCTAATATTCTGAACTTAAATATTGAAATAAATTTTAAAATAAATATATAATTTCTTAAACAAATAAATATATCGTTACTCTGATAATGAAAATTGCTTTGACTTTCGATGTTGAAAGAGACATTCCAAATTTTCTAAATACTGATTTTGGAGTGAAAATTGGTTTGAATAAAATTTTAAGCATATTAGATGATTATCAAATCAAATCTACATTTTTCTGTACTGGAACTATTGTTAAACACCAACCACAGATTGTAGAATTGATTGAGAGCAGAGGACACGAAATTGCGTGCCATAGTCTAAATCATGAACGGTTAACTGAATTAACATTTGATGAATGTAAAGAAATTATCTTAAAAAATAAAGAAATAGTTGAAAAGAGATGCCAAAATTCAGAAGTTATCGGTTTTCGAGCTCCATATTTAAAACCACCAAAATTTATATTCAAATTATTGAATGATTTAGGATTTAAATATGATTCTTCAATTAGAAGACATAAAAATTCGGAATATTATATAATACCGAGTCATAAAATTCGTGAATTTTATCCTTCAAGCGTTTATATTTATTTTAGATTACCTATGTTTTATTATTTTGTAAAAAAATGGATATTTAGAAAAGAACTAAATGTATTATATTTTCACGTTTGGGAAGCAATAAACATAAAAGAATTAATACTCAAGCAAACAAGTAAACTCAATTCATTTATAAACCTATTTTTTAGACTAGATCGGTGGATTAATACAGGAAAACCATTCCTTATCAGAATTAAAAAGTTCATTAAAGAAGCTGTATCTAAGAATGTTGAATTTGTTACTTTGAAACAACTGATAGGGGAAGTTAATAATAAAATTAAGAATATTTAAGTGGTAATGAATCTATAGTACTTTTCATTCTTCTAATATTTATGAAGAAATTCAAAATATCCTTTACAATGCTAAAAAATTTTCTTGAATTTAATAAAAATCTGATTCCTTTCTTTTTATATAATCTAATAAGTGTGTCTTTCCATCCTCTATTAAAATATGCATAATAATATGCCTTGGATAAAAGTTCCTCTAGTTTTTCTTTTGATAATTTGTTTAGTCGATTTACTGCCGTTGTAAAATTATACTTACTCCAGTCTTGAGTCAATAAATAATCATTTTCAATTAAAATCTCTCTAAATTTTGTACCTGGTAATGGTGTCATAATTGAATATATAGGGAAATCTATTCCTAGCTTCTTCACGATATTTATCATTAGGTCTATATCTTTCTCTTCCTCATCTAAACTTGAACCAATTAGCAAGCTCCCAATTATCAATATATTATTTTCATGAAGAATCTTTATGGCTTCAACAATATCTCTAAAATGAACTCTTTTCTGAACATAATTTAAAGATTTTTGATTGAATGATTCAATACCAAGAAAGAATAACCAAAATCCTGCCTTAGACATCTTTTTAATGATATTAGGATTGTTCTTAATAACATCGATTCGACTTTGACATATTAAATCTAATTTAATTTCTTCTTTGATTATTGTATCACAGATTTCCTCAACCCTTTTCATATTCGCAGTAAAATTATCATCAATTATCAATACATTCTTATGCTTATTTTGACTTGAAATAATTTTTAACTCCTGAATAACCCGATTAGTACTTTTGGTTCTATATGTGCCGCGATAGAAAAGATGTATATTACAGAAAGTACATTTGTATGGGCAACCCCTTGAAGTTTCAATCGCATCTAAAGGCATCTGAAATATTTGATAAAAAGTGTTTTTATTTCTCAAATTCCTTGCTGGAAGTGGTAATTTATTTAGATCTTTGATTAAAGGACGATCTGGGTTATCAGTAATATTCCCATTGTCTTTAAACGATATTCCTTTTATTTTTTCTAAATTTTTGTTTTTAATTAGTTCCCGAAAAGTAAGTTCTCCCTCTCCTCGCACTATTACGTCGACGAAAGGGTATTTTATTATCTCAGAATGCTCAAAACTTGGGTGCCAACCTCCTAAAATGGTTATATATTCTAATTTTTTTGATTCCTGCGCAACTTTTAAAGCAAAATCAATTCCTATTGTAAAACAACATGAAATTCCTATAACATCTGGCTTGAACTCATCAATTTCTTTGATAATATCATCAAGAGTCAAATTTCTAACTTTTCCATCAATAATTTTTACCTCTACTAAATCTATAATATTTGCTGCAATGGATTCTAATCCTAAAGTCGGGATGGTAAATTTGTCAGTAATGCTCTTAGTAATAAAATTTGGGTTTACTAAGGCAACTTTTTGGATTCTTTTATCAATTAATTTCATTTAATAACCAATTTTCAGAGGATGGAAAAATAGATTCATTCTTCTAATTTTATAAATATACTTCCATATCTTAGTAAGTATATCAAAAGTGATTTTTATTATAAGATTTATTTTTCATCTTTTTTAGTATTAATAGCATTGAAATAATGTAGATTTAATTTTAAGGATAAATTTACACATTTATTAGTATTTAATTCAAATTGAAATTTAGATTGATTTTTTGAAGGTATCATTAATATTTCCAAAACCCCCAGAAAAAGGTACATTTTGTGGAACAGTTAAAGAGGCTGAGAAGTATAACAAAGAGAAAATAGAATTCTATGGGTTTCCACCAATGGGAATTTTATACCTTGGCACCTATTTAAGTGAAAATGATTTTAATGTATCCATACTTGATCAATTTGCTAGGAATTTATCAATTAAGGAAACTTTAAATTGGATAAAAAAAGAAGATCCCGATATTTTAGGATTTTCTACGATAACCACTGCAGGAACCGGAAAGATTTCAGCAGAAATTGCTAAAAAAGTAAAAGAAGAAATAAATCCAAACATTAGAATTATTTTTGGGAATTACCATGCCACATTCAATGATAACAGAATATTGAATAAGTATCCATTTATTGATGCTTGTATAAGAGGAGAAGGGGAGAATACTTTATTAGAAATTGCTGAAAAAGCCGAGAAAGGTGCGGGTTTCGAAGATATAAGAGGTGTGACATATCGAAGTAACAGTAGAATTATTAGAAATAATGACAGACCTCTAATAAAAAATATTGACATTCTTCCGTTTCCTAATAGAAATTTATTAGGAGATGTGGAATACAAAAATAAAGTTGAAGGTCTCGATCTTTCTGTAGGAAAATTTACATCTACTGCTTCATCAAGAGGGTGTGCTTTTAAGTGCTCATTTTGCTCAAGTTCTATGTTTTGGGGCAATTGGCGTCCAAGGTCTCCAGAGAATATTGTGCAGGAATTATCTATTTTAGAAGAACAAGGATATCAAAACTTGCTTTGGGTTGATGATAACTTTACAATCAGCAAAAAAAGATTAATGCGATTATCATATTTATTAAAGAAAGAAAAAATGGAATTCAATTGGATGGCAGAAGGAAGAGTTACGCAAAGTTCAGCAGAATTATTAGATGCTATGAAACAAATGGGATGTAAAATTCTAAGTTATGGAGTTGAAAGTGGATCTCAAAGAATTTTAGATTGGTATAATAAACAAATTAGTTTAAATCAAGTTTATGATGCTATAAAAAACTCTAAAAAAGTGGGAATTGATATGGTGTTAGCAAATTTTATAGTGGGGGCCCCAATTGAAACTCGTGAAGAGATTATTAATACATTGAATTTTTCGCTTAAATTAGACATTGATTTTCCACAATTTCATATATTAGGCATAATACCTGGGAATTGGATTTGGGATCAAATGGTTAAAGAAAAAAAAATTAATCCAGAAGAATGCTGGGAAGTTGGTACGGCAGTACTTCCCATTCCTTTGAGTGAATTAATGTTACGAATAAGAGATACTCATAAGAAATTTATGTTAAGACCTCGCTATATTTCTAGACAAATTCTTAAAACTATGAAAAGTAAATACCGGTTAAAAGCGATTAGTCAAAACTTTAAAAATATTAAAAGTTGGGATATATGGAATAGTTGGAAACCATTCTGGGGTTAATCTTTATACATTATCTGGATTCCAAAATGATTTCACTCCATGAAAATTTTCAAAATTCTTTACATTCTGTGAAAGGATCTTGAGTAATGAGAAGAACTTGTAAGAACTAGTAGTATTTCTATATATTGCTTTTATCATATATTTTGGATTCATAAAAAATTGTTTAAGCATTTTTAAGATTAAATTCGAAATGATTTCGGTTGGGACTCCTTCAGGATCAATATCCGATATATGAACTCCTTCTTCCCAATACTTATTCTCATCTAAAACATTTTTCTCAACCATTTCATCCCAAATATCGGTTCCAGGCATAGTTCCCAAAAGATTATAAACTGGAAAGTCAATATCTATTTTTTGAGCAAATTTCAAGGTATTATGTATCTCCGAATACGTTTCTCCAGGTGCTCCAACGATGAATGAACCTAAAATAAATGGAATTTTTGCTTTACGAGTTTTTTTGACAGCTAGAATTGATTGGGCAGGTGTTATATTTTTCTTATAATAATCAAGAATTCTCTGATTAGCACTTTCTATCCCATAAAAAATTATTCTACAGTTAGCTCTGCGCATTTCCCTCAACATTTCATCAGATACTTGGTTTACTCTCCCTTCACATATCCAATCTAGATCAACTTTATGTTTTTGCATTAAGCGACAGAGTTTTAGAACTCTTTTCTTCGATACAGTGAAGTTATCATCAACAAAATTTAAGTACTGATACCCCTCACTCTCTAAAAATAGAATTTCTTCCAATATGTTCTCTACTGAACGCGTTCTAAAGCCAACTGTTCTCTTTCCATAGCAAAAAGTACAGTTATAGGGACATCCTCGAGAAGAAATCATAGATGTAAAACCTTCAGGTGCAAATTCTAAACCACCAAAACTCCCTGTGTATTCAATTTTTAAAGCTTTTCTGTCAGGGAAAGGTATTGCGTCGAGATCTTTGATCAGAGGGCGCTTTTCATTTCTCTTTATCTCATCATTCTCTCTATAAGTTAACCCTCTGATATCTTTTAAGGATTCATTTTTTTCTAAAGCTTTAATTAATTCAAGAAACGTAAATTCTCCCTCATCTCTTACACAAATATCAATTTGAGGGTATTTTTTTAAAATCCTATAGTCATTATGATTTACATGCCTATTTCCAAATACTATTTTGATATTTGGGTTCCATTTCTTAACCTCAATTGAAGTTAAAGCAGCACTAATTCCCGATCCCGATGCTGTTAAAGTTGAAAATCCTAAAACATCGGGATCTTTCTTCTTTATCCATTTTAGTATTTGTTGTAAATTAAAGCCCATAGCTGCTTGGTCAATTATATCAACATGATAATTCTCATTTTTTAGAACTGCGCTTAAATAACAGATTCCCAAAGGTGGATAAATATGATCAGCATTCGCTACAATCCTACCTTTCTCTAAGATCTCTCCAGGTCCAGGATTTATTAAAGCTACCTTAAAAGTTCACACCATTCAGATATTATTTACAATGATACATTTAAGAAGTTATACACCAAAAATCTTCCTTGAACATCTTTTAATTATTCTTAAATAATTTAACATTAATCATATAATTGTGTTTTAATTAACTTAATATTTTAAATCAGATTATAAAAGGATATTATGTTATTAGAAGGAAAGAATGTAATAATTACTGGTTCGGGGCGTGGTATTGGCAAAGCATTAGCAATAGCATGCGCAAAAGAAGGTGCAAATATTGGATTAACTGCAAGAACAATTGAAGAATTACATGAAACTAAGAAAGAAATTGAAGATTTAGGAATGAACGTGAAGGTGATTGTTAAAGCTGCTGATATCACCAATTTTCAACAAGTAATGGAAGCATTTATGACATTTCATGAAGAATTAGGTATAATTAATGGAGTAATTGCGAATGCTGGATATTCTCGAATGTGGGCAACTCATGAGTTTATAAACGAGAAGTTTGCGGAGATCTTAAATGTCAATGTGCTAGGAATATTTTATACCTTTAAAGCCGCTTATCCATATTTAAAGAAAGATGATAAAAATGACAAAGCAAGATTCATAATAACTGGAAGTGAAGCATACCCGAATGCTCCCCCGAGACTTACAGCTTATGTAGCGACTAAATACGCTGTTGTAGGGATGCAAAAAGCCATGGCTACTGAATATAAGAGAGAAAATATAAATTTTAATATGGTATTACCTACTCAAGTAGATACGAGTCTTTTAAGAGGTAAGAAAGCTGGAGATGGTAATAAGCCACCGCACGTTCTGAATCCTTCGGATTTAGGTGATTTTTATATCTTTCTCTTGTCTGACCATGCGAATAAATTAGATAATGCTCTTATGTTTACCTGGGACTTTTTTGAGGTTAAAAAAATGTTAGTTGAAGCACCATCAGGAAAAAAAGAGAGTTGGGAAGCTTTCAAGGATTATCTATCAGAGAAAGAACCAAAAATCTATGAGAATGTGAAAAATCTTGGCAAATTTGTAGATTTTATTATTAGCCGTATTAAATAACTATATTATTGGTTTAAAGACCTAATTTTATTTTTACTAAATTGATGTGATTTATTTGTATATTGATTGCCATGCCCACTTATTTTTTAGTCCTATACCAAAAGAAAGCATTGACAACGATATCATAGGAGTCATCCCAATCCCTTCAATCGATTTTATAATTGAAATGATCTCTAAAGCAAAAGAAAAAGGAGTAAAAGAGATCATTGGTGTTATAAGTAATCCATTAGACTTTCCTAAATACCAAAAACAATTGGAACTCGAAAACATTATACATATTATTGGTATTTCAAGAAATAATGCACTTGAAGACCATTCGCAAATGATTTCTTTATTAGAAAAGGAATTTGAAAAAAAAATCCCTCATGGTATAGGCGAGATTGGGTTAGATTATTCATATGGTTTCGCGAACTTAGATGAAAATGAGAAAAATTCATTCAAGAAAAAACAACAAGAATTATTAAGAAAACAAATAGCATTAGCAAAAGAAAATGATATACCTATTGTTGTCCATGCCGGGTATGGCACAGACAAAGACATTGTCAGAATTTTAAAACAAGAAAAAGCTCAAGATGTGGGGGGTCAAATTCATGGTTATATGTCAAAACAGGAACAAGTATCTGAATTGCTTGATTTTGGATTTTATTTTTCTTTTGGTTATTTACATTCGAGAGAAGAGGAATTTAAACGAATAATTGAAATCACTCCGTTAGAACAGTTACTTACTGAAACAGATTCTCCATACCATTTAATGGAATCCCCTAAAAGGTTCATTTTTCCCGAAGATGTAATTTCAATAACTAAAGAAATTGCTAATCTCAAGGAAACTAAACTTGAAACTTGTGCTAATCAGGTATTAAGAAATGCGAGAGAACTTTTTAGATTTTGAGTTAAAATTAAGGAAGAGCCCTTTTCCATGTTTTTTATCATTGAGTTTAGAATTTCTATATCTTTAAAAAAAAAATTTAAAATAATTTCCAACGCTTATCTAATTTGAGATTAAAATACTTTTAAAGAAAGATTTGCATGACAGAATATAATAAAATTGAACAAGAAAAAAAGGAATGGGAGAATTCCATTTCACTTAAAAAAGAAAGGAAACAAAGTTTTAGGAACTTATCTGAAATAGAGATCAAAAGATTATATACCCCTAATGATGTTAAAGATTTGAATTATGCACTTGATTTAGGATTTCCGGGACAATATCCATTTACGCGGGGAGCATA
>JBHLLJ010000034.1:0-25725 GCA_048885705.1 Candidatus Hermodarchaeota archaeon | reverse complement strand
TTCCAGTTTTTTTCTTCTGTAATAATATATGATTCTGTAAAGTTGTGAGATATGGTGATTTGTTGTACTACAGGATTAGGAATTTCTAAATCTTCAGGGTATTTTAAATAAATAATTCCTCCCTCAACTTCATCCCAGCGTATAAGAAATATTCCATTCGGCATTTTATATTATTCAGCGTCTAAGTATAATTAATAATTTTAAAATGCTTTATTATTAAAATTATAATTTTTATTTACTTAATTAATCAATTATGATATGGTAATATATATATTTGACCGCAAGCTGGTAAAATTAAACCAGAATTAGAGTGATTATCTAAAAAAATAAATAACACAACATGGATTTATCATTTAGTGGAAAAATTATGTCAGTATTTTATGTCTACATTTTAGAAGTCATGAATAAGAATGGAAAAAAGAGATATTACACCGGTTATACTAACAATCTCTATAGAAGATGGAAGGAACATCGAAATGGAATAGGTGCTAAATTTTGTCGGGGAAAGAAACTTATTGAATTAAAATATTTTGAAACTCATCAAACTAGAAAGGAAGCTATGAAAAGAGAATTGGAAATTAAATCTTTTTCAAGACAACAAAAACGGGAGTTAATAAAAACTATCAGTTTTAAGACAAATTAGTTGATTTAATTTTTGGTTGATACAAATTTTTTAATCTGCTTAGTAGGATTACCTGCATCTGGTAAGAGTACTTTTGCTAATTCATTAAAAACCGCCCTACAAAAAAGATTTAATAAATTAGAGGTCAAGATTATTGATCCTGACATAATAAGAAATAATTTAACCTCAAACAAATTCGATTATGAAAAAGAACACCTTGTTAGAAAAAGAAATTTAGAAATTATTAAGGGTGAGTTAGAAAAAGGAAATATTGTAATTAGTGATGATTTAAATTATTATTCAAGTATGAGACATGACTTAAAAGAAATTACAGATGATCTTAATCTAGGTTTTTATATCATTTATATTGCAACTCCCATTGAAATTTGTATGAAATGGAACGAAAAAAGAGGAGAACCTATTCCAAAAGAGGTTATCGTTAAAATACAAGATAAATTTGATATGTTTGATAAATATTATTGGGATAAACCTATTGCTAAGTATGATCTCTCAGAAATAGTTGACCTAAACATAATAATAATGGAATTTTTAACAAGATTAGATAAGGAAATGAATATTAGAGATCACAAAATTATAAAAGAAAAGATTACGATTGATTTAAGTTCATATAATGAAAATCTCGATAAAATTACAAGGACTTATATAGGAAAACTTGTTCTTAATCCCTATTTTAATCCTCTTAAAAAGAAAATATTTCAATTGAGAAAAACATATATTAAAGAAAATAAAAATAAAGCACTAAGCGAAGCAGAGATCTTAAAAAGTTTTAAAATTTATTTAGAGAAAACCCTAAAAATAAAAATCTCTTAATTTTTCTATTTATAAACAATTATAAAAATTAAAGAAAAAGAAAATAAACCACTATTACTTTTTTTTACATGATAATTTATTTTCATAACCTTGATTAGTTTCGCTTATGGTAAAAATGTCAGAAGGAAAAATTATGAGTAAAACCCCCAAACTTAGAATTGAAAGATTAGATAAGAGTAGAAGTGGACGTTCTCTCTGTTATATAGATCAAGATGTAATGTTTGAAATGGGATTAAACACAGGAGACATTATTGAGATTAGAGGGAAGAAAAAAACTACAGGTATCGCTGTTTCCTCGGGTACTGATAGAGCAAAAGGGATAATTAGACTCGATGGTCTTCAAAGATTAAATGCAGGAGCAACCATCGGAGAATTTGTTACCATCAAACTCGCAGATGTTTATCCTGCAATTGAAGTCGTATTAACTCCAACTCGTCCTAATATTGATTTAAAAAGGCAAGCAGAAGCGATTAAAGGGAAGTTAATTGATAAACCTGTAGTAATTGGTGATATTGTTGATGTTTTAGGAACTTTTGTACAAAGAGATGATAATGATAACCCTATGTCTGAAATTATGAAAATGTTTCCGTTTGGGGCTAAAAAAAGACCGACTTTGGGGACTTTAAGGTTAATTGTGGAGAATTCAAAACCTTCAGATAGAGTAGTTAAAATAACTCGTGATACTTTAATAAAAGTTAATAAAAGAGTAGCTGTTCTAAATGTTTCTGGCGGTGTTGTCACTTATGACGATGTAGGGGGTTTAACAGACGAAATTCAAAGAATTAGAGAGATGGTTGAATTACCATTAAAACACCCTGAATTATTCCATCGATTGAATATTGATCCACCTAAAGGGGTATTATTCCACGGACCTTCAGGAACTGGTAAAACTCTCATGGCAAAAGCTGTTTCTCAAGAGTCGAATGCAAATTTTATCACAATTAATGGCCCTGAAATAATGAGTAAATTTTATGGAGCAAGTGAGGGTAGACTTAGGGATATTTTTAGAGAAGCTGAAGAAAGTGCTCCATCTATAATTTTTATCGATGAAATTGATTCCATTGCTCCAAAAAGAGTTGATACTTCGGGAGAAGTAGAAAGACGAGTTGTTTCTCAACTTCTATCTTTAATGGATGGATTACGTGGTAGGGGAGAAATAATTTGTGTTGGTGCTACTAATAGAATTAATGCCATTGATGAAGCTTTAAGAAGACCTGGAAGATTTGACCGTGAGATTGAATTTGGTGTTCCAAATGTTAAGGGAAGAAAAGAAATACTTCAAATACATACAAGAGGAATGCCATTAGAGGAAGATATTGATCTAGATCAATATGCTGAAATTACTCATGGATTTGTTGGAGCCGATATTATGGCAGTATGTCGAGAAGCTGCAATGCAGTCACTTAGACGAATTTTACCAAAGATAAATTTAGATGAACCAATCCCTAGTGAAATTATTCAAGAACTAAGAATAAAAAATTATGATTTTATTCAAGCTTTAAACATGATTGAACCTTCTGCTATGCGAGAAGTTATGGTTGAAATTCCTGATGTTTCTTGGGATGATGTTGGAGGGTTAGAGGAAATAAAAAATGAGTTAAAAGAAGCCGTTGAATGGCCATTAAAATATCCTAAATTATTTGAAAAAGCAGGAATACGCCCATTAAATGGAATACTCCTTTTTGGGCCCCCAGGATGCGGAAAAACTTTGTTAGCAAAAGCTATAGCTACAGAAACTAAGACGAATTTTATTACAGTTAAAGGCCCAGAATTATTTTCTAAATGGGTTGGTGAAAGTGAAAAATCTGTAAGAAATATTTTTAGAAAAGCGAGACAGGCGGCTCCTTCAATTATTTATTTTGATGAAATTGATGCTATTTCCTCATCTAGAGGTATTAGCGAGAGTACAGCCGTTAGGGATTCTATTGTAAATCAAATATTAGTAGAAATGGATGGAATTGAAAATCGGAAAGGAATTGTTGTAATAGCTAGTACAAATCGACCTGATATGGTGGATTCAGCATTGTTGAGACCTGGACGATTAGATCGATTATTATATGTAAGAGCCCCTAATATTGAAGAAAGAGAATCAATATTACGAGTTCATACTAAAAGTATGCCTTTAGCTGAAGATGTTTCACTGAAACATTTTGCTCAGACAACTGAAGGATATAGCGGTGCTGATTTGGAAAATGTATGCCGTGAAGCAGGAATGCAAGCAATTAGAGAAAATTTGACTAATTTAGAAAAAATTGAAAAAAAGCATTTTGAATTTGCTATATCAAAAATAAATTCGACATTGCCAAATGAAATTATTGAAAAATATGAAAATATGGCTAAAGAAATAACAAAATCAAGGAATATCCAAGAATCTAAAGCTGATTTATATAGATAATTGGCATCTAAAGAACCTATTTTCACACTTTTTTTAATTTTATGAAAATAAATTGTTTTTGTAAAATTTTATTATAAACATCAGCTAATTATTATTATTCAAATATTTTTCTTGATGGTTAAATGAGTGAAATTAAAATAGATTGGAAAGGCCATGTGAAAAAGTATCAAGCTGCTATGGAAGAATTAAATCTTGATTTTTGTGTTCTTACTCGGGTAAAATCTATTACTTATCTCGCGGGATGTTTTGTTCCATGGAAGAGTTACATTTTTCTTCCAAAAGAAGGAATGGGAGATCCACAATTATTTACAGTACTTCTAGATGTAGAGAGAATAAAAGCTGAGGGACATTTAAAAAATGTTAGTGGATGGGGACCTCTTAAAGGTTTTTATATTGAAAAAAAACTAGAAAAAGTAGCTAAAAAAACAGGAGTATATAATCCCAAAGGATCTGCTCCCAAAATAGGCGTAGAATTAGGATTAGATATTTGTGTCACTGGTCAAATGCTTTCATATACAGAAGCGGAATTACTAAAGAAAGTGTTTCCGGGATGTGAGCTTATTGATTTTAATGATGAGACCGAGAGAATTCAATTAATTAAAGAACCAGAGGAGATCAAAATGCTCCGAAAAGCATCTGAAATTACTGATATAGGACAAGAAACTGTTAAAAAAGAGTTAAGCGAACGCTCCTCAAATAAAATTTTTACTGAGAATGAGATTGCCGGAATAGGTACTTTAGCTATGAGAAAGGCGGGTAGCAATTATGAATGGACGTTTACAGGGAGTCAAGAAATTGGTTCAGGTTATCGAGCAGCATGGACATTTAATGGCTGTACTCCGGCTACAAATAAAAAAGTTAAAGAAGGTGAATCGCTACTAGTGGATTTGCACAGTGAATATGGTTGTTATCTTGGAGATCTAAGTCATAATTATATTCTTGGTAAATGTTCCTCTGAACTAAAAAAGTTCAATGAAGTGTATGAGCAGTTATGCTATACTCTAATTGATAATATGTATATAGGAAATACATTTGATAATTGTTATCAAGAAGTTTATAAGGTAGCTGAAAAAGCAGGATACCCAAACGATCTTTTTTTTGGATTAGGGCATTCAATAGGCATTATAGGCAATGAATCTTCACCAGTTGTTGTTCCTGGTAAGGATTGGGGTCATTTGACATTCGAAGAAAATATGGTTGAAATTGCAGCAATAGTGTTTAATCGTCCTGGGTTGGGTGGTCTTCGACTTGAATCACCAACTCTTATTACGAATAAAGGAGCTGAAGTACTCCCTAAAACTCCCTTTGAGGTCGATTATGTATAAGTAAGCAATAACTACCATCAATATAATCAAAGATTATATATTCTATTTACAATATTTCTTTTTATTATGAAATTATCTGATTTTGAAAAAGAACACTTAATTTATATTTTAAAAAAATTAGTTCAAATCCCTACAGAAAATCCACCCGGAAGAACAGAAAAAGTAGTGAATTTCTTAGCTTCAGAAATATTCAGAGAGGAAGAGGGATTTCAAAATGAAATAATAACTTTTTCTAAAAAAGATGTAAAACTTCATAATATAATTACTAGAATTGGTTTTGGAAATCAAAAAATAATCTTTTCGGGGCATTTTGACGTAGTTCCGGCCGGAGATCTTACCAATTGGGATTATTCTCCATTTTCTGCAAAAATTTTTGATGGAAGATTGTATGGTCGTGGTTCTGCTGATATGAAAGGGGGAATAACTTCACTTATAGGAGTTATGAAAAATTTAAGTGAAAATAGATCATTTTTGGATAAGTTTGAATTAATTTTTTTTGGTACTGCGGATGAAGAAGCCGGTATGTTGGGGGCTCTCACACAAACAAAAAAAGAAGATCCAAAAGATGCAATTTTATTAATTATTGCTGAACCCACTAATTTAAATATTGGAGTTACTGAAAAAGGATTACTATGGGCGAATGTAAAAGTTTATGGGAAAGCAGCACACTCTGCAACTCCCAATGAAGGTAATAATGCTATTGAAGGGGCTCTTAAGATCATTCCTTATCTACAAAATTGTTTAGAAGATAAACAAGACGAATTTCTGGGAACATCAACATTAAATATCGGAACGATTAAAGGGGGTACTAAGATTAATGTTGTTCCTGATTTAGCAGAATTAGAGATCGATTATCGTTTAATTCCACAACAGAAACATAATAATGTCATCACTAATTTGAAAAATATTAAATTAAAACCATATTCTATTGACGTGAAAGTAATTAACACTTTACCTTCTGTTAAAACTGATATAAATCATCCATTCATACAAAATTTAAAACAAATTACCAATTCAGAAATTATAGGGATACCATACGCCACAGAAGCAGCCATTTATTTCAATCAAAAAAATTCTATTCCATTTATAATATTTGGCCCTGGAGATCCGAGAGTTGTTCATAAACCAAATGAATGGGTTTCTTTAAAACAAGTATTTCAAGCAACTGAATATTTAACTTCTGCTCTTATAAAAACTTACTCAATTTAAAATATTGGATCATGAATTTTTTACAAATGCCTCAATCCTGTTCATAGCTTCTTCAAGCTTTTTTAATTCAGTCGCATAAGAGATTCTTATCATATGATCAGAATAAGATCCAAAAATATGTCCTGGAACAATAGCTACCGCTTGCTCTTCCATAATTCTTTCTGAAAATTCTAAACCACTCATTTTGAATTTTTCTGTTGAAGGCATTATGTAGAAAGCTCCCTTCGGCTTTATCACATCAAAACCAATCTTTTTTAACCGATTATATACTAAATTTCGTCGATTATCAAAACTTTCCCATATTTCCTTAAAGAAATTCATATCCATTTTTAATGCTTCAATAAAACCGTACTGAGCAGCATGATTAGTTCCTGCGACAGTATATTGATGAAATTTCTCCATTAAATCTATTATTGCTTTTGAAGCTATTGCGTATCCCAATCTGAATCCTGTGGCTGAATATAACTTTGACATGGCATTTACTGTTATTGTTCTTTCAAACATACCATCTAAAGAAGCTGGACTAACATGTTTTATGCCATCATAAATATAATTTTCATAGACTTCATCAGTAATTAAATACAAGTCATTTTGTATGATAAGATCAATAATTTCTTTCAAATCATTTTGATTTAAAGCATAGCCAGTAGGATTATTAGGAGTATTAATCAGCATTGCTTTAGTTTTGCTTGTAATCGAATTCCTCATTTTTTCGATATTGGGACTAAAATCTCTATTTCGTTCAACTTCTATTACATTAACACCAAAAAAAGATGCACAATAAAAGTATGATACGAAATTTGGTGAGGAAATGATTAATTCATCTCCCGGATTAAAAATTGAAGCAAAAGCTAAAGTGACTGCTTGACTCGCTCCATTGGTAACAATTATATTTTCATCCCATTTTGCATTGATCTGATTTATATTATTCACTTTTTTCTCTATTAGTTTTAGTAACTCAGGGACACCCCGAGTAGGAGCATACATAGTAATATTCCTTTTTAAGGCTTCTATGTTTCCTTGTATTACTAGTTCTGGTGTTCTAAAATCTGGTTGTCCAATTCCTAGACTAATAACATCTGTACGACCAGAAGCAAGATCAAATAGCTTTCTTATAGCAGATTTTGGAGCTTTTGATAATCTTTGAGATGTTTCTTTCATAATTATAATCTTAATATAATTACTTTAAAAAGACTAGTTGCCAATCTATTAATACAAAAAGAAGTTGTGCGAGATTATTAAAACTTTTTAAATATCTACACCATGATTGTTCAAGATTTGATTTACTAAAAGTATAAAAGCTTCTTCAATATTTTCTCCCAATTTTGCACTAGTTTCAATAAAATGGCTAGCTTTGATTTTTTCCGCTATTTCTCTACCTCTTTCTGTTGTTACTGTTCTTTGATCTACTAAATCTGATTTATTCCCAATTAATATATAGACTCCTTCTTTCTTAACATATTTTTTGAAATCTCTTAGCCATTTAGAATTAATACTTTCAAAAGTGCTATATCGAGTAACATCATAAACAAGTAAGGCGCCTTGACATCCTTGAAAATACATACTGCGAACAACTTGATATTTCTCTTGCCCGGCTAAATCCCACATTATAAGTCTAACTTTTGTGTTATCCAAGTTAACATCTTTACGAACAATGTTTGCTCCTAACGTAGGCTTATAATCTTCGTTAAATGAGCCTTCTACAAACTGAGTTATCAAAGAAGTCTTACCTACAGCAGCATCTCCTAGAATGACTATTTTATACACGAATTCTCGATCGTGATTACCTTGTTCGATAGTCATTATGCAATTTAATATTTTGTTTAAGGTCTATTTAATATTTTTTTTAATTTTTTTAAAATTATATTCTGGATAAAATGGATTTCTTATATTACTCAATTATATATCTTAATTTTCGTTTTTTACTTATTTAATACTTTTGTCGATTTTTAATTTCACAAAAAAACTATTATGTTGGGGATCTTCAACATCATCTATTTCCCTGGTATAAATAACCTTATGGTCTGATGGTAATGATTTTTGTATTGAATTGAATAAGAATCCTTTGAACAAATCACATGGAACTCCAATCTCAGAACAAAAGATACAACGATCAACACGTATTGTAATTTTATTTTGGTCATTCTCGATTATAGTGACCTTCCAGTCTGCTATGATTGAAGAGTTTATTTCATTAATTATTTCTTCGAAGCTTTTTCCGAAAGGAAACAAATAAAATGAAAATTTTTTCCCAATTTCAAATAGGAGATCAGAGGATTCATATAATAAGCAATTTTGTGCAGAAATGATTTTTTTAAAAGAAAAAAAATCTAATGTATCATTGGGATTTTCATCTCTTATATTTTTTATGTGCATCATTCCTGCTTCTCTTAGGATTGATTTCATCCCATCATAATCAAGTATATCATGATAGGCTTGAAGTAGCGCTATAACAACTTTATTTTTTACAAATCCTTTATAATCTCCAATCATTTCTGACTAATTCTTAACAATCTTTTTAATTTGTTATTTTCATTAATTTATATCTAATTTAACTCCGCTTTTCTTTAATATATGCAATACTAATTTATGAAAAGCATGCTCAACATTTTCTCCATATTTTGCACTTGTTTCTATAAATTCAGCAGCATTTATCTCTAGGGATAGTGCTTTTCCTTCTTCAAATGATACTTTAATTGAATCTTTTAAATCTGATTTATTTCCAATTAGAATATAAGCTCCATCAGGTCTACTATATTTCTTAAAATCTTCATGCCATTTTGTTTTTATTTGTTCAAAAGTTGAATACTGTGTTATATCATAAACTAACAATGCTCCTACACAACCTTGGAAGAAATTCTGGCGGGTCAACTCATATTTATCTTGTCCGGCAATATCCCATAAAAGTAAACGAATATTGGAATTAATTTCTTCAATATTTATGTATTTTGATACAATATTAACTCCAAGAGTTGGGTGATAACTTTCCTTAAATGAATTAGTAACATATTTATTAATTAAGGAAGTCTTCCCGACAGCAGGATCTCCTAATAATGCTAATTTTAATGCCCATTCTCTATTCTTATTATCTACCATCAAATCTCACATAATTTTCAGATATCTAAAAGTGATAATTTAAATTGAGGATCATCAACACGCTTTAATTCTTGATCTATTTCTATTATTTTAACTTCACATGTTACTGAGATTATACTTGGCTGACTAAGATGTCCCCCAATTACTGAATAATCTCTCCTTCCTAGAGATACATGTAAGTGTATAATTGGCTTTTTATCTTTATATGATATGTTTCCAATGCAGCTAAGCAATTCTACGAATTCTTCAAAAGTTTTCATCTTATAATCTTGATTCTTAATATCATAAAAACCAATGGTAAATTTTTTTAGAGCGCCGATGCAATTGATTAAGCCAGATTTAATGTCATGCTTTATAACTAATTTAATGATTGAGTCTATTAAATCCTCATTAGGCTCAATCTTCCCTATAATAATGCGTTTAGAACGAGTTTCGATACTTTTCATTTTATTTCATTAATCTGTAATTCCTTCATTCTTTAATACTTGAAAGACTAAATTTTCAAAAGCTTTTTCTACATTTTCACCATATTTTGCACATGTTTCAACAAAATCGCATGCATTTATTTTGTCAGCAAGCGTTCTTCCTTCTTCATTGGATACTACTCTATAATCTTGTAAATCAGTTTTATTGCCAATTAAAATATAAAATAATTTCTTTTCTCCATATTCATTTAGATCTTCTAACCATTTAGATTCAATATTTTGAAATGTGCCGTGTCTAGTTATATCATATATGAATAAAGCCCCCACTACACCTTGAAAGAACATTTTTCGCGAAAGATCATATTTACTTTGACCAGCAATATCCCAAATTATCAAGCGAATTTGGAAATTTCCAAGTTCCATTTCTTTTGCTACTATATTAACCCCCAAAGTTGGTATATAATTCTCTTTAAACCTACCATGAGCATACATATCAATTAGAGATGTTTTACCAACCGCACTATCTCCTAATAAAACAAGCTTTAGAACAATGATATTATCAGACATCGTAATTAATAAGATCTATTTGAACGCATTATCTTTTTTTATAGATCAGATAATTTCATATTTTTTATATTTGAGGTAAATAAGGGATTTATAGGTAATTGCTACAAATTATAATTTCAACTTTAATTTGAAAAATTATTTATATTGTACTTTTATAACTTTTATTAGTAGAATAGAAAGTACGAATTATTATGCCAGAGAAAGTCAAAATATCAGATGTGGAACTAATATTATCTGAACCAGCACAAGTTGATATGGAATGGGTTGGAAATGATGATTTAATTAATCAATTAAAAGCAGCTTGGATGATTGTTGATAAAGATGATTTACCATTGAATCCTCGCATTCTTGGTAAACCTGGAGTTGGGAAAACAACACTGGGTTATGCTGCTGGAAGAAGATTAGAAAAAGATGTTTATATGTTTCAGTGTACTATGGATACGCGTCCAGAAGATTTATTAATTAGCCCAGTTATTGCTTCCGATAATAAAATAGCCTATGTGGCAAGTTCTTTAGTATCAGCTATGATTAAAGGAGGAATTTGTTTATTGGATGAGGGAAATAGAATGAGTGAAAAGAGTTGGGCATCTTTAGCACCCTTAATGGATAAAAGACGTTATGTTGAGAGTATTATTGCGGGTATAAGAATATATGCCCATCCAGAGTTTCGATTATGTGTTACAATGAATGCAGATAGTAGTACCTATGAAATTCCCGAATATATCCAATCGCGTTTACAACCCAAGATTTATATAGACTTTCCAAATAAAATTGATGAGCTAAAAATTTTAAAATATAATTTACCTTTTGCTTCAGAAGAACTATTAAAATATTGTGTAGACTTTCTTCAAAATGCTCATATCTATGATGAGCCCTATACAGTAAGAGATGGCATTAATATGGTAAGATATTATATTAAAACAAAATTGATGAAGAAAGAAAAACAAGATGTTATTGAGAAAAAAGCATTTGAAAATGCGGTAGTCCAAGTATTAGAAGAAGCTGCATTAAAATATTTACCTGAAAATTTTGAAGTATTTTTGAAGCATGAAAAGGAATCAATTTCGTTTAAATTTTTCAAAGATTTTGAAGATTCCAATGACTTTAATGATAAATTTATAAATAAATCTGATAATGATTCAAATGGATGAAAATCCCTATATTAAATTTAGAAATATTTATGTTATTCCAACTTTTCACTCGCGTATAGAGTTTGCAAAATTAGTAGTTAAAGCATTATTTAATGTATTTCCTGATGTTATTGCGGTAGAATTACCAAATAATGTCCAAGATGAAGTTATAGAAGCTATAGATAGATTACCCTTTCTATCCTTAATTGGTTATGCTGATACATTAAATCCTAAAAAATTAAATTTTATTCCAATAGATCCTGGAGACTCTATTATTGAGAGTATAAGAATCGGTCTTGAAAATAATATTCCAATTGAATTCATTGACCTTTCAGTTTCTGAGTATTTACCTCCTAGTTTGAAACTTCCAGATGATTATGCTATTAACCATATTGGGCTTTACAAATTTTATGAACAGATTGCTAAATATTTTCGAAATGAATTCAAAGATGAAAAAGACTCACTCAGAGACAGTGTAAATTTGGAAAGGTATCTTGAAGATCAAGAAAAGGCTGAAGAAAAATATAATATTATTGAAAAAGATATTCTTAGAGAAAAATACATGGCTGCTCACCTCTTAAAATTAATGTCAGTATATCATAGAGTTTTACTTATTATCGGAATGGCTCATTGGGAAAATGTAAAATATTATATAGAAAATCCAGAAAAAATTGAAGATATAGATTTAAAATTAATTCCTCATAAATTCGTAAAAATTTATAATATAAGAGGATCTGATGCCAGATTCATTTTAAGAGAATTACCATACCATACATACAATTGGGTAAAATTTAGAGAAAGATTTTCAAAAGAAAAATTGGAAAGTATAGAAACTCCAGAAGAGCTCTATAATCTTTTAAATTCATTTAATAAAATTGAACAAATTAGAGATATTATAATCAATGCAAAGTATGATTATGAATTGGAATTCAAAGAATTTGTGGATCTCCATAGATTAAAAACTTTATTTCAATATTCAAGGAATCTCTCATTAGCGGAACAGAGGTTATTACCTAATATGTTTCAATTATTGATAAGCTCGAAAAACGTAGTAGATGATGATTATGCTTGGAAAGTTTTAGAGAAAGCTACTATATATCCTTATAATGATGAGAGTGACAATTATGAAACCTTGAAGATGACTTTAGAGGGTGGATATGATCCAAGTGGTCGTTATATAAAATTAAGAAGACATCATCCTTATAGCTATGGAAAAGAAAGAGACGTGCCTTTAAAGGAAAAGCCCGAAGAAAAATATCCTGGTGAATGGAGAAACAAATGGGAAGAAGGTAAAGATTATACGGTTTCTTGGCCTCCTGAGGATATTTTAGAAGAGGATTACTTTTCTTTTATTCGAAAAAAAACTATAAAAGATTTGAAAAATCAGAGAATAAAAATAGAAGAATTTAAGTCCAGTTTAATGGATGGAATTGCAATCAAAGAAACTATTAGAAATTGGGCTTTCAAAAAGCAGATTTATGTGCAAAATATTCAACAAATTCGGGGTAAAATCGATACAATTGTTGTTATATTCGATACTGATGAGGAAGAAATAGAAAAATATCCTTTTAAATTGACATGGTGGGCAGAACATGATAGAGAGAGTGATATGGCTTTTTATTCAACAAATCCCGGAGATTACATTATTGGTCCAGGAATTACGCATGTAGAAGTGGGAGGATTATTGTCCATCTTTCCAGCAATATTTCTAAGATCCATTTTTGACCCTTATATGGATTATGAGTATAGAGATACTAAGAACAAAGCAGAACGCCTGCTAAAAACAGCTATTATTTATTCAAAAGAACGTTATATCGCATACGTAGCGAAAGAACCACCTCGAAAATATTTCTTCTCTCTAGCTGGAATTAAAAATCGTGAATTGGTTTATATTCCAATCGATAATTTTAGCAAAGAGTCACTCAAAACAATAAAGCATATTCATATTCTCGCTGGTAGAGACAAAAGAAGAATTGCTCACAACTATATATTTTTAGATTAATAACAAAAGAAATAGGGAACAGAACGAAAGATTTTTTAGACTTTTTTACTATATTTAAAATATAAAGTGGATGTGGAAGCTATGGAATCAAATATTAAGTTCTTATGTTTTATTCAAAAAATGATTAAGATCATATCCACGATTATTATTATCTAAATTCATTTATTTGTGAAGTGAATTTTCTTAGCATTTACTCCACATCCCTGCTTCATAAATAAAATAACTGAAAATGATGATAAAACATTAATAGATTAACTTTGTATTTTTTTAATATTTAGAAGTCAATTAAGTTGATAAAAAATTAAAAATCTTAAGTAAAGTGTTAAAAATGTCATATCTTGAAAAAGAATTAGAACTTTTGCGATTTTGGAAAGAAAATGAGATATTTGAGAAAAGTGTGAATCAAAGACCAAAAAATAATCCATATATATTTTATGATGGTCCCCCTTTTGCCACAGGATTACCTCACTATGGTCATATATTGAGCTTTGTGACAAAAGATGTATTTCCAAGATATTGGACAATGAAAGGCCACCGATGTGAAAGAAGATGGGGTTGGGATTGTCACGGTTTACCTATAGAAAGTATTTGTGAGAGAGAACTAAATTTAAAGCAGAAGAATGAAATATATGAAATGGGTTTAAGTAGTTTCAATGAATTCTGTCGATCCAAAGTCCTTTGGTATACAAATGAATGGAAAGAAACTGTTGAACGAATGGGTAAGTGGATAGAGTTTGATAATTCTTATAAAACAATGGATAATACGTATATGGAAACTGTGTGGTATATTTTTAAGAAAATCTATATG
Organism: Candidatus Hermodarchaeota archaeon; assembly: GCA_048885705.1. Taxonomy (GTDB): domain Archaea; phylum Asgardarchaeota; class Lokiarchaeia; order Sigyniarchaeales; family SOKP01; genus Loki-b32. Next base: position 11,315 of record JBHLLJ010000034.1, on the reverse strand, counting down.
GATGGTTTTATATATAGAGGTAAGAAAGTTTTATTTTATTGTCCACGATGTGAAACTCCACTTTCGAATTTTGAGATTTCGATGGATAATAGTTATAAAGATATTACTGAAAAAGCTATAATTGCGAAATTCAAATTGAAAGGAGAACCAAAAACTTTTTTGTTAGCTTGGACAACAACTCCTTGGACATTAATAGGGAATGTAGCTTTAGCTGTCAATGGTGAACAAAAATATGCAAAGATAAAGATTAATAATGAATATTTGATATTAATAAGAAATCAATTGGATATAATCCTGAATGATTATGAAATCGTTGAAGAATTTAAAGGAGAGGCTTTACTAAATAAGGAATATGAACCTTTATATCAAATTTCCACAGAAGTTAATAAAAAAGGTTATTTTATAATTGATGGTGGTGATGAAGTATTATCTGATGAGGGAACGGGCATTATACACCTTGCAATATATGGGGAATTTGATTATGAGATGATAAGAAAGTATGAACTTCCTATAATTCAACATATTGATGAACATGGTGATCTTGCTAAAGGTCCTGAAAACTGGATTGGGATATGGTTTAAAGACTTAGATAAAGAGGTTTTGAAAGACTTAGAGCAACGGAATCTTTTATTTAATGCGGAAGATTACTCACATTCATATCCATTTTGCTATAGATGTGACACACCACTAATATATAATGCTCTTGATGCATGGTTTATAGATATTCAAAGCATAAAACCTAAGGTTTTGGAAACTAATGAAAGAATCAATTGGTATCCTAAAGAAATATCTAAAAGATATGAAAGTATTATAAACAGTGCTCCTGATTGGTGTATTTCTAGGAATAGGTTTTGGGCTACTGCAATGCCAATTTGGGAGTGTGAAGAATGTAGACAAATTAAAGTTATCGGTTCCATCAAAGAATTACAGGAGAATTCGATTGAAGATATTCCAGATGATTTAGATCTACATAGACACATTGTGGATAAGATACATATTAAGTGTTCGAATTGTGATAAGGTAATGAATCGTGTACCCGAAGTCTTTGACTGCTGGTTGGAATCAGGATCAATGCCCTATGCTGCTAAACATTATCCATTTGAAAATGTAGAATGGTTTAAGCATAACTTTCCAAGTGATTTTGTTTCTGAGTATATTGGACAAGTAAGAGCATGGTTTTATTATATGCATATGATTTCAGTCTTGTTATTCGATGATATACCTTTTAAAAATGTAGTTGTAAATGGGAATATACTTGCTGAAGATGGATCAAAGATGTCAAAATCTAAAAGAAATTTTCCTGATCCAAACCTAATGATTGAAAAATATGGAGCTGATGCTTTAAGATTATATCTCTTGTCATCACAATTGATGAGGGCGCAAGATTTAAATTTTAAAGAGGAAATAGTGAAACAAGTCTATAGAAGATTCAATTTATTATTAATTAATGTTCTAAAATTCTATTCTTTGATTGATGTTGATAATACTAAATCAGATATAACACAAGTTAATAATATTTTAGATCAATGGATTGTCAGTTTATTGAATATTTTAATAAAAAATGCTACGCAACTGCTAGATGATTATGATACGGCAGAAGTAAGTAGATTATTTTTTAATTTCATAGAAGATCTCTCTACATGGTATATAAAAAACAGCAGAAATCGATTTAAAAGTGATGATCTAAATGATATATCATCCGCAATGAACACATTGTCATACTTATTAAACAATTTATCAAAACTCTTAGCTCCTTTAACACCATTTATTTCAGAAATTATTTACAGTAAGTTGAAAGAAAAGGGAATTGTTAATTTGGAATCCGTTCATTTAGAGCTTTGGCCTATATTTGATGAGAAATTAATTAATAGGGATGTTATAGAAAAAATGGAATTAACAAGGGAAATAGTTAAAAGATCCTTAGAATTACGAGATAATGCAAAAATCCCAGTTAGGCAAGTCTTAAGTAAAGTTAAATTAAAAGGAATAAACCTTGAAAATGATTATTTGGATATTATAGCAGAAGCTGCTAATGTAAAGGAAGTAATCATAGAAGATAGAGAGGAATCGGAACTTCTAGTAGAATTAGATACTAAAATTACGCATTCATTAAGGTTGGAAGGACTTGCTAGAAACTTGATTAGATATCTAAATAATTATAGAAAGCAACTGAATTTGTCTACGAAAAATCGAATTAATTTATACTTAAAAATAAGAGATAAGGATCTTTTAGAAGCTCTTGAAAAACATGAAGAAAAAATTAAAAAAATGATACAAGCTGATAAAATCATTCAAAATCTAGAAGGTAAACAAGGTATAAAGAAAATTAAAATAGAAAACAACATCGTTGAGGCATATATAGAAGTCAAGAATTGACTTAGAATTATCCAACAAGAAGGAAGATTTTAAAATCTTCCGTAAAATTCTTATTTTTGCTTAGGTTTTATTATTTTATGCTTAAAATCTATAACACCATGACTCGACAAAAGGAAGTTTTTAAACCTATAGAAGAGGGTCATGTTAGGATTTATACATGTGGTCAAACTGTTTACGATGATGTGCACATCGGTAATGCACGAACTTATAGTTCATGGGACGTTGTTATCAGATATTTAAAATATAAGGGTTATGATGTATTTCACGTTCAAAACTTCACAGACGTAGGTCATTTAACTGATGATGCAGATCAAGGTGAAGACAAAATTGAAAAAAGAGCAAGAGAACAAAAAATCAATCCTTGGGAACTAGTTGACAATCAAATTAAAGAATATTGGGAGGTTATTGATGACCTAAATATTCAGAGACCAAATATTTCACCTAGAGCAACTACTCTTATTCCAGAGATGATTGAAGTTATTAAGATTTTATTAGATAAAGGTTATGCTTATGAAGTAGAAGGGAATGTATATTATGATACTACGAAATTTAAAGATTATGGGAAACTTGGAAAATTAAAACTTGATGAAGATAAAGCACAAGCACGCGTAGATCAGGATCCATTGAAAAGGAATTATTTTGACTTTGCATTATGGTTAAATGCACGAAAAGGGGATCAAATTCATATTATGAGATGGAACTCTCCTTGGGGTGAAGGATATCCAGGATGGCATCTTGAGTGCTCAGTAATGGGTATGAAATATTTAGGAGAGACTTTAGATATTCATGGTGGAGGAATTGATCACATCCCTACTCACCATCCTAATGAAATTGCCCAATCTGAAGCTGTTACAGGAAAGAAGTTTGTAAATTATTGGATGCATGCTGAATTTATCACTCTAAATGGCAGAAAAATGAGCAAAAGCCTTGGAAACTATGTTACAGCACGTGAATTAATTGACAAGTATGGTGGTCTTGCTGTAAGAATGGGACTTGTAGCTGGTCATTATCGATCCGCAGTTGATTGGAATCCACAAGTTATTGAAATTGCGGAAAATAATGTTGAAAAAATTAAAAATTGTTTAAATGCAATTGAAAATTCAAGCGGAGGAAATAAAGACACCCTTACAAATGTAATAGTAAATGTCAGAGAAGATTTTGAAGAAGCAATGGATGATGACTTTAACAACCCCAGAGCTCTTGCTACTATTTATGAATTTGTTAAGAAGATAAATAGTTCTTTAGATAATAAAAAAGAAATTCTCATTAACGCAAGAGAAACATTACAAGAGCTTCTAGGTGTTTTTGGCCTTGATTTCACTAAACCAGACATAGTAGGAGATGTAAAATTAAATGAAATAATGGAAATCGTCATAGATATTCGTGATAAAGCCAGACAAGAAAAAAATTATAAACTTAGTGATGAAATAAGAAACAAATTGAAGAAAGTTGGAATTCAACTTGAAGATGACATAGAAGGAACAAGATGGAAAATAACCAAATAAATTAATTTTTGATACAAAATCTTAAAATTCGTCTTAAATCGATCTCAATCTTCAACTCAATTGATTGCATTTAAAAAAAAGTAATTTAAAGAGTTGTTAGGACCTCCCATTTTTTATAAACTTCAGGATCCCCTCCATCTTCCAAATATTCAGCATAATTCTTTAATCCTAATAAAACGTTATGTGCTCTCTCTTTAAACAATTTCGTTTGTTTTTTATCACCAAATTCAGTCCAAATGCTAACTTTCGTTGTTTTTTCTTTTTTAGGGGTTAAAATGTAACCGATTGCATTTATTTCACTATTCTCCATAAACCATGTAACATTTTTGTTCTCTTCTGTTTCTGTTTTATTTATCGTGAGGCCTCCTATATCAGTGTCTAACTGGAATTTATTACCTTCAAGTTCAATAACAGAATCTACAGCAGGGTTCCATTTTGGAGTGTTAAAACCATCTGTCATAATTTTAAAGATTTTTTCCGGTGTAGATTCAATCTCTATCTTTCTGTGTAATCTTGGCACAATAATCACCTTAAATTGAAATTCACATTAGTATATGATATGCGATCTCTTATAAATATGTACAATTTTCGAAGATATGTGTTAAATCTACATTGTAGATATAAAAAAACACTTCTTTATTTCATACTGTTGAAAATTTTTTAGATCTTTTCATTGAACGCACCTTATAAGCGTAAATTTTTAATTATAACTAAAGGTTTCAACAAAAGTGAATTAGAAATTATATTATAAACTAACAATAAAAAAATTATAATAAAAAATAAGATAAATTAAAAGATTATTCAACTGTTTTTAACAGTTCTTCGATTTCTGCTTGGATGACTTCTGGTTTCTTGGCTGTTTTTCCTGCAATAGCAAGCTGACGCTCGATTATGGGACGATGGTAGGTGTTCATGCTGCAGAACGGGATCTCGCGGACCTTGGTCTGATCTTCGGGGTCAATTACGCCGTAATGAACCAGACAATTACAAACTCTGTTAAGATCGAAGTTATATGAGTCCTGGAAGTGCATGCTACTGACCATAAGGTTGCGGTTATGCAAAAAGTCACCAGCACTCTTCAGGTTTGGGGCCATTACCAAACGAGCAAATGCTTGATAGGTTTTACTTGTAAGGATTTTTTCGGGATGCTTGATATATCTTGCTGCTCCTGCAAAATAGTAAGCTTTGATAGCTTGTCGATACCCAAGACTGGTCATATCGTCCACGAAATTTCCGATTTTTGAAATAATTTGACCAAAATCATTTAAATTAATCCCTTTCAATAAGCCAGTAGGCTTTGGAACTTCTTGCTTTTCAACCATATCCCAAACTTGGTTTGACCAGCGAATTAATCCTTCTGCATCAAAATACTTTTCAATTGGATCCCATCCTCCTTTCTCATTTACAACGCAGATAGTACAAAAACCGCAATCCTGGTGACTTGTCATGCTGAATGGAGGCATGTCATCAAACCAAGCTAGCAATTTAGTCATTTTCGCAGTCGTAGCAATTGGATAGAACTTAGTTACCGCACCACCTGTATGAGCGTTAATAGCTTCTTTTAAATCAGAAGTAGTATATCTGATATCCATTAATTCTTCAAAACTTATACGCCCAGTTAAAGCAACTGGTTGAAAAATAATCCCCGAGATAATATCACAATTATCTCTGGCATAATCTAGTATATTCCCAATTTCATGATCATTTACTCCTTTCGCTATAACAGGTACTAGCATTATGCCATAAAATCCAATTTTACGAGCATTTTCAATAACTCGCTGTTTAAGGGGCCATAAATTTACTCCTCTAATCTTTTTCCATATTTCAGGGTTATCAGTAGCATCAAATTGCAGATATATTGCATCCATTCCAGCATCCATACATTTTTTCATAAATTCAGGTGATTTTCCAAATCGTACACCATTAGTAGTGACCATAACTTCTGTAAAACCTAATTCTTTACCTTTCCGGATTATTTCTGGAAGATCATCTCTTACAGTAGGTTCCCCTCCGGAAAGTTGAAGTAAAACAGCCGGAATAGGTTCCATAGATCTAAAATGCTCCATAATTCTAACAAGTTCTTCAAATGAAGGCTCTACAACATAGCCTGCCGCACTTGCATTCGCAAAACATATTGGGCAAGCTAGATTACACCTATTAGTAATATCGATTAAACAGATGTTCGGAGCACTTTGATGGTTCTCACAAAGACCACAATCAAATGGGCATCCCTTAGGGGAACATTCTCTAATTCCTGAGGATACATATTCAGGTTTAGTGGAGTTATTTATCGTGGATCCAATTTCATTTGTAAAGTTTTGTTGCCATTTATAATCATCTGGATTGATAGACAATTTATCTTTAAATTCTCCATGATCCTTACATGTCTTTCGCATCATTACCCAGTTTGTTTCGGGATCTACATAAATTTCTGCTGGAAGATGGTGCATACATTCTGGACAAATGCTTGTAGTTGTTCGAATGATTTCTACGTCACCCTTTTGAGCAGATTGAGTCTCTAACTCTGTCATAAGAATCTATACTCTGTAGTAGTTTGTTTAAAATAGTGTTTTAATAAATAGTTATTCTATTAATTAAACATTTAAATCATTTAAATCTTATAATAATATGTATATTCTTATCAATATTATTAAAAAAGATTAAAAATCTTAATAAAATTGGAAATTGTTTGTCGTATTTTAATCTTCTTAAATTGAAAATATAATCGATAAATTTAAATTGTAGATTTTAAGAAGAATTGGGAAAAGTCTATTCATTGATTCTTTAAATCTTTCCAAGAATTTCTAAAAACTTCGTTTATCCCCTTCGTTCTTCATCATTGTTATTTCAAGATTATTAAAAGTTTGGTAGTTCCAAAGCAGATATGAAATTAGAAGTTTTAAGGGTGACTCCTGCCCTACGAGACGCAAATACGCGTCAAAACAAAATAGGGGGAGGAGGGCGAAATCAGAGTGTAAGAATTTACACTACCAAAAGACAAAAATCCAGGGTGTAGGCAGGAGTCATTGTTTTTCGATTTTAGTTATATATCTTAGATTTAATCCCTATTTTGTTTGATTTAGATTTAAAATTGTTTTAAATTTTATTTAAATTGTGTTTTTTTATTGATAGATTGAATTTAAATTTTTATCCTAACATTAATATATCATTAAAAGTTTATAAATAAAATCATTATAGTTCCTATGTTAATTTTAATATAATATAAGTAAATGAATAGGAACTTAATTTAATTAGATTAGTGGATATAAGAATCTTAGGATGTCCATACCAGATACAGATAAAAAACAAACAGTAGGAAGACCCGAACCAGAATTTAAGATTGATTTTGTGACTATAATATGGATAATTGTTGGTTTTATCGTATCCTGGGTAAATATGGTTATAATTTCAGAGTCAATGGAGATCTGGTCATATTTGACAATAATATTCACAACAATAATACCTACAATAATTATTGGATTAAAAAATCGATATTGGGGATATGGTTATTTGTTTGGGTTTGCAATAGCTGGAATTCCGTTTATATTCATAGTTGATCTATTTATAGGGGGTTATACATTTGCGACGTCTTTATTTATTTTCATAATTTTATGGTTAATCTTTTGGAAAGCTTGGAGGTCTCTCTCTTCAATAAAACAACTGAATAAATAAACAAGATCAAAAAATTAATTTTAATGTTATAATTACAGTGAAACGAGATGTTTGCATTTTATACAAAGTTTTCCTTCTTTTTCGGCCTTTTTAGCACATTCTAGACAATATTTTGTATGACATGAAGGACATATATAGATTTCTCCATTAATATCCCCTTTATGAAAAAGACATAATTTTTCATTGAGAGTTATAGTTGGTGGTAATATTGGTGGAGGAGGTATTTGTTTATCACTCATTATATCACATTATATTGTCTATTCTTAAATAGATTTATTAAATTTAAATTAATAAATATAGAGATTATAAATAATAATTGAGTCTAGTCTATTTTTTCAAAGTGTTAGAATATCTTCAATCATAACACTGAGAACATTGGCAACAGACATAAATTTTTCTCTTATGGTGTCAACTGTTAATTTACCCGAATCAATCATATCACCATTAAGATACGTCTCATAGAAGCACTTTTCCATCTCATAACATAATCCTGTTGTATGTAGAATTTCTTTGCTTAAGTTTAATTCATTTAATACATTAGAAATTCCTTTAACAAGATCTGGTGAAAATTCTTTGAGTTTTACAAGAATTTTTTTAATATTTTTATTTTTCGTAGGAAAACAGCTTATTTTGACAACATCTTCACGGGAAATAAAAATTAACAAATAATAAGGTGAATCTAATATTTCTTCTTTAATTTCGGAGGGAAAAATAGGATTTTTACTCAGTTCTTCATAGGTTATAATAAGTCCTATGGAAATTTTATTTTTTTGATCGCTATTTTCTGTTTCCATTTTAATCAAAAACCTAAAGATAATTAAAAGTTATATTTATGTAAGCATTTATAAAGTTTTTTTATTTTTAATTTTTTACACGATTTATATAAGTTGGTTTTGTCATTTTTTTCTTAAATAAAAAGCTTATGTTTCTTCTATCCTTACAATTTCTGGTATTACTATGATAATATTTGTATTTTATATCTAAATCTAATTCTCATTACTTAATCTATAAGAATTACTACTTGTTAATAATGGATTTCCAAAATAATTTTAATAAAAATGGAAATAACCTCGGATTCAAGCTTGAAAAGTTTACTTCTCAAGAAAGTAGGTTTCATGCATTGTATTTTATTGATTATGAAACAGGTGCTTTACTTGTAAGCAACCGATATACCGATAATCTAAACCTTTTAAAGGATGACTTAATTTGTAGCTTTTTAAATGCAATCAATTTATTTATTAATGAAGTTAATGAGGGTTCCAACGAAGAACTTCAAGAAATTAACTTTAAAGGAACAAGAATTTTATATGAAAGGGAAGGAAGACTCTTAGCTATAGCAATTACAAAAAAAACTAATTTGCAAATAGAAAGAGGAATCCTCAGAGAAATTGTGGAAGACTTTTATATCCGATTTAAACAGCAAATTAACAATTTTAATGGTGAAGTGTATCCAGCGATATTGGATTATAAAAAAAGATTAAAAAGTATGAATTTAGACTCATTATTTAAATTTAATATTCATATTTAGGTGTCATTAAGAAGAATCTTCTTCGTTATCGTCTTCTTTAACTCTCTCAACATCATTTTCAAATTTATTAACAATATGTTTTGCATCAGTCTTTATTTTAATTTTTTTATCATCAATTTCTTTTTGTTCTTCTATTTTTTTTGCATGTTTTTCAATTGTATTTAGAATCTTTTCACTAGCAATTTCTAAATCTGGGCTGAGTTTTGCGCGTTGTTCATCTAATTCTCTTCTTTTTTCTATTAAAAACGCTTTTTCGCCTATTGATTTTTCAATTTTCTCTCCTGTCCCATCAATATCGGCATGAATTTCTTTACGTTGTTCATCTAATTCTCTTCTTTTTTCTATTAAAAACGCTTTTTCGCCTATAGATTTTTCAATTTTCTCTCCTGTCCCGTCAATGTCAGCATGAAGTTCTTTCCGCTGTTCATCTAATTCTCTTCTTTTTTCTATCAAAAAGGCTTTTTCACCTATAGATTTTTCAATTTTCTCTCCTGTTCCGTCAATGTCAGCATGAACTTCTTTCCGCTGTTCATCTAACTCTCTTCTTTTTTCTATCAAAAATGCTTTTTCGCCAATAGTTTTTTCGATTTTCTCTCTAGTTCCACCGATATCGGCATGAATTTCTTTAAGCTGCTCATCTAATTCTCGTTGTTTTTCAATACGAAATGCTTTTTCACCAACTGATCTCTCAATCTTAGTACCAGTCCCATCAATATCCGTGTGTATTCCTTTACGTTGTTCATCCAATTCTCGTTGCTTTTCAATACGAAACGCCTTCTCACCAATAGATTTTTCAATCTTAGCACCGGTCCCATCAATATCCGTGTGTATTCCTTTACGTTGTTCATCTAATTCTCGTTGCTTTTCGATACGAAACGCCTTCTCACCAACAGATCTCTCAATCTTAGCACCGGTCTCATCAATATCCGTGTGTATTCCTTTACGTTGTTCATCTGATTCTCGTTGCTTTTCAATACGAAACGCTTTCTCACCTATAGATTTTTCAATTTTAGCACCCGTTCCACCAATATCCGCATGAATTCCTCTACGCTGCTCATCTAATTCACGTTGTTTTTCAACTCGAAACGCTTTCTCACCAACTGATCTCTCAATCTTAGCACCAGTTCCGTTAATATCTGCATGGATTGCTATACGGGCTTCATCAATTTCTCGACGCTTTTCGATCAGAAATGCTTTTTCATCAATTGAGTGTGAAATCTGTTCTTTGCCTTTTTCAAAAGATTTTTTCCTCTCTTCTTCAATACTTTTTAGATAAGCATCTCTTTCTTCCTTTTTCTTCTTGTAAAGTTCATCAACAAGTTTCTTTTGTTTTTCAATTTCTTCTTGAGGTAAAGGTTCTTTTTCATCCAAAGTATTCTCACTTTCAAAAAATTTTTGGAATTTTTTCTAAATATAATATCAAAATTACTATTTAATAATTTATATGTTTGGACTATGACCAAGTTTATAATAAAGAAGTACGTTTAAGAAAGATCTAAAAGTATAAGTTTTCTTACCGCCTACTTTATAGAAATTGGCTCGAAAGAATCCTCTTGCATAGTTTCCATAAGGCTTTCCATTGTTAATTTCATAGTGAGCATTTCCATGACTTCGATCTCTAGTTTTTTAACTTTTTCAGAATCTATAGTTAAGTTATGTTTAATTACTAAATTTTCAAATTTGTTCTTAATATTCTCTCTTAACTCCTCTTGAAAATTTAATTTGATATCTTGAGTTTCCAGCCATCTATCTATCTCTTGTTTAATTTGGATCTCTACATTATTACCTACCTCGTATGTAACCTCAACTTCTTTGAGATTTTCCAAATCATTAAGATATTTATGATCTTGGTACATTGGTTTAAGTAATAATCCAAGATTCATTATTAAGGGTTCTTTTTGAAGCCTTTCTAAAGAATCTGTTAAGAATTCTAATACTTGATCTTTTTGAGTTATTTTCGAATAATTAATATATTGCTGGACAAAATGCATAATAGAATTTTTCGTTAATAATTCTTCAAAATCAAAGATAGATTCAAGTTTAATTTCAAGAGTATTATTAATACACTTGTATAATGAGTTCATAAAAGGTTTTATATCCCGAAACAGTGAAAATTTTTCGATAAAGCTTAAAATATCTCCTAAAATTTCGAGTTTATTCTCATCTGGTTCTAAAGAATAATAATAATTAATTTTCTGTTCTAAATCGAAATCTTCTTCAGAGATCGATAAGAG
>JBHLLJ010000033.1:0-26159 GCA_048885705.1 Candidatus Hermodarchaeota archaeon | reverse complement strand
AAGTACAACATGAGAATTGTAAAAATTGCAGCTAGTAAAATCAATTCATAATAAAATAAATAGAATAAAAGGGGCGAATCTAAAAATAATAAATATATTATAATATATCCAAAGAAGTAAGTTTGGAAAAACCCAATTAATCCAAAACTAAATCCAAAAATATACATTAAAACACCAATACCTTTTTTCTTTATAACGAAAATTATGATAAAAGCAGAAATTCCCGCTAAGGCTGTATAAATTAATCCATTTAAGATTCCTCCTAATGCTCCAAATTCACTTTCTGGAATGTATCCTCCATCAATTCGAACTCCTGCTTCAATATAGGTTAAATAAGCTAGAATTGCTGAGAAAATAATTACAACCATTATTGGTATAGGATATAACTTTCTTTTGATTCTATAAGTTGGAAAAAAATGAGGGATAAAATCTTTTTTTACTACTTGTTTATCTTTCTCTTCTATTTCCAAGGAAGTTTGGGATTTTTCTTCATTTAGGTTTGTTTCCTCTGAATTTTCAATTAAATCTGTCATGTTTTTATAAAACTGATAATAAAAATTTATTAATCTAATTTATAATAGAATTAATGACTTAAATACCTATTAATAATAAATTTAAACCCACCATTTCAATTTTATTATATACGCAAGAAACTTCTTATAAAAAGTAACTTTTAAAACACTGATAATGCCAAGATTTCGGAAATATGAGCAAAAAATTCGCAGATATAAATATAAATTAAAAAAATTGATTACAAGAATAGGAATCTCTTATATTGACGAATTTGAGTTGAGTAATGAAGCACCAGAAAATCTCTCATTACCTTGTCATATTGGTATTTTATTTTTTGGAGAATATGATAAATTTCTATTTGAAAGAATTAAACTTTATTTAAATCAAGTATTTGACACTTTTTTTTTTAGTATTAGAAATTTAGGCATTTACAATTTCTCTTTTGAATTAATCTCTAAAGGTGTTAAAACAGAATATCAAGAAATTAAAAAATCATCAAATAAAATGAAGATACATCCCACTAATAAGTTTTATCAGATTTTGATAAATAAAAGAATAGAGGAAAACCTTGGAATGATAATTGCTATAACTGAACTTCCTCTATATTCTAGTAGTGATGATAGCATCGTTTTCTTATTTGGAGAAACTCATTTAAAGCATCGATGTTGTATAATTTCATCATTAAAATTAAAGGAACAGTTCTATAACAGAATACCAAATTTAAAAATTTTTGAAAAACGAGTTATTAAGGAAGTCATTCACGAGATTGGACATATAATTTTAGGTCCAGATCACTGTATTAATAATTCTTGTGTCATGAGATTTTCTAATACAGTAAAAGAAATTGATGAAAAGTCATTTGATTTTTGTAAAGAATGTAAAAAAAAATTATTAGAAATTACAGCATTATATAATTTTTAAGGAGATTTTAAAAGGATACAATTGGTAATTTATGAATAAATTCTTTTACCAACTCAACTCTTTCTTTTCTTTCTTTTTTATAATAACGTAGTGGGTAAAGTTCATTAATAATAAATTTATAAAGTTTAACCCATGTTTTAGCTACTTTACTAATTTTATAGTTTTGAGCAAACATTCTAGAATTAATTGCCATTTCTGCTCTTAGATCATCATCCTTAAATAATTTTATCACTTTGTCATTAAAGTCATTAAGATCATTGGCGAGGTAACCTGTTTTGCCATGCCTAATTACATTTGAAATTCCAACAGCATTTGCACCAACACAGGGTGTTCCTTGAGCCATCGCTTCAATTAAAACTAATCCTTCCGCTTCAATCCATGACCAAAGACACGCTAAATCTGCTGTGTTATATAACTTTAATAGATCGATGAAAGGTACACGACCCAAGTAAGAAACAGTATCCTTATAATGTCTCCTATTAATCAACTTTTTTACATGTGAACTAGATGGTCCATCACTTCCTACAAGCACTAAGTGAGAATCAGGAACTTCTTTTTGAATTTTCTTGAATGATTTTATAATGTTTAATTGATGTTTCTCAGGAGATAATCTCGAGGCATATAAGAGAATCTTCTTACTATCTAAATTGTATTTATCACGTATTCCATTTTCTTTTACATTTTTAAAGTATAGATCAGATATACCATTTGTTAAACATACTATTGGTTCTTTAAATCTTTGTTCTCTTAGTAAATCTTTTTTAGATCTAGTTGGAACAGAGACAAGGTCGTACTTATCTAATACATGCCTTTCATAACGCCATACCCAATCTAATCTTGAAAGAAGTTTGCCAAAAACGGGAATGTATTGCGCTGTATAAAAGCTAAGAGGAGAATTATGTGTTCCAACCATTGGAATACCCAAATATTTAGCCCAGTTAATCGCCATGGAACCATAGCTGGCATGAGTGTGTATGTGGGCAATATCTAGATAATCATGGGAACAGAAAAAATATCTGTGTATTGGAAAACTTAACACAAAACCAGTTTTAGGTCCAATTTTAGCACCAAAAAAATTATAGAGGTGTAAATTCGTTGATTTGACTTTAGGGTATTGTATACCTGGTGCAAATACGTGTACATTATGTCCAGTATATTTTGCTATACCTTCAGCTAGATTTCTGCAAGCAATGGCAGTACCATTAACTTGCGAGTACATTGAAGTGAAAAATCCAATATCCAGTTTCTGTTTAACCATTTTAGATCAGACGTAAAAGAACAAGGCTTTAGGACAATTCTATTAGTTTAAGAAACATATGGTTTATATAAACATGTTTTTTAATGTATAAAAATATGTATGATTTAATAAAAAAAATCCGATTTTTTAATAAGGACATTAAACATTAAAGAAAACTTAATTAACACAAAAATCGATTCCAGCATTTTTATTTTTTAATATATGGCATAAGTAAAAAGAGATTGGTAGGAAAATTTTTTCCTCATACACTTTTTAAGATTACCTATTATTACCCAAATTTAGAATATCGATAAATCTTTCTTTCGTCTAAATTAGTAATCTTTCTGTCCCATATCAATTTATTTTTGAAAATTTCGTTTACATTTCTTTAATTTTCTTACTTTCTTGATTATAAAATTATAAAAATGTATTTTAAATACCTAGCTTATTTTTAAAATCAAGAATTATCATCTATAGTTAATTTTCGTTAAAATTGGTGCTGAAAATATCATTATTTGCCTGTGTAATTTTTATTATTGAATTAGAAAAACAAAAATTTTTTTTGCGACGTTTAATAAAGTAAAAGCATGGACATACAAGAAGAAAAACAAATCATTGAAGACATAATGAAGCAAAGAAGAATGTCTTATTCTATAGAAATATTAGACGTTCAAGGAGATAAATACACAATACGTAATAATTTTGGTTCAATAATTGTATATATTAAGAAGGGAGAGAGCTATTTCTTAGAAGAAGAATTATAGTTATTTTCCTAGTATTATTTTGAAAAATTAGTTTCCCTTTAAAGGGTTTTATTTTTTAATTAATAATTTGAAATCTTATGTTACCTATTAGATAAGAATTTAAGATAAGAATTTTATACATCACTTAATAGACATAAGATAATCTTAACAATTTTTGGTTGATAAATAATTCGAAGAAGAAGGATAGGGACAGATAATATAGAGAGTAAATTCATAGAAAAATTTCGAGCAGTATTGAATGATCATCTATCGATTTCAATCTATAATAAAAAGAAAAGATCTATCATTATTATACGAAAAGATCTAGCAAAGTCTTATGAAATCGAAGTGGATGCTTCGGAAGCACCAGTATTAAATAAAGTACTTGATGAACCAGAGCCATATGAGATTTCAATTGCTGATATAAAAATTTTGGAAGAAGAAATTTTTCCAATAAATGATGCTTTCCAGAAAGTTTTTGGTGGTGAAAAAGAGCTTAAATTGAATTCAATTAAATTAGCTATTGGAAGTAATTTCCACGATTATGTGACGGTTGGAGAAAATGATTTGATTAAATTTGATGTGAAACCAACTCTTAGTGGATTAAGAGATTTTATCCGGGATAACAAGGAAGGAATTTTAGGTTTTTTGGATAGTGAATTTATAAGCGAAGAGGGTAATGTTATATATTTGAATTGTGGGAAAAAGAACCTTTCAGAAAATGTTTATTCTATAAAAGTACTCATCCTTGCTTCTATGCAACAAAGAGGATTTTTTCTTCAACAAGAGCATAAGTACTATGGACTTCAGCTATATATAATAATAGAATCACGAAAATCGAATGATGATATGATATTTGAGTTATTAAAGGAATTAAATATTGATTGGGAATTGATATTTTTCAGAAGAAAGCTAGCTATACATGATTGGATGGAAATTGAATGCGAAAGAAATTCTGAAAATCTTAAAAGTTTTCTAAGAGCTAAATTTGAAACTCTAAATTACTTTGATGTAAATAATATAATACGATTAGTAGTTAAAAATCAATTACCCTTTAAAGTTGCAAATAAAATGGCTTCACTGTTATATCAAATGAAAAGTGAACGATCTTTTCGAGTTCAGGATAAGAAATTTCAAGAAGGAATTTATCAAGAAGAACAAATTCAACAAGACGAATATTCAATTACACTTAAAAAGGCAGAAATTGCAGCTGCTGCTAGACTTGCTTGTACTTACTTAGGAATTCATAAAAAGATAAAATTTGATCGAGATATATCTGATGATGAAATTCTTAAGTATGAAGAAGAACTTATGAACATGTAGCCTTTCATGTTTGGTAAAAAATCATAAAAAGTAATGATAAATAGAAAATTTTATATCAACTTTAATCTTTTTCAATATATCGTTAATCTAATCCATATGATTGTTTCAAAAGTTCATGATTTACCTTTCCAACGGTTACACTTTTCCCTGTTATAGTATTTGTGATAGTATATATTGCTGGGGCAAATAGTCCTGGATCTATCCTATAAAAATCATAATCTGCTGCTTTAAAAGTTTCTAAAAACGGTTTTCCATAACTAGAAGACGTATTGGCGGGTGCCTTTTTAATTAGCTCAAATAATTCATTTTCTCTTTCTTTTTCAACGTGAATATTATAATATGTTAAACCAGCAGCACTAATTGAATCGTTTGTACGGCCCATAGCACCAAGATCATCTTTGGCAATAGGGGCAATCGTGGCTGTGCCAAAACCATCACTTATTAAATTAATTGGAAACTTGATCTCATGCAATTTATGAATTCCAGTTTCTACAATTCTTGAAGCTACTTGGATTGATCCTACTAAACAGGCTGTTGGAGCACATACAGCATAGGTATCTCTTGAGTTAACTCCACATTTTTGAGCTAAAATATCCATTACTTCTTCATTTGGTAATTTAGGGGTCTCAAAAACTATCACAGCACAAGTAGAATCATCTTTATAATCTATTTCTTCAAATATCTTCTCTACTCTACTCTTAGCACGTGCGGGCCCAGATCCTAAGGATTGGAAAATTACTTTTTTCTTTATTTGTCCATCTTTTTCTATATCTTTTTTTAATTTGATACTCCATCCAGCTAACTGGGAAGCGATGCATGATATTAGCGGTTCTGATGTATAAACGTTAACACTCGGTATGTAGTGTCCATCTAAATTATATGAAGAAAAATTAATCGTTCCTAAACCTCCCATGCAAATTTCTCCAACTAATTTTCCTCCAATCCAAGATGCTTTAGACATATCAAGAACAGTTGCACCATTATCTAATTTATGAATCTCAGCATTATAGAAATCGTTATTTTTTATAATATTTTCAACGATTTGCTTACTTAGTTCATTTATTTTTACGTGATGCACTTCATCTTCACTTTATTAAATTTTTTTTAATTGAGTATTTATTATTACTTTGATAATTTATTATAATATATTATTAATTTTGCTACTTCTATATAAAATGAAGATTTTGAAGAATAAATTTGATAAATTCTATGAAGGAATAACTACTGTAAAAAATAAACTTGTTGATTTTATTCAAAATAACAACTCCTCTATTCATATATATACACATTTAGATGCAGATGGGCTAAGTGGAGGCGCTATTTTAGGCAAAGCTCTCATTCGAGAAAATATACCATTTCAAATTACAGTTTTAAAACAATTAGAAAAAGAAATTATTGATAACATAGCTAAGGATGTCAGAAGTTTTAATAAATTTTTAATTTTTACTGATTTTGGAAGTGGTCAATACCTCAAGTTACAGGACGAATTGATTTTGAATGAGAATTTTAATTCTTTTATTATACTAGATCATCACCTTCCACAGAATGTACCCAGTAAAGAAAACTCTGATTTATTAAAAGATGTTTTTGACAATACTTATCAATGGCATGTAAATCCTTATTTTTTTGGGTTTGATGGAAGTTTAGAGGTATCTGGAGCAGGATTAAGTTATTTTTTTGCGAAATGTTTGAATGAGAATAATATTGATTTATCTCATACTGCGATTATAGGGGCTATAGGAGATATTCAAAATCAAGGCCCAAATAAATCATTTTTAGGTTTAAATTCGCTAATTCTAGATGATGCAAAGAATTGTGGATTAATTGAAATAAAAAGTGATTTGAATTTTTCTTCAATAAAACCATTAAATGAAGCAATTGCTTACTCTAATGAAATTAATTTGCCAGGGTTAACTGGTGATGTCAATAGAACTTTAATATTTCTAAAAACTTTAGGGATATTAATGGAAAATTCAAAAGGTGAAATAAAAACACTAATTGAGCTTACTAAAGATGAAAAACAAAAAATTTCTACTGCTATTATTGAATATGTATCAACTAAACTTGATATTGAACCAAATGAAATTATTCAAAAATTAATTATAAATAGGTATCTATTAAAAAATGAATTAGAAGGAACGGAATTATATGATGCCGAAGAATTTTCCAATCTTTTAAATGCTTGTGGGCGATTAAATCATGGTTCATTAGGTATAGCTATAGCTATGGGGGATAGAAAAGATTCTTACCAAAAATCTCAGGAGATTCTTTTAAATTATAGGAAAACCTTATTAAAGAGTCTAACATGGCTTAAAGAGAATAATAAGATTCTACAAGAGGAATACATCCAATATTTTTTCGCTGAAGATGTTATTCCAGATACTATTGTTGGAACGATTGCATCAATGCTAATTTTTGAGAATAGTGAAGGGTTTGATATCTCAAAACCTATATTTGGTTTAGCTAAAAGAGAAGATGAAAATGTTTATAAAGTTTCTGGACGAGCACATAAAAGTATTGTGAATAAAGGTGTAAATCTTTCAAAAGCAATTAGAGAAGCTTGTAAACAAACTGGATTAGATGTATTAGGAGGAGGGCATCCACCAGCTGCGGGTACAAAAGTTCCAATAGATAAAGTAGAGATATTTTTAGAAAACTGTAATTTAGCAATTCGAAAACAATTACATTGAAGATGAGCACATATAAGCCAATTTAAATATTTATATTTTATAAATTTCTCCAATTTCCGGCGCTACTGAATTATGTCCTTTTTTAACCAATTCACTAGCAAAGGTAGTCGTTGATTTATTATCACCATGAACACAAAATATATTGTTATAATTTTTATTTCGAAATTCTAAACTCTCTATAAAATCATAAAGATGTACATTATCAGCATGACTCGAAAAATCAAAATAGTCATAATCACATTTAGCTTCGATTTGATAATTAGTGAACATTGTTTTTTTCTTATTGGATTCTTTAAATTCAAAAACTCCATTATCTATTAAAGTCCTACCGGGGCTTCCTTCCACTTGGTACCCTACTAAGTAAACTGCGGATGTTGGATCCGTTAAAATTGTCTCTATATAGTCTATTGCGGCACCTCCTTTAAGCATACCAGAAGGAGATATAATTACTCCATTTGATTTTTTAACATTTATTCTATCTTTTCTCTTTGAGACAAATTCAACCTTCTTTAGTGCTTTTTTAAAAGTTTTTATATCTTTTATAAACTCTGGATACTCCAAATATATGCCAGAAATTCTTCTAGCCAACCCATCTATATATATTTTACCAGTATAGTTATATTTCTCTAAAATCAGCAGAGCTTCTTGTGAACGAGCAACACCAAAAGCGGGAATTAAAACTTTCCCACCATTCTCAGTAATATCAATAATCCTCTCTATAAATTTTTCTTCCAACAATTCTCTTGGGGGATGTTCTTTTAATGCGTAAGTAGACTCAATAATTAATGCATCTAATTGAGGTAAATCATCATAATTAGCAGGATTGATTAAGTTAGTATTTTGAGTATTTATATCTCCCGAATAAAATATACGTTTGTTATCCACTTCAATTAAAATTGAAACGCTTCCAGGTATATGTCCCGCATCGATAAAAGTTATAAAGAAATTGTCGTCTATCTTTTGTCGTATACCATTCTTGAGAAAATGTGTATTTTGCTTAAGAACTTCCAATTCTCTGAAACCGAAAGGGTACGGGAATTTTGTAATTTTTATCATATCTCTTATTAAAATTTCAGCAATTTCAAGTGAAATTGAATTGGTGAAGAATGGAATTTTATTTTTTTTATATATAAAAGGGAGTGCTCCTGAATGATCTATATGACTGTGAGTAAGTGCAATTGATTTCAAATTAGAAAAATCTGCTTCAAGTGGTAATCTGTTATCATTATTAAACCCTATACCATAATCTAGTAAACATTTTGATCCTTTTTCTGATTCAACTAAAATACAAGATCTTCCAATTTCTCTGCAACTTCCTAAAAAGGATATTTTTGTCATAGTTCAAAAGAAAATACAAATTAGCTTCAAATAACTTAAAAATATGTTTTATTAAAAAAATAATTAAAGTAATATCAAGTTTTTTAAAATTCTGAATTATAACAATACGTAATAGTTCATTTTTAATTAATTAATTATAATTTATCTAGAAAAAAAGTAAAAAATTACTTAGAAATATTAGAGTTATCTTATTTTAGGAATAGAATTAGTTAATAAAGCGATAACATTATTAACATTTTTACCAAAAATTTCTAAAATTTCCTCCCAAGTAACTGGAGCTTCATCTTCTTTCCAGCAATCATAATCCGTAGACATAGCTACAGCTGCGTAGGGTATACCTGCCTCATTTGCTAATATAGTTTCCGGTGCAATACTCATATTTATCACATCAGCTCCCCATATCCTAAACATTCTTGATTCTGCTCTTGTAGAAAATCTTGGTCCTTCGATAGTAACTACTGTACCAATTTCATGATGCTTAAGATTCAGCGCTCTAGCAGTTTCAATAAGAATTTTTCTTAATTCTTCTGAATAAGGATCAGCCATGGGTGTATGCTTCATATCTCCAGGAGCAAATTTTTCAAAGAAGGATACCTTTCTAAGGCGTGTGAAGTCTATAAATTGATCGAGAATAACCAAATCTCCTCTTTCTATCTCTTGTCTTAAACTTCCGCAAGCAGTTGTAGCTAGAATATGAGAACATCCTTGATCTTTTAATGCTTGTATGTTAGCCCTATAGTTTACTTGTGTAGGAGGGATTGTATGTTCTCTACCATGTCGAGCGATGATAATCACTTCAACATTATTAATTTTACCAACTTTCAAAGTAGAACTCGGTTTTCCATACATAGTATCAACATTTACATCCATAGCGTCCTTTAAAATATCTGGGTTATCTAAACCTGAGCCACCAATAATTCCTATTTTTGCCATTACTTTCAACTTGTGCTGTTTTTAAAATATTAAATTTAAAATTTTATAAATTATTTGTTATTAAACTTACTTGCTTTTTTCCAATTCTATAAAGTTTAATCATAGTATTGACTAGTATAAAATATATTCTAAAATTTAATTTAGTAATTCATGGAAAAAAAAAAAGTTCTAGTCCTTGGATCATTGGCTTTTGATTATATTATGGGTTTTAAAGAAAGTTTTATTAATGCGATATCCATCAATTATGAAAAGGAGGAATATCAAAGTACCGTTACTGCTGACAGTCGTTATCAGTTTTTTGGAGGAACTGCTGGAAATATTGCTTATAATCTAGGCTTATTGAACGTTGCAAAAGTTTCATTATTTGGTTCCGTAGGGCATGATTTTAAACGATTAGGGTATAAGGATCACATTACGCAATTTAAAAATATTGAATTACTTGTTGATATACATGAAGATCTTTTTACTGCTGCTTGTTACATTGTCAATGATATTAAAGCTAATCAAATGATTATTTTTCATGGTGGAGCTTTAACTAAATGTGCAGATATTGATTTAAAAGAGAGAATTTCAAATCCAGAAGAGTTTATTTATGCTATTAATTCAACACAGAGTATAGAAGCAATGACAAATTTTGCTCTTCAATTAAGTGATTTGAATATCCCCACTATTTTTGATCCTGGACAAGTAACACCACTTTTCAAAAAAGATAATTTAATAGAATTACTTAAGAAATCTGAAATACTGATTGGTAATAGACATGAGATAAAACAAATAAAAGAGAAATCTGAGTTAACTGAAGAGAAAATTCTTGACTTTATCAAAGCAATCATAATAACAGAGGGATCTAAAGGATCTAAATTAGTTTATAAAGATAAAAATAATAAAATTTACAGAGTTCATATACCTATCGCAACCCCCAATAAAATAATCGACACGACTGGTGCTGGAGATGGATATCGTGCTGGAATACTAACAGGTCTAACTTTAGATATGAGTCTGTTAGATTCATGCCGATTGGGCTCTATAATTGGATCATTTGTTGTTGAAACGACTGGAGCTCAAACTCAAAATTTTAATAGTGATATGGTAAGGAAAAGATTTTTTAATACATTTGGTTATATTCCACCAGAATTAGAAAGAATTTAAAAAAAGATAGTTTGAAAGTAATTTCTAAAACTAATTTACATTGAGATAATCTTATTCTTCAACTGGAATTTCTACTAAAGAAAGAACATCATATTCTTTCAATTTATCTCTCCCATGTAAACTTCCTGTTAATTCAATTACAAACGCTACTCCTATTACGACGCCACCAGCTTTCTCTACTAGATTGCATGCTGCTTTAGCAGTTCCTCCAGTAGCTAATAAATCATCAAAGACTAATACTTTATCTCCTTCTTTAATAGCATCAATGTGCATTTCAATACTATCTGTTCCATACTCAAGCTCATATGTTTCTTTTAAAGTTTTATATGGTAATTTACCTGGTTTTCTCATTAAAATAAATCCAGCTCCCAATTGATAAGCTATCACACCCCCCCAAACATAACCCCTTGCTTCAATAGCAGCTACTTTAGTGATACCTTTATTTCTATAGTAATTTATAATTTTATCGCACGATTCTTTAAAAGCTGAGTGTTCTTTTGCTAATGTTGTTATATCTTTAAATTGAATTCCCTCAACAGGGAAATCAGGTACATTTCTTATATAATCTTCTAAATTCATTTTCCTTTCAATTTATTTTTTTAACTAAAGATGTGATTAATTAAAATTCATAATTAAAAATGATAATTAAAAATGATTAATTACATTTAAATTCAAATTCGTTTAAAAACAAATTTTCTCTTTCTAATTAGAAAAAATTAAATAAAAATTAAAGTATAAAAAATATATTGAAGTTAATTAAAAAACAAATTGTTAAGCTGGTTATATTTAAATGAAAATTTTATTGTTCGGTCCTGCGGGAGCGGGTAAGACGTCATTAATGCGGACAACTTGTCTCGGGTACAATTTTATGAAAGTTTTAAATCTAAAACCTACAAAAGGTGTTTCTCGAGAGAATTTTATTTTCCGTGGTATAATGGAGCTTAACGTTTGGGATCTTGGAGGTCAGGAACGCTATATGGAGCGCTACTTCTCAGAATCTCAACGAGAATTAATATTTTCAGAGGCAACCACTGCAGTTTTTATGGTCGATTCTAGTGCAATCGATCCTGAAGTACGTGATGTTTTTGATAAATTTCTAAAATTTGTCTTTGAATTCTCTCCCAAAATTGACATGGTTTATGTATTACTAAATAAAATAGATCTAAAAGAATCAAGGGAAGATGAATTCTACAAAATACTTACAAAGGATATGAATAATGGTTTGTTATCAAAACTCTCCTTTACTCCTGTATCTGTTAAAGAAGGGAGTGCCCAACATAGACTAATTGAAATACTTGATTATGAAATTCAAAAGAATACATTATCTATGCAACGCTTAGGAAAAATACGTTACTTACTAGATGAGTTAAAGCTCAATACTTTATCTGAATATCTATTATTTAATCAACCCGATGGATTATTAATTTCTTCTACATTTGGTAAAATTGAATCAAAGCCATTAAAGTTTATGAAATTTGAAATTGGAACATTGGATTCTAATATTTATAATATTTACCAACAAATAATGGAACTTCAAAAAGTCTCAAATTTATCTCCTTTATCATTATCTACTGTAGTCTATGAATCAGATATTTGTTGGATTTTAGTAAAGGAAGTTACTAATGGAGCGGTTTTAATGGCTGTAACAAGAAATAAACAACCTGGAGTATTTTCTAGTGTTATGAATGCGTTAACAGGGGATGCTTTTAAAAATTTACAACTTTATTTAATAAGTTCTGAATTTTAAATTATAAATGTAAAAATAAAAATTAAGAGTTTAGATAAATTAATTCAAACTATTGTTCTTTATCATATAAACCAATTTTACTTAGAATTTGTTGTTTAGCATGATGAGGTCTTCTAATTACTGTATCGTTAGATTTTTCAATTTCTCTTGCTGTATCGCACATTAATGCAGCTGTTCTCATCATTTCGTGAGCTGCTGCTAAAAGTGGCATATAATCTGATCGCTCTTTTAATTGGAAACATGCTTTGCCAGTAACTCTAGATACTGAGGCAGCAAGTTCAAAAGCTGCTATTGCTTTAGCTCTAGCATAAGGATTAGAAAAATTTGCTGATTCTGTTGCTATATTCGCATCAATAATTATTTCAGGCAGATTTGGGGGTCTACCATCAAGCATATCCATGATAACCTTATTTAATTCTTCAGCTATTACTTGCAAAGCACCAGTAATTGCCAATACCTTTAGTAAATCTGAATTGAATATACTCATTTCTATGGGATCAAGAAAAGGTCTACGTGCTCCGATCATACTATCGCAATTCACTAATATATAACCCATATTCTTTTCTTTTATTTCATCAATAGATTTTTTAGCAGGGGCATCAGAAATTATTATAGTTGGGATTGTTCCAGTCATTTCTCTTACAGCCTTAGGACCAGGTAAAGAGGCATTTGGACTGGACATTATTATTAATTCTGGCTCAAATTCGAGTAACTTTTTCATAGTATCTATGCAATGGTCTGGAGGGTGCATTTTAGCTCCAGAAGTTACTTCTCTTACATCGATCCTGGTAGCTTCGGCTCGTTCATCTAATAAAAAAGCAAGTAATAAAGAAGAACCTATTGTTCCATTTTTAAGAATACCAATTTTAAGTACTTTATTTTCTTCACTCATTTTTAACCAATTTTTTTTGTTAATTCGAATTTTAAAATATAAGTTATGTAATCTTACAATTTTTCAATGTTTTTATTTTTTGTTTTAAATTTTATAAAATAAGGAACTCTATATGTATATACAAATTATAAAAAAAAAAAAGAAAAATTACAATATTTAAAGAATGGTGATTAAAATGGAGATTAATGGTGTAGAGATTGAAGATACATTCTGTGAAGCTTTTGGAACTGTTTTTACTCGAGTATTAGTAACAGCAAAGAATAAAAAATGGGCAAATATCGCTGCTCAGGAAGCAACTGGCTATGGAACATCAACAATCGGTTGTGATGCTGAAGCTGGAATTGATATTTTTGTAAATGAAGAAAACACACCTGATAGACGCCCAGGAGTAATATTAATGTTTTTTAAGAATAAAAAAGAGGAGATGAGCATGGTTTTAACACATCGAATTGGTGAATGTATTCTAACTTGCCCAACTACAGCGTGTTTTGATGCTTTAAATGTCTCCCTCGATGCTTCAAAAGAATTTGAAATAAAGGTGGGAAATAATTTAAAATTTTTTGGTGATGGATTCCAAGAAAAACTTGAAGGCATTTATCCATTTGAGGCGTTTAAGATTCCAGTAATGGAGGGTGAATTTGTTGTTCAAAACTCTTTTAAAGTAGGAAAAGGAATAGCTGGTGGCAACTTTTTAATTATTGGAAAAGACCAAGATTCTTCTCTAGAAGCCGCTGAAAAAGCTATAGAAGCAATAATGGATGTACCTAATGTAATTGCTCCATTTCCTGGTGGTATTGTGCGTTCTGGATCTAAGGTTGGATCTAAATATGAATTTATGCGAGCTTCGACTAACCAAAAATATTGTCCCACTTTAAAGTCAAAAATTGAAGATTCAGAATTAAAAACAGAAGATAATTGTATTTATGAAATTGTTCTTGATGGTGCTACAGAAGAAGCTATAATAAAAGCAATAAAGCTTGGAATTGAAGCTGCAGTAAAAGTTCCAGGGATAAATCGCATATCTGCAGGTAATTATGGGGGAACGCTTGGAAAATTTCAATATCGCCTTTATGATATTTTGAGTAAATAACAAAAAAGAATTATAATTTTCTTTTTATTTTTCTTTGAGGAATTTCTTCTTTTATTTTTTCAGGTTTTGATTCCCCAATATGTTCCTCTTCGGGTTCCTCTTTAATAGGTACTTCTTTCATTTTTTTCTTTTTAGGCTTTTTGATTTGCATTTCTTTCTTTTTAGTTGTAATCTTTTGAGGTTTCCCTTTTGATTTGAAATAAGTATATGCAATAACAACACCTAATAGTAATCCAAAGATTATCCCACCAAAAAATAAAATCCAGGGTAAATAATAACCTACAATATCAGGAATAATTCTAATTGCCTGTGGTGCTTTATCATAATCCTCAGTTAAACCTATAACCATCCCATCTGTATCAATGACATAAATATATACATACCAAAGTTCACCAGTTAAATCAAACGTCCTGATAGTAATTTCAGTATTTTCTCCAAAATAATTTCGAGTAATATTATACCATTCATCATTTTCGCCAAAAAGGGCAACCTTCACATATGCTACTCCTTCAATATCAGACACATTGAAAGAAAAGACTAAATCTCTGCTATAAAATATTGATATAGGTTGATCCATGTTTAATCCATTAATACTATAGGAATGAATTTCAGGTGGGTTATTTTTCACGGTAAAATAAGCACTTTTTGTACTAAAATCATAATTTGTGTCAATTAATGTAATATTAACTTTATATTTACCAACAGGTCTGCCTGCACCTATGCTAAAAGTTTCTGAGAATAAATTATTACTATCATAATCTATTAAATTGTTTGAGATTACTTCTGCACCTTTAGCATCATAAATAGTCATGTATGGCGTCAGATCTTCTGCTTTATTCTCTATATCGGTAACATTAAATGAGATTGTAAAATCTTCAGTTCTAAAAACTTCCTCAGGAGATACATTGATAGGTGAGATAAATCTTGGTTTATTATTTCTCACATAAAAAGGATAATAAGCTGTTTCCTTCCTTCCAGAAATTTTATCAGTCATATTCAATTGGACATAATAGAACTGATTTCTGTTGAAAGTTTCGTTTTTTAATAAAATGTTGAACTGATTAATATCTCTCTCAAAATTTACCGTATCATATTGAACAAATTGATCTAAACTATTTACAATTGTTGTATTCCATGTAAAATTGTAAGATTTAAAATTACTTACTAATAACTCTGCGTATATTGTGTCATTAATATAATATTCTGAACTAAGTTGATTTTCTGAATTGTATAAATTTATGAGATAATTCGTATAAATTGTGAAATTTCTGTAAGTTGTATGGGTATTTAATAAGTGATTAGTCTCATTATAAATAAGAAAACTTACATTCTGCATTCCTAATGGTGCGTTGTATGGTGGTTTATAAATTCCTAGAAAATCATCCCCTCCTATATATTTCATATCGAATTCCTTAATTGAACCATTAGTAAAAGATATTTGCATCTTTGTGTAATTAGCACCAGTAAAATCAAAAGTATTTAATGTAAAATTAATTGATTCAAAAAGTCGATATACACTTGAAATATTTTGGGATATAGCCCCATATGGTATGGGATCTTGCGCAATTTCAGGAATTTTTTCCCCCCTATGTTGAGTGTATTCAGTTTCTTGAGAATAATTTAACGAAATACCTGCAAAGCTTACAAAAAAGCTTATAATTATGAAAATAATTAGAGCTTGATTACAAATTTGTCTTTTTACCACAATAACCTCATCTTCTTAATTTCTTATGTTTAATATATTTGTTTTTAAAATATAAGATGATTCCAATGGGAGCTAGAATAGGCAAAATATAGAATAAAATTAGATTTAAACTTGATAATTCGAGAGAAAGTTCAAAATATAATAAAGCTATATCCTCATTTTCACTATCCTTTAATACAACTTTAAATTTCTTTATTCCAAATTCATAAGGATTAATACTAGGTGTTGTACTTGTTATAATTATATTCTCACCTGTATCTAATTCAACTAAATTTGTAATTTGCTTTATATTATTTATATATAAAGAAAAACTTTCAGATCTTTCTTGATTGTTCTTAACAACGATAATTAAATAAGCCGATTCGCCTTGTGGTATTTTTTGAGGGAAAGTTGCACTAATAATCTCAAATTTTGGAATTATTTCAACACTAAAACTTTTTGAATAAAATATTGTTGTATTAATTAGAATTTCCATTTCAATTGTAATTGTTTTATTTGATATTGATTCTGAAGTTTTTAAATAGAATGAAATAGTTCTTATTTCTTTTTCATTTAATGTTTCCTCTTGTTTAAAATCTTCAATAGAGTCTTTAGTAATTCCTTTAAAACTCACATTTAGAGATTGGGTTGCATTTGGGAGAAAATTTTTCAAGATCATAGAAACAAATATATTATCTCCTTTAACTACTTTATTTTGATAAAGAAAATTACTGTAAGCAAATGAGTATCCAATTTCTATTATTTTTTTAAGTTCTAAGTAAATTATATTACCCTTTTTAATTTTAAAAAAGATTTCAGTAATTCCAGGTTCTGCATCGAATTTAGCCGTGAGGTTAAAATTTATTCTAATTTCGTGAGAGACGGTAAAATTAATCAATTGGGAGGGAAAAATTTCAATATTTTCTCCTTCTAATGATGCTGTTAATAATGAATCTTCTTTTCTTGTATAATTAATATTTATAGACACATTCACAATCTGACCATGATATAGAATTTCGGGTAATCTTTGAATT
This sequence comes from Candidatus Hermodarchaeota archaeon, assembly GCA_048885705.1. Classification (GTDB taxonomy): domain Archaea; phylum Asgardarchaeota; class Lokiarchaeia; order Sigyniarchaeales; family SOKP01; genus Loki-b32. The sequence continues at coordinate 8,865 of JBHLLJ010000033.1, read as the reverse complement.
GATTCACAAATTAATCCAGAGGTAACATTAAATTGCTTTATAATATCAGTCAATTTAAAATAAGACGTATTAGCCCACAAATATATATAATAACCATCGCTTATGGGGAGAGTATCATTAATTTCATATAAAAGAGTATATTTAATTTCAGGGTCTCCAATAAAATTGCTAAATTCATAGAAGAAACTTCCATTGGGGTATTTAAAAACATAATTAATACTATAGTTAGTTATTTCATATTGTATATTATAATAACCATATGAGCCATTTTCTGGATTGAAATATTGTCCTGTTTTTTTAAATGAATAAGTTGATGTAATATTCATTATATCTTGATTAAAAGTAAAATTGGGGCTATCTCCTGATACGTTATAAGCTGCAGTTAAAACTACGCTATTATAGATCGTAAAAGCATTTAAATATGTTTCACTCAATTTAAGATTTGAGTGAAATGATTTAGTAGTGTTTGTTAGAGAGAAATTATAAGCGTTATTAACATCATCATAAAGATTGTCTTCAATTGAATTGTATATTTTTAAAGCTCTATTGTAATAGGTAATATTACCTGTAACCTCAAATAGCTTCAAACAGGCTCTCATCATCAACGCATTATCTTTAAGATCTTTACTATGGTCAAATATATCACTCCATCCAGGAAGAGCAACTTTCTTATAAAGGCCGTTATCATACAAATAATTAAGACTTTCATATAGATCAATTGCATTTTGGTAATATATAGAATCACTTGCCATGCCAGATTCAACCCAAAACTCTAATAAAGTAATTATACCTAAAGCATTAGCACTTAAGTGATAATATTTTTGCCCCGCAAGAGATGTATCCCAATTTCTATTGGCATTATGGTAAAATGCTTTTTCTGAAGCATCCCACATATACCCTTTATCAACCATGTCTACTATTGTAAGATTTGCGAGTTCATAAGCACGATCTCTAATGGACTGATCCAAACCGAGATTTTGATAACTTCGATGAATTAAGAGGTTTGCCAATATTGCATAAAAATTACTTTCAGCATACTTTGTATATGATGAATTATAGCTGTAAAATCCGTTATAATTATACCTATCATCCCAGAATTGAGAGGAATTTATTAAATAGAACATTTCATTAATGGAGTCTTTAGGACTCGTTCCACTAATAGTGAAACTATTGATTTCAGAGCCAATATTTTCAATTAAAAGAAAAATTGGCATTAGATTATCTGTTAATAGCCTATTATCATTTTTAAATTCACCAGTTGTATTATCAATCGAGGTAACAAAACCATATTTGTATTCATCAACATTGCCTTCATACCATAAAGATGTATCTTTCAGATCTAAATAGATCTCATATGTTTCAAAATCATCTATTTCAGATTGCTTTAATGATTTATAATAGAGCAAATTATCTTCTGAAAAAATTGTACCATCAAGAATATCTCCATCTGTATCTCCATATCTATAATAAACAGAAATATCAAAATCTAAATTTGATTGATACTTATTCTCAAAAAATGTGCGTAATTGTTCAAAATTTTTAGTAAAAGGGTCCTGGAGCATTGAAATTGTAGAACTTGTTTTTAAATCTTTTGTAAACGAATTATTATCAAAATTATTATAATTTGTAGAGAAATTGTCGTCTGTATAGTTAATTTTATGATTTATACTAGTAATTGATAAAAAATTCAGTAAAATAATAAATGTAAAAAATAAGCAAATTAATAATTTTAGACTTTGCTTTTTCTTTTTTTTTCTCTTTTTAGTTTCAAATAAATTCAAAAACTTCATTTTTCCTAATATAAAGAAATCTAATAGCTATTTACTGAACTATACTTTTTAAATTATAATGTAAAAAAATCCTTCTCTTTAAAATTTTTTCTGACAGTTTCTTTTAGATCATAATATTTAACAACTGTTCAAGATTGATCCTTCTCTTTATTGTATAGATTTATAAATTGATATTATATAATAGAAAAGCAGTATTTCCAAAAAGAAGAATTATTATTAACTTAGCTTAATCAAAAGCATCAATTTTATTCTTTAAAGTATCCAACAATTCATTAATTTTGATCCTTTCTTGTTCCATTGAATTTCTAAATCTAAGTGTTGCTGTATTATCTTCTAAAGATTCATAGTCTATCGTTATACAATACATTGTACCAATTTCATCTTGTCTTCGATATCTTTTTCCTATAGAACCAGCACTATCAAAAAATGAATTGATGCGATTTTCTAACAAATTTCTATGAACTTTTAACGCAAGATTTTTAATTTTCTCTTTATTTTTGACAAGTGGAAAGACTGCTACTGCATTTGGAGCTAATGTAGGTTTTAGTTTTAAGTTTATTCTACCTTCTTCTACATTAAAAGTCGTTTCAAGTAAACAATAGATAATTCTATCAATTCCGAATGCAATTTCAAGAACCTGGGGGATTTCTTTAACATTTGAATTAGAATTTATATTCACTTCAAAGTTTTGCTTTGAAAACTCAGCATGTCTTCTTAAATCATAATCAGTTCTGTCATGAACTCCACAAATTTCAACCCATCCAAATTGTTCTGTTTTTATTTCTAAATCCCATGCATCATCAGCGTAGTGGGCACGTTCGTTTATTGAGTGTTGCCTAAATCTAATTAATTCTTTTGGAATGCCTAGTATTAGAGTTAAATAGTAACTAATATAAAGACAAAAAGCAAACGCTGGTTTTTTAAGAATTTTACTTTTAATCGCTTTTTCAAGTGAAATAATTTGAGGTTTATCAATTTTTTTTTCTTGAAGTTGCCAATCTAATAAGGGTAAGGTTTCCTTTTTATATTCCTTATATTCTTCAAGTTCCATTTCTTGTTTTTTACCAATAAACATTTGTAGTTCAAATTGATCAAATGCTCTCATTCGAAGAACACCTTGTCGTGGAGAGATCTCATTCCGATAAGCTTTCCCATATTGGTAAATTTTAATTGGATATTGTCTCCTAGCATCTTGATCTAAACGATTAAATAATAAATATGTTGTCGTTGCTGTTTCAGGTCTTAAATATGCGGTTACATTATTGCCTACTTGAGTTTTTAACATTAAGTTGTACTGTTCTATTTTATTAAAAGTAGTATCGCATTTGGGGCATAATAGATTGTTTTTTTTAATTAAATTCTCCATTTCGTCAAATGATAAGCCATCTATCATAAGATCTGGAAGAGAATCTTGAAGAAACTTATCAGCTCTATAAAGAGTATTACATTTGTCACATTTAATAACAGGATCAATGAAACGTTCTAAATGTCCAGATGCTATCCATACAATTTCTGGCATAATTGTTGGACATTCAACTTCTCCAAATCCAAAATAACGTAACTCTTGACGAAAAAGATTTAATATGTTATTTTTTAGAGCCATCCCGGCTGGGCCATAAGAATAAAAGCCTGCAAGACCCCCATAAATTTCTGGAGAAGGCCCCCATATAAATCCTCGCCGTTTGATTAATGAATTGAATGTTTCTATGTTATCCTCAATTTTCATATATTATAAAAAAGTGTATTATAGTATTAGTATTTTAAGATATTACAAGTAAATTAAAATAAATTTTTATAATAGGAATATAATAATTATATTATATTTTTTTTAAAGTTAAAAATAAAATTGATAAATTATGTTATTTCAAGATTTCCAATATAATTTCTGGGAAGTGCTAGAAATGGGGTTTTATTTTGTCATAGTAGGATATTTCTTTTTATTGTTTTTCTATTTCCTATTTATGAGATTTAGAACTTCAAGGAAATCATATTGGCTATTCTTTAGCTTATTCTTTCTATTTTTTGGAATTGCACGAGTATTTTTCATAGTATATTATTTTTTTGCTCCAGAACTCTATACTGGTACTAATGGTGATACTGTTGTAGCATTTTTGATGATAAATTATAGATTTGCTACTTTCTTCACTTGGTTAGGAACTGCTTGTGCGGTGGGAGTATTAGGAATTCTCATATTTCCTCCAGACACTCAATTAGAGAAAACTGAAGTGAAAAGATTCTCAGTGAAAGATTGGTCTAAAAACAAGAATAATATAAAAATATTACTTAGAATCAGTTTAATAGTAATTCCAATAATAATTGGATTACTTGCATTGATATTATCGGATGGACTTTTTATGGATCCAGATTTCGTAAGTGATTATCCTGATGCATCACTTCCAAGCTTAATAACAGTAAATCTGTTTGGTTGGGTATATCCTTTAGGCAGATTTTTGTTTAATTTCATTTTTATGCCGTTGTTTCTTACGCTTATTCCATTTATATTTCTATATCTTGCTTGGAAAACTTTTGGTGTGCTAAGAAGATCTTATGCTTTAAATGCTATTGGTTTTATGTTTTACTTTATCGGAGGTCGAATTTTACAAGGAGCACTTGATGTAGCTGCTATGCCTCATGTAAGAGCAATATTACCTCCTCTACTCATATTGTTAGCACTACTTATATTGGTAATAGCTAATAATTATGAACAACTTAAATGAATTTGCTTTCTTCTTTATTATCTAATTACTTTTATTCAATAGTATTTTTATCTGGAAAAAAAGATTAAAAATTTAAAACTGAAGATCTTTAAATTTAATATATTTGAATATTATAATTGAGAAAATAATTAAAAAGCAAAGATAAAATCCATGACAGTTCACGGAAATCAATATTTATTACCATTATTTATTAGAAAAGGAGCCCATCCCCTTTCAATTCAAGGTAATGATGAATTAGCTTTGGCATTTTATTTATTATCAAAAGATTTAGAAAAAAATAAAAAAATTTTATCCTTTTCGAGACTTCTTTGGCCAATATTGAGCATTCAAGGAGTAATTAGTACACATATCATGTTAGATGGTTTGAATTTATTTAGAAAAATAGGTAGATTTTCTAATCCTCCTCGCCAACCCTTAATTGGTCACATTCTTAGGAATATCGATAATCGTTCTCAAATCGAACAATTAAATATACTATATGATATTTTAACATATAAAGATAAAGATGCTCTAGAAATTGGTGAAGGAGAAGAGTCAGAATTTCATACTCTTAAAATAGATGGGTTAATTAACCCAGAATTTCTTCAAACGCTTTTTTCAATCATACCATTAATTGAATATAAACCAATTGCAGATTATACTGTATTAGATGCAAGTATTTCTACGGAACACGCATTAAATATTTCAGAAGAATATCGCCAAATAATCAATACAATGAAGGGAAATTCATTACGATGGAAAACACAAATAGAATTAATAAACAAAGAAGTAAGCAAATGGCTTATTGATTTAAATGTGCAATTGAAGGATATAGATTCAAGATATTCTAGTCAAATTTCCAAAACAACTACATCTATTGATACATATCAAGTAGATGAGCAAATAAAATTAGAACAGGATAAAATTGATCAATGGAATGTCAACGAAAAGAAGAGGATAGTTGAAAATATGTCTACTTTATTTAAAACATTTGAACGTCACCTTGAAGAAATGATTAAAAAAAACAAATTCTTTACAAGTGATGATAGTTTGAAAAGTAGAGTATTTGAGGATCTTATGCCTCATTTTGAAAATCAATTTAATTATCTAACAGATGAGGGTAATAAGTTTTTAGAAACACTTATTGCATTAAAACAAAAATTTCATGAGCTGAAAGCTCGAGCTTCTCAAATTGATATTGAAGCAAACCAAAAATTAGAGCAGTTTAAGAACTCTTTAGAATCAAAACTCAAAGATAGAGATAGACAATTAACTGAATTTGAAAGTGAAAAACAAGTAAAAATCTCTGAGTTACAGAATTTGAAAGAACAAATAGAAATACGATTTGAGAAGATTATGGACATTATAGAATTAAAGCAAAATACATGTTTACAAGAATCTCAAACACTAACAGGATGGTCTCTCAATGATAATCAATCAGACTTGTTTTCAAGACCTATACAATGGATCTACATGCCAGTTTATGCCATGTTTATTGAAGATGAAGATAATATGGAAGAATATATGAATATTGTTTTTCCGGGATATATAACTAACGACCCTAATAATCTTTATGAAGATATTTCAGACACATTCATAAATTTAAAGGATTTATTAAAGGATAGAATTGAAAATGATATGGCTATCAGATCGAATTTTGAGTTTTCATGCGAGAGGAAAAATCTATTAAAAGATCCAAGCCTAAATAAGAGAATACAGATAGGTATTTCAAAATTGAGAGAAAAATTCTTATTGAATGAATCAGCAGAGAACATAATTCGAGAAAAATTAAATTTAATATCATAATTCTAAAAATACTCCTTTTAATCATGGCACATCCAAGATTAGATTTGAAAAAAAGAAAGATTAGAGCTTTTTTTTTATCTATTGAAACAAAAAAAAAAGAAAATGTAGAAGTGGATAAGGAAGTCGTAGATCTTTATCAGGATGGTATGGTTTATATCCAAATGAGACTTCCTGTTGAAAAAATTAATAAAGAATTTGAAGATAAACTTAAGGATAAAATAGAGCATAATATTGTTAAAGCTAAGATCAGAGAAGCTACTCCCGAAGATCTTGAAAGCTTAAAAAATATTTATAATCGAGCTTGGTTAACATCAAATACACCATTTCGTCCTATAACCAAGACAGATTTAAAAAAAATCCTTGAATATCCTGAAACTATTTTTCTTATAGGGAAAGTTTACGGAACAGATGCAGCTTTTATACTTCTCGATTTTGAAGGTGAAAATAAGGAATTTGCAGTTATTGCAGCATTAGCGGTTATCCCTAGATTTCAAAGAAGAGGTGTTGGTACGATTTTAGGGACGGCTAGTTGGCAATACCTAAAAGAACACTATCCAAATGTAAAAGAGATTAGGTGTGAGGTATATAAAGATAATAAAGTGTCATATTCTTTCATAAAAGGAATAGGTTTTGAAGAATATGATACAAAAGTATACAAGAAGGAAGACTTTGAGATTTACAATAGTGAATAAAAATACTTTTGCTTAAATATTAAAGGATCTTATTTTTTCACTTAATAAATTCGTGTTATCTTCATCTTGGATGTTTTGATAATAGTTTCGGGCTCTTTCAAAAAATGAAATAGCTGTTTCAATCATCCTTTTATTAACATAAATATCTCCTAATTTATTGAGGATAATGGCACTTTCTTTGAAATATTCTAAATCTTCATAAATTTCCAATGATTCTTCAAAAAATTTTATGGCCTGTGCAGTATCCTCCTCATATTCCAAATATATTTTACCAATTTTGAATTTAAGCTCTGCATTTTTAGCGTTGTTACCATATTTATAAAAAATCTCACTAGATAAATTATAATATTCAATGGCTTTTTTGATATCACCTTTTGAAATATACAATTCTGCTAAGCTCTCTAGAATTTCACCTTCTTTGATGTTATCTCCAATTTCAAAAATACGAACAGCTTCAAGACTTTTTAGAAATAGGTCTTCAGCCTTTGTATTATTATCTCGTAAATAGTAAATCTTTCCGAGATAAAAATAACATTCCCACTCTAGTCTAGACTTAATATAGATTGATATATTATCTCCAACTTTATTAATCAATTCTAGTGCTTTAGTTAAATGATGGTAAGATTCTTCATAATCTTCATTCATTAAATAATATAATTTTCCATATTTTATCTCTGTTTGAATAATTCCGTATATATCCTCCTTTTCTTTGAAGAATTCTATATTTCTTTCTAATATTTTTTTAATCCGTTTATAATCCTTTAATAAATATAGAACTTCTACCAAATTACTAGAGGATTTTATTTCTTCAAAAATTAAATTCTCTTGGTTAGAAAGCTCAAAGGCTTTTTGATAGTATTTATATGACTGTTCTAAATCTTTAAGTAAAAAATAGATATTTCCTAAATTGTTAAGAACTTTGATGAATTTAGTTTTATCATCTAAATCTTCAAGAATTTCAAGCGATCTATTAAAATTGTAAATTGCTTGATCAAAAAATCCATTATCTTCTTGAATTATACCTAATTCATTATAACAAATAGCCTCATTAAGTCTATCATTCTCTTCTCTAAAGTTTTTTAGTGCTAATTCAAGATTTTTTGAGGCATTTTGTAAATCTCTCTTTCTATAATATAAACCTGATTTCTCTAATAATATTGATCCTGATATCGATTCTCCAAGAATTTCTTGGCGCTCTAAAGTTTCATCAATTTCTTTTATTTTTTGATCTATTTCTTCATCTTTGATAATAATTGTGTCATAATCACTGTTTTCCTCTTCCACATCTAAATGATAAGTTTTAGGTTCATCATAAGGGAATTTTATGTTTCTGTGTAAAGAATCTTCTAAATTTACGATTAATGGTTTGTTACAATTCTTACAATAAGCCCAATCTTCCTGAATAGGGTTGTTACAATATGGACATGTTTTCATAAGAGTAAAAACACTCGTCTATATTAAAGACTTTTAAATTAAAAATGATAACAACGTTATTTATAATTAATCACTATCAAATTGAATTTAAGAGAAATAACAGATATAATATCTAAATAAAATCTGATTTAAGGAATTCCTTTGATTATGGGAACAGCATCATAAATTTGGTAAATTTCATAATCAGGTTGAATTTTTTCTGATCTTGTGGAATTTGAATCGTTCAACCAGATTGTTAACATATTACACTTCTTTGCGCCCTTAATATCTGTTTCCAATCGATCTCCAATATGAATTGAGTTTTGTGGTTTACAATTAAGCTTTTTTAAAGCTGTCTTAAACATTATTGGACTTGGCTTATAAAACCCTGTTTCATCTGAGAAAAGTGTTAATTTAAAATATTTCCCAATATCATATTTATTGAAAATCATTTTAACTACATATCCC